>JBKPSJ010000020.1:0-6244 GCA_046765875.1 Actinomycetota bacterium
AGGCGATCCACGGCGCCATGAAGCTGAGTGAGGTGTCCAGCACCGGGTCGGTGATGTGCTTGCGGAACTTCGCCAGCACCAGCGCGGCCACGACGCCGACCAGCACGCCGCCGCCAGCGGCGCGCACGAAGTCCAGCCCGACCTCCCACCAGTGGTCGAGCGCGCCGGCCAGCGCCGCCAGCGCCATCCGCAACGCGACCAGCGCGGTCGCGTCGTTGAGCAGGCTCTCGCCCTCGAGGATGGTGACGATCCGGCGCGGCATCCCGACCCGGCGGGCGATCGCGGTCGCGGCCACCGCGTCGGTCGGTGCCACGATCGCGCCGAGCGCCAGCGCCGCCGCGAACTGGATCGGCAGCAGCCACGCGGCGACCACGCCGACGCCGATCGTTGTGAACGCGACCAGCCCGACCGACAGCAGCCCGATCGCGCGCCGATTGCGGCGGAAGTCGACCAGGCTGCTCCGGATCGACGTGGCGTACAACAGCGGCGGCAGGAACCCGACCAGCACCACCTCGGAGGTGAGTTGCACACGCGGAACGAACCACAGGTACGACGCCACGATCCCGGTCAGCACCAGTACCAGCGGCGCGGGCAGCCCGTACCGCCGGGTGCCGGCCGACACCAGCGCGACCACGGTGGCCAGCGCGACCACCTCGATGGCGATGTGCACGCGGGCATTCTCGCAGGGTCCGGCCAGCAGGCCCGCGCTCGTCCAGCGTGCGACGGACGCCGCCCCCTCGTCGAAGGATGTCGCCGGATGAGACCCGTGCGCATCGCCGCCGTCGCACTCCTGCTCAGCACCGTCCTCGTTGCGCCCGCCCAGGCGTTCGTGTCCTCGGTCGCGACCGGCGGAGCATCGAGAACTTCTCCCGCGCGCTCACGCCGCGGGCCCGGTCGCGGAGCATGCTGGTCGGCTACAACGGCGGCCACTCCCTGCCGGCCACCGTCCCGCCAGGATTCGGTACGCCGGGGGACCCGTGCTCGGTGGCGCTCGGCAGCCCGAGCTTCAGCGATCTCGAACTGCGGTTCATGCGGCTCAACCTCAAGCACGAGTCGACCGGCATGACCGGCTTCGGCCGCTACCACCTGGCCACCGCGGACGGCCGCTGCGTGGACACGCGCTCGGTGAAGCCGGACACGACGTACCGGCTGGACCCGGTCGTCACCAGCACCGGTGCCGGTCTGCCGTTCGCCGTACCGCTGGCCGACGGGCCGATCTCGCCGGCCGGGTCGGTACGGCTCAGCGCCAGGGTCACCAGCCTGGCTCCGGACAGCCGCGGGTTCTTCGCGTTGAGCGTCGGTACGACACCGGCGGACGCCCGGATCGTGCAGAACAACACCATGCCGTTGCGCGAGGCAGATGTCGTGCACGGGGTCAAGCGGACGATCGACCTGCCCGCGGTGGCGGTCGACGTACCGGCCGGCAAGCACTTGTACCTCACCGTCAGCCCGGTAGCCGACATGTTCATGGACCAGAGCAGCCGCAATCCCGGCGTGCTTCAACTCGACCATCTGAGGCTGGAGTTCAACCGCCGCTAACGGATCGGGGTGAGGTCGCGGACGCGGTCCAGGTAATGGCGGTACGCCGACCGGAACGGCTCGGCTGTGGTGATGTTGGCCGCCACCCACGCACAGGTGGCCCGGGCGGCGTCGACGACCCGGTCCGGGTAGTTGTACTTGACCCGGTGTACGGCGAACTCCTCCTCGTCGACGACTCGGACCGTTCCGTCGCGCATCCGGCGGATGTCGAGGTCCAGATCGACCGTCGTCACGGTGTTGTCGGAGATCTCGGCGGGTGTGGTGATGTCGCAGTAGATCTCGGTCTCGTGCGGCTCGTCGTTGAACAGCGCGCTCCACCACGCATTGTGCGGGAACAGCCGGACCCGGTGGTGCTCGATCGCGACCCAGCGGCCGTCGCCGCGCCGACCCAACCCGCCGGGCAACGAGCCGACCCACAGGCCGTACTCGTCCTCGCCGAGCCGGATCGACTGCACCTGGCGGTGCGGCCGGCCGTCGTACTTGCAGAACAGGGTGCGCACGACATCAACCACATATTCACCGTATGTGATCGGAGAACTACTACGCGAGCCGCTATGCGAGTTGGTCCAAGTACTGGTGATGGACCGATACGAACGGCTCGGCCGACGTGATGTTCGCCAGTAGCCAGTCGGCCGCGTCGCGGGCTGCGGCGACCATCTCGGCCGGGTAGCCGTACAGGACCCGATGCTCGTCGAACTCGTCCTCGTCCTCGATCCGGACGGTGCCGTCGCGCAACCGGCGTACGTCGAGATCCAGATCGACGAGCCGGACCAGGCCGTCCTCGATGGTCGCCGGGGCGCTCACGTCCACGTAGATCTCGGTCACCGCCGGAGCGGCGTTGAACGTGGCGGTCCACCAGCGCCCGGCGTTGCAGTTGAGCACCTGCGCCTGCCGGTTGGTGTACACGTTGCCGTTCGCGCGCGTCCAGGTGCCGCCGGCGGGTGAGCCGAGCCACAGGCCGTGCTCGTCCTCGCCGAGCCGGACCAGGTGCTGCGACCAGTGCGGCGATCCGTCGTACTTGGCGACCTCGAGCCGCACCTGCGTCACCCGAGCACCCTACCGTCGCGCCGCGCCCGTACCGTCGCCCTGTTCACCACACGCAAGACGACATCGGGCGGCCGGCTTCGGTTCGGACCGGTACCGGTCATAGACTCGTGCGACCGGAGCGCTCGCCGCTGAGGGCTACGAGAAGGAGTCTCGATGGGTGTGCTGGAGACGGTGCACGGGCCGCTGGATCTGCGGCGAATGACCGATCGACAGCTGTCGGACCTGGCGACAGAGATCCGCGAGTTCCTGGTCGAGAAGGTGTCGAAGACCGGCGGCCACCTCGGCCCGAACCTGGGCATGGTCGAGATCACGCTGGCCATGCACCGGGTTTTCGACTCGCCGGCCGACAAGCTCGTATTCGACACCGGCCACCAGGCCTACGTACACAAGATCATCACCGGCCGCTGGCCCGGCTTCGACCGGCTGCGCCAGGAGGGCGGCCTGTCCGGCTACCCGTCGCGCGCGGAGTCGGAGCACGACCTGGTGGAGAACTCGCACGCCTCGACGGCACTGTCGTACGCCGACGGCCTGGCCAAGGCGTACCGGTTGCGCGGCGAGGACCGGCACGTGGTGGCGCTGATCGGCGACGGCGGCCTGACCGGCGGGATGGCCTGGGAGGCGCTGAACAACATCGCCGACGCCGACGACCTCAGGCTGGTCATCATCGTCAACGACAACGGCCGCTCGTACAGCCCGACCGTTGGCGGGATGGCCAAGCACCTCACCAATATGCGAACCAACCCGCGGTACGAGCGGGTGCTCGACCTGGTCAAGAAGAACCTCGGCCGCACGCCGCTGGTCGGGCCGCCGCTGTACGAGGTGCTGCACGGGGTGAAGAAGGGCCTCAAGGATGTGCTCGCGCCACAAGGCATGTTCGAGGATCTCGGCCTGAAGTACGTTGGCCCGATCGACGGCCACGACCGCACGGCGATGGAGTCGGCGCTGGCCAGCGCGAAGGCGTTCGGCGGCCCGGTGATCGTGCACGCGGTGACCAGGAAGGGCTTCGGGTACGACGCGGCCGAGCAGGACGAGGAGGACAGGTTCCACCAGGTACGTCCGCCGAACAAGCCGCGCGGCTGGACCGACGTGTTCGCCGAGGAACTGGTCGAGATCGGCAAGCGCCGGCCGGACGTGGTCGCGATCACCGCGGCGATGCTGCACCCGACCGGCCTGAACAGGTTCGCCGAGGTGTTCCCGGACCGTACCTTCGACGTCGGCATCGCCGAGCAGCACGCGGTGACCAGTGCCGCGGGGCTGGCGATGGGCGGATTCCACCCGGTGGTCGCGGTATACGCGACGTTCCTCAACCGGGCCTTCGACCAGGTGCTGATGGACGTCGCACTGCACCGGCTGGGCGTGACCTTCGTGCTCGACCGGGCCGGCGTGACCGGCGACGACGGAGCGAGCCACAACGGCATGTGGGACATGTCGATCCTGCAGGTCGTACCCGCCCTGCGGCTGGCCGCGCCCCGTGACGGCGCCCGGGTGGCCGAACTGCTCGACGAGGCCGTCCTGGTCGACGACGCGCCGACCGTGCTGCGGTTCCCGAAGGGTGCGATCGTCGACGACATCGAGGCGGTCGGCAAGGCCGGCGGCTGCGACGTACTGGCCCGGCCCGCGCTGACCGCCGGCAAGGATGTGCTGATCGTCGGGATCGGGTCGATGGCGGGCACCGCCGTCGAGGTGGGCAGCCGGCTGACCGCGCAGGGGTTCGGCGTCACGGTGCTCGACCCCCGCTGGGTCAAGCCGGTCGACCCGGCGATCGCCCGCCTGGCCGCCGAGCACCGCTGCGTGGTGACGATCGAGGACAACGGCCGCGTCGGCGGCTGCGGTTCGACGATCGCGCAGGCGCTCCGGGACGCGGGTGTGCACACCCCGGTGCACGACTACGGCATTCCACAGGAGTTCCTGTCGCACGCGAAGCGCCCCCAGATCCTGGACCGGCTCGGCCTCACCGCACAGGACCTCGCGCTCGAGATCATCCAGCACCTCGCCGCCGGCGACCCCGAGCGGCACCCGGAGACGACGACGGCCCGACCGGGTTCGTGATGCCGGTCCCGGCGACCGGCCGTTGCCATGCGGCGCTGAACAGCGGCGCCCGAACCGGGAGGTAAGCCGCTGCGTCGACATCGATCAGCGGGTAGGGTGGCCGGGCCGTGGCAGAGGGCTGACCGGAGGACGACCCGACGTGACCGACACGCGTAACACCGTCGCGTCCGGGCTGCGCCGGTGGTGGGCGTTGCTGACGGCCGCCGTGGTGATGGCCGGTGCGGTCGGGTACGCGGTCCGTGACCGCGAGCAGGCCGGGCCGATCGGCACGGGCGGCATCGCGACAGTCGCGCCGACCTCGCAGATGCAGCCGGCCGATGTCGATGTCAACGCCCGGTCACAGGCGATCGACAGGTTCCTGGCGCAGCGGGCGGCCGCGATCACGGCCGTCGACGAGGAGTCATTCCTGGCCGGCGTCGACGCCACCGCGACCCAGTTGATCGCCGAGCAGCGGATGCTGTTCGCGAACCTGGTCGACCTCGGGCTGGACTACCTGCGCTATGACCGCCGCCAGGACCAGTTCGACCAGGCGATGCTCGAGAGGTACGGCCCGACGGCGTACTCGGTGCGGGTCGCGATGACGTACCAGATCAAGGGGATCGACCCCGAGCCGGTCAGGACCGAGCTGTGCTACACCTTCGCCGAGCGGAGCGGCAACTGGCTGCTGGTCGACGACAGCGCCTTCGACACCGAGCTGACGCCGGGCGCACACCGCGAGCCGTGGGACCTGAGCCGGCTGGAGATCCACCGCTCGCCGCGGCTGATGGTGCTGGTGGACAAGGGCCAGACCGCGTTCGGCCGGAGCGTGCGGACCGCCGCCGAACAGGCGCTGGCCACGGTCGACAAGTACTGGCCGGGAGGCTGGCACGGCTCGGTCCTGGTCTCGGCGACGAATCAGGAGCGGGTCCGCGGCGCCGACTTCACCACCACCGATGTCGACTCGTCGGCCAGCGCCACCGGGACATACCGCTCGCTGCCGGGAGACGTCACCAAGGAAGGTGTCTTTGCCGGGGCATACGTAGTGGTCAACCCGGCTGAGCACAAGAACGTCGACGAGATCCTGCTGTCGCACGAGTTCACGCATGTCGCCACGGCCGCACTGGGCGGGTACGAGCCGTTGTGGCTGGCCGAGGGCGTCGCGGAGTACGTGTCGTGGAAGGGCGTGGAGGAGATCAGCGGCGCGGACGACGTGGCGGACTGGGAGGCCGACGTACAGCGCAACGCGCTGCCGCGGATGACTGCCCTGCCCTCCGACACCGGCTTCTACACCAGCCAGGAGGACGTGTACGGCGTGAGCTGGCTTGCGGTGCGCTACCTGATGCGCAGGATCGGCGTCAGCAAGCTGGTCACGATGTACACGGTGATGGCCCGCGACGGGTGGAACGACACGGCGCGTGCACTGGCGATGCGCACATACGCCGGCCTTACCGAGCAACAGCTGTTCGCAGCGCTCAAGTCCTACCGCCCCGTCCGCTGAGAACGGCCGGTGACGCTGTTCGTCGCCACAATCCGCCGTGCTGGCGGGACGCGCGGGGAGCGGTTGATTCCGTTCTCGCGTGCAGGGCCGTCTCGACCAAGGAGCTGTCTCTTATACACATCTGACGCTGCC
>JBKPSJ010000021.1:0-23069 GCA_046765875.1 Actinomycetota bacterium
CGAGCCCGCGTTGCCGGGCCGCAGCAGCCCGGCCAGCGCCTCCCCACCGGCCACATCGGGACGATCTAGGAAGCACAGCAGCGGATGGAACCCGAACGTCTTCTTCCAGGTCGCCGCCGCGTTCTCCTTCTCGCTATGCGCGATCGTGACCGTGGCGTCGAAGTCCAACCGCAACTCGCTCGCCAGGTCCGGGCCGGCGCCCGCCGCCCACGCCGCCGCACGGGCGTCACCACGAGCGGCCCGCACAGCCGGCAGATGGCCGGCATCGACCCGGTCCAGCAGCCGCCACGCTGTCGGACTCGACGCCACCGCACCGAACAACTCCTCCCGATCACCGAGCACGCCGATGCCGCTGATCGCATCCGCGCCATCGGCCACCGCGACCGCCAAGTCGGTGAACACCCTGCCCGGCGGATGCACCGGAACCCCCTTATACGTGTCCAGCAACGCCTCGGTGATCCCACCGACCAGCCCGGTGTACTCGGCCATCTCCCGCAGCAGACCGACCCCGGCATGCGACACCACACCCTGGCCATCGGCGCTGACCACAACCCGACCAACTCGCTTGCTACGCTTCACCCGCGAAGTGCCCGCTCTCTAGGTGGTCTCCGACCGTCGCAAGCCAGAGTTTCCCCTACAGAACAGGCACTTTCGCATTCCTACGACCCGTGTCGGCCGCGGCCTCATGAAAGACGCAGGCTAGCTCCTCAGAACGACGCGGCTCGGTGTGCTGCCGTCGAGGGAGTCGAACAGGGCCGCGGCCCGGGCGGCGGTGGTCAGGGCGCGGCGAGAAGTGCTGAGCAGACCGAGCGCCGTGATGCCGATGCCCAGGCCGAGCAGCATCCACCACACGCCGTGGGCCGCGGTGGTGTACGCCGTACCGCTGACGTCCGCGGCTGATCCCACGATCGTTCCGGCGATCGCGACGCCGAGGGTGGTGCCGGTCTGGCGGCCGGCCGACGCGAGCGACGCCGCCACACCGGCCATCGATCGGGGCATTCCGGACACTGCCGTGTTCGTGATCGGCGGATTGACTGCTGCGAGGAAGAGGCCGAAAAGCAGATAGACAGCGAGCAACGCTGGTATGTCCGTCGCAGGGCCGATCAACAATGACAGCCCGCCACCGATTGCCAGCGCAACGCCGGCCACCACGAGCGGCAGCCGCGGACCCTGCGCGCCGACGTACCGGCCGGTGAACGGGGACAACGCGATGACTGTCACCCCGACCGGGAGAAGGCAAAGCCCGGCAGCGAGTGCTGACAGCCCGCGAACGTCCTGCAAGTACAGCGTCGTAGCGAACAGGAATGCGCCGAACGCACATAGCGCGCACAGCGCCATCACAATCGCGGAGCTGAACGGCACGCTGCGGAACAGACGCAGTTCCAACAGCGGATCCACCCGGTGCGGCTCGTACCACAGGATGCCCAGTACGCCAAGCACGGCGACGGCGAACAGGGCGAGGATGACCGGCGACGTCCAGCCCAGGTTGCCGGCCTCGATGATGGCGGTAACGACCGAGGCGAGGACGAGGATCACCAGAATCTGGCCTACCGGGTCGACCCGGCGCGCACGGGCGGCGCGGGACTCGGGAACGAACACGGCGGTCAGGACGATCGCCGCGATGACGATCGGTACGTTGACCCAGAAGATCGCACGCCAGCCGATTCCGTCGACCAGGATGCCGCCGAGGATCGGGCCGAGCGCCAGCGCCAGGCCGGACATCGCCCCGAAGACACCGATCGCGCGCGCCCGCTCGGCGGCGTCGGTGAACGTACTGGCGATGATCGCCATCGAGACCGGGTTGAGCATCGTCCCGCCCGCGGCCTGGAGGACTCGTGCGGCGATCAGCCAGCCGATACCCGGAGCGAGCCCGCACAGCAGCGAACCGAGGCCGAACACCGCCAGGCCGACCTGGAACGTCCGCCGCCGGCCGACCCGGTCCGCGGTGGAGCCGGCCAGCACCAGGAATCCGGCCAGCACCAGCGTGTACGCGTCGACGGTCCACTGCAGATCGGACACCGAGGCGTCAAGGTCGCGCCGCATCACCGGGAGTGCGACGTTGACGATGGAGATGTCCATCACGACGACGACGATGCTGGCGCAGCAGATCGCGAGCACCAGCAGACGGCGACGCCGGCTCAGTTCGGGCATAGCGGTCCAATCAGTTCGGGCTCCCTGCATTCGCCTTCGACGGTAGGAATTGGAGTGCACTCGAAGTCAAACGATCTGAACCGGATCACGGAGGTGGCCGTGTAGGTGTCGAACTGTTCGTCGCCGGCCTTTGGGGAGGCACTCGCGATGCGGGAGTACGACAGCAAACGACGTCCGGGCAGCTCCATCGACGAGCTGCTCTCCGCGGCCGGCACAGATGTCCTGGCCATGAGCGACCTGTCCGCCGATGCGGTGATGATCCGGCACCTCGGCCCGGACCGGCTTCGGCCGGGCGTGCGGTACCGCGTGGTCCTGCCCGACACCGTACGGACCGCGGCCGGCGCCGGCGCGTACCTGAAGCGGATGAGGCTGGCCGGGGCCGAGGTGCGCACCATGTCGTACGTCCCGATGGAGCTGCTGGTCGTCGACGGCTGCGCCGCGGTCCTCACCGCCGGCACCGCTTCGAGCCGGGTGCTCGCGATGCGGCTGCCCGGCGTGGTCACCAGCACCACGCAGATGTTCGAACGGGTCTGGCGGGACGCCGTACCGCTGATCGACGGCCGCCAACCGGCCCAGACCGCGCTGACCCGGCGCGAGCACGAGATCCTGCGACTGCTCTCGGTCGGCGCGACCGACGAGGTCACCGCAGCACAGCTCGGTTGCTCGGTCCGCACCGTTCGGCGGCTGGTCGCGCAATTGATGGACCGGCTCGGTGCACGCAGCCGCTTCCAGGCCGGTGTCAAAGCCGCCTCCAGCGGCTGGCTCGCCTCCTGACCCGACCACCAGGCCGGAGAGCCTCGGGGCGAATGCGTGCCGCTGGCAACTAAGATCAGGGCGATGGCGCGAAGGTACGCGGGTCTGTTGCGCAACTGGACTCTGTCCGTACCGTTCGTGGCCCTGGTCGTTCTCGGGATCTCGTTGAGTGGCGAGCCGGGACCCATACTTCTGCCGCTGGACTGTCTCGTGATCGGCCTGGCGGTGATCACGGCCGTGCACCACGCCGAGGTGGTCGCACACCGCGTCGGCGAACCGTTCGGGACGCTGATCCTCGCGATCGCGGTCACGGTGATCGAGGTCGCGCTGATCGTGACGCTGATGGCCGGCGCCGAGGGCGAGAAGTCGGCGACGCTCGCCCGCGACACCGTGTTCGCCGCGGTGATGATCACCCTCAACGCGATCATCGGGCTGTGCCTGCTGGTCGGGCCCATCAGGCATCGGGTGCAGGAGTTCCGCGCGCATGCGTCGAGCGGTGCACTCGCGGTCGTGGTCGCGCTGGTGACGCTGAGCCTGGTGCTGCCGAGGTACACGACCAGTTCGCCCGGGCCGACCTTCACCGGTCCGCAACTCGCGTTCGCCGGTGTCGCGTCGCTGGTGCTGTACGCGGTCTTCGTGTTCGTCCAGACAGTCCGGCACCGCGATTACTTCCTCCCGGTCACCAGCGGGCACCCTCCGGGCGAGCAGGACGAGGAGGACGAGGACGAGCACGCGGAAGCGCCAACCACGCCGAGGGCGCTGACGAGTCTCGGGCTGCTGGTGTGCTGTCTGGTCGCGGTGGTCGGTTTGGCCAAGGCGGTATCGCCCGCGCTGGAGCGCGCAGTCGTCGCCGCCGGCGCGCCGGTGTCGGTGGTGGGTGTAGTCATCGCTCTGGTGGTATTACTGCCCGAGACGTTTGCGGCCCTCCGGGCGGCGATACGGAATCGCCTGCAGACCAGCCTCAACCTCGCGCTCGGATCGGCGATGGCCAGTATCGGCCTGACCATCCCCGCGATCGCGGTCGCGTCGATCTGGCTCAGCGGGCCGCTGGCGCTCGGTCTGCAGACCAAGGAGATCGTGCTGTTCGCGCTGACCACGGTGATCAGCACGCTGACACTCGCGTCCGGCCGGGCCACCGTGCTGCAGGGCGCCGTACACCTGACCGTGTTCAGCGCGTTCCTGTTCCTCGCGTTCAGCCCGTGATCAGCCGTCCGGCAGTACGTGCAGGCAGCAGCCGGCATACGCGCCGCGGTCGAGGTTGAGCACCTCGATGGTGGACTCGACGGTGGTGGCTCGCGCCCACACGCCGCCGTACCCGTTGACCATGGTGAACACGCCCCAGTTCACGATCCATGGAACGACATCGCCGTCGTGCCCGAGGAACAGCGGCCGGGCGAGATAGCGGCCCTGGTAGTACGCGTTCAGCCTGTCGTTGCGCGGCAGTCCACCGACAGTTCCGCCGGTGAGACGCCGCTGCGCTTCAACTCGTCGAGGTACAGCGCCATGAGCTCATCATGGTCGGTCAGCATCACCCGTCGGAGGCCGCGCGGCTCCGATCCTGATACAGCCCCCGGCGGGGCGGGGTCAGCCGACGGCGCGACGGGATTGGAGCTCGTCGACGATGCGTTGCTCGCGGATGCCTAGCTCGACCAGGCGTTCGCCCACCGTCGGCTCGATCGTCAGCGCCTCCGGTGCCGGTCCGGCAGGTGCGCCGGCGGGCAGCGGCGGACCCAGGCGGGTCCGGCGAATCTCGTCCTCGACCTCGGCCAGCGCGATGATCAGCTCGCGCACCGTCATTCCCCGCAGATCGTCCATTCAGCCCTGCACCCGATCGTCGCAACCCCGTCCCCGGCTGTCTGAGGACGACTCAGCGTCCCGCCCGCACCCCGATATGTCAAGCACTTACGGAATCTGCCCGCGTGTCGAAACGGACCGTCACGTCCTGCACGATGCAGGTGATCGGGCTATCGCGGACCGAGGCCGGTGCGACCGTCCACGAGTTCGCGGACGACGTCGAGATGCCCGGCATGACGCGCGGTCTCCTCGATCATGTGCAGGACGACGTCACGCACGGTTTGGATGTCCTCGGTCATGTCCGCCGGTATCTCCCCGGCGGGTGCGTCGTCGAACGACACCCGGTCGAGGATCAGGTCGGACTTCACGCACCGGGCTCGGTATCTGCTCAGAACGATTGGGACCGCACGCGTTGTACTGAATCCCGGTCCATCATCGGCCGCCGCATCGCCCACAGCGGGCACTCCGGCCACCACCGTCTCGAACCAGACGCGCTCGGCGTCACCCAGATGCTCGATCATCCCGGCGATCGTCCATCCGGACGGCAGCACGCGACGGTGCATCACGTCCTCACCGAGCCCGTCGACGATCGCGAGAACGGAGTCGCGCTGGGCGCTGAGGTAATGCCGCAGCGAGGCGCGTTCACCGACCGACAGATCGGCCCGGTCGACGGTGCTCACTCGACTGGGGCGAACTGGGGCCGGCGGGCTTGCCAGCGCGGCTGCCACTCCTCCGGTTCGCCGCCGGCGAGGTAGACGCCCAGATCCTCGATGTGCACCTGCCAGCCGGCACCGTACCCAGGTAGCGCGGACACCGGAAGACCGCGTTCCTCCACGACAAGCCGGGTACCGTCAACGACCGGGGTCAGGACGGCCTCGACGACGGTCCTGTCGTCCGGGTCGCCCGTCATCGCGACCAGCAGCCGGCTCGGTCGCTCGCAGACGTCGACGGTGCCGGTCCCCTCCCAGGTGCTGGTGAACCTGGCCTTGAACTCACCGCCGAGGCGCAGGTCGCCGTGCACCTCGCCGATCCAGCGGGCCAGCCTCGACGGCTCGGTGATCGCCTGCCACAGATCGTCGGCGTCGGTGGCGAAGACGTCCTCCACCCGGACGATGCCGACACCGCCCTCGTTGCGCATCGATGTCTGTGGTGCCTTCTGATCGGTGCTCATAGCTCGTTCTCCTGTCGGATCGTGTCGCCGCGGGAACGCCTGCCCCGGGCGATCTCTGTGTGCAAGGCGTCGAAGCGCTGCCGCCACAGGGCCCGGTACGGCTCCAGCCAGCCGTCGACCTCTGCCAGCGGCTCCGCGTGCAGCGAGTACACCCGGTGCTGCCCTTCCTGACGTACCTCGACCAGACCCGCGTCCCGCAGCACCCGCAGATGCCGCGAGACCCCGGGCCGTGCGATCGGCAGCAGTTCGGCCAGTTCCCCGGCCGTGGCATCGTTCCGCCGGAGCGCTTCGAGCAGGGCACGCCTGCCGGGATCGGCGATCGCATGCAGTGCGGCGTCCATGAGAAGTAATGTACCCACTTGGTTACGTAACCACAAGGGTACATATGAGAGGATCCGATGTACCGGGGGTAGGTTCTCGACATTGCTCGTACTGGAGGAAGTCCTGCCGATGAGACGCGTGACCATGAAACGCGTAATGAACAAGGCTCGCCGGGAGATGCAGTCGTGGCGTCTGCGTCCGGGCGACAGGGCTACCGAACGAGTCGGACACACAGCGAGGGCCGTGAAGGTTCGGATCTACGGCAGGTCGCGCTGGTCCAAACTCACCGCACGGTCGCTGGCGGGCATCGAGACCTGCAAGCCGGTGTACCGCCCGACGAACTTCTGGTCGATGGGCCTGGACCCGCTGCTGCAGGACCTCGAGGGTGGTGGCCTGCACCGGTTCAAGCGCTGGCCGAGCGCGTCGGTGTGGTTCTACCCGATCTACGGCCGAGGCTTCACCAACAGCACCATCAAGCAGACCTACGAGTTCGCCAAGACCCAGAACGACAGGACCACCCTCCCGTTCATGACCAACGCGTTGAACGGTGCGCTGGACGCCGGGCGAGACTATGACGCGGCGTGCCTGGCCTGGGACCAGGACCGGTGGCCGTTCGATCTGGTCAATCTCGGGGAGAGCAAGGTCGGCGAACCGCGCGAGTATTACCACGCAAGCGATCTGCCAGATGTCGGGTTCGGCCGGCCGTACCTGAACTACCTACTGATCCTCGCCGCGCTGTCCCGCCATGTGGAGACCCCGCCGCGGAGCGTGCTGGAGATCGGCGGCGGGTTCGGGGTGCTCGGCGAGATCCTCATGTCCCGGGACCCGCAGGCGCGCTACGTCGACGTCGACATCCCACCGCTGCTCACCGTGGCCTCGTACTACCTGACCGAGCTGTTCGGCGCGGACCGGGTCAAGATCTTCGACGAGTCGGTGCCCGACGAGGGCCCGATCGACGTCCCCCACTCCGGGGTGCTGCCGCACTGGCGGATCGAAGACATCACCGGCGAGTTCGACCTGTTCGTCAACGCGTTCTCGTTCCAGGAGATGGAACCCGACGTGGTCACGCACTACATCGCGACGGTGGCCGCCAAGAACCCCGAGTACGTGGTGTCGCTGAACTCCAAGCTCGGGAAGCCGGTGGCCGAGAAGGAGAATGAGTGGGGTGTGATGGAGCAGGTCACCTCGGCGATGATCTCCTCGAAGTTCGAAGAGCACGGGTACCGGGTGGCGGGCCGCTACGCCCGCCCGCTGATTCTGTCCGCCGGCGAACTCGTCGTCATGAAACGCGCTTGATCCGAAAGTCCTTGGGTACAGGCTGAACGGATCCCGGCCGGGTGCGAATCGAGGGGCGATTCTCGGCCGGGTCCCGAACGTACGGACACCAAACGGATGTTCCTCCCGGCGGTAGCCTGCGGACATGCGGGTCGTCGCAGCGGTAACGACCGAGCCGTTCACCGGCGAGGGCGAGCCACCCGCGCATGCTGTCGCGCCTAACGGGGTGGTGTGATGGACCTCGCGACCTTCAACGCCGCACCCGACTCGGAGCTGACCGAGCAGGTGCTCGCATGCTGTGACGTTGGCCTGTGGGCGCGGGCGATCGTCACCGCCCGGCCGTACGCGACCCTCGACGACCTGCTCACGACCGCGGCGGAGGCGTCGCGGCGGCTCGGGCCCGACGACATCGACCGGGCGCTCGCGGCGCATCCGCGGATCGGCGAACGGGCCAGCGGCGGCAGCCGCGAAGCGGCGTGGTCTCGCCAGGAGCAGTCCGGCGTACGAACCGACGAGCACACCCGGACCGCATTGGTCGAGGGCAACCGCGAGTACGAGCAGCGCTTCGGCCGGGTCTTCCTGATCTGCGCGACCGGCCTGGACGCGGACGAGATCCTGCGATCCCTCGAGCGCCGGCTCGGCAACGACGAACGGGCCGAGGCCGCCGAGGTACGAGACGAGCTGGGCAAGATCGCCCAGGTCCGACTGCGGAAGCTGGTCGATGCATGAGCGCCATCACCACCCATGTCCTCGACACCGCCGCGGGCCGCCCTGCCGCCGGCGTACCCGTGCGGCTGGAAGCGATCCACCCGGACGGCGTCACCGTACTGGCCGATGCCGTCACCGACGACGACGGCCGGGTCGCCGAGCTCGGGCCGGACCGGATCGACGCCGGTGCCTATCGACTCGTGTTCGACACCGCCGCGTATCACGGCTTCTTCCCTGAGATCGGCATCACCTTCACGGTGGCCGATCCCGCCCAGCACTATCACGTACCGGTGCTGCTCAGCCCGTACGCCTACTCCACCTACCGAGGGAGCTGATCGGCATGGGCATCGTCCTGGGCCCCAACCAGTACGGCAAGGCGGAGAACCGGCTCGTCCGGGTGTACCGCGACACGCCTCGGCACCAGATCCGCGATCTGAACGTCTCGACGTCGCTGCGCGGCTCGTTCGCCGATGCGCACGTCGCCGGCGACCAGAAGGACGTGCTGCCGACCGACAGCCAGAAGAACACGGTCTTCGCTTTCGCCAAGCAACACGGCGTCGGCCCGATCGAGGAGTTCGCGATCGCGTTGGCCGACCACTTCCTGCGCCAGTCACCGGCCGCGACCGGTGCTCGGATCGAGATCGACGAGTACCCGTGGGAGCGGCTCCAGATCGGCGGCGTCGGGCACGACCACTCGTTCGTCCGTTCCGGTAGCGGCGTACGGACCACGATCGTCAACCTCGACGGCCGCGGCTCCGACCGGGTGGCGCATGTGGTGTCAGGGATCAAGGATCTGGTCGTACTGAAGTCCACCGGGTCGGAGTTCCACGGATTCCTCAAGGACGAGTACACGACATTGTCCGAGACAACGGACCGGATCCTCGCAACGTCGCTGGTGGCCCGCTGGCGGTACGAGCGGGGTGAGGTCGACTGGGACAAGTCGTACGACGCGATCCGGGCGCTGCTGCTACAGCGGTTCGCCGAGATCCACTCGTACGCGTTGCAGCAGACGCTCTACGGCATGGGCGAATCGGTGCTGGAACAGTTCGCCGAGGTCGCGGAGATCAAGTTCTCGGCGCCGAACAAGCACCACTTCACCGTCGACCTGTCGCCGTTCGGGCTGGACAATCCCAACGAGGTGTTCATCGCCGCCGATCGTCCGTACGGGCTGATCGAGGCGACCGTGCAGCGCGAGAACGGCTCCGACCCGGGCTCGGCCTGGCACGCGATACCGGGCTTCTGCTGAGACCATGCTGTAGCTTCGCCGCAGGGAGGTGACGCCGATGCGGTTCGCGGTGATCGGGGCCGGCGGTGCGGGAGGTTACTTCGGCGCCAGGCTGGCCGAGGCCGGGAACGACGTCACGTTCATCGCGCGTGGTCCCCATCTCGCCGCGATCCGATCTTCCGGACTCCGCGTCGGCAGTGTGGACGGAGATGTCGTCGTCAAGGCGGCGGCCACCGACGATCCGGGTGAGGTCGGCGAGGTCGACTGCGTCATCCTCGGGGTGAAGGCGTGGCAGGTACCGGAGGCGGCCGGGTCGGCGGGGGCGATGGTCGGTCCGTCGACCGCCGTGCTGCCGCTCCAGAACGGCGTCGAGGCGCCCGACCAGATCGCGGATGCCCTCGGCCGCGATCACGCCCTCGGCGGGACCGCGAGGATCATTGGTTATCGTGCCGGGCCGGGGCATATCGTGCACTCCGGTGCGGTACCGACCGTCGAGCTCGGCGAGCTCGACGGGACCCGCAGCACCCGCGTCGAGACGCTGTGCGGAGTCTTGGACGACGCGAAGGGCGTCACGGCGACGATCCCGGACGACATCCGGGTGGCGATGTGGATGAAGTTCCTGCTCATCGTGGGCTGGAGCGGCGTCGGAGGCGTCACGCGGGCACCGATCGGTACCACCCGCAGCCTGCCGGGTACCCGCCGGCTGCTCGAGGGCGCGATGGCCGAGGTCGAGCAGGTCGCCCGGGCGCGTGGGATCCGGCTGCCGTCGGGCGCGGTGGCGTCGACGATGGCGTTCGTCGACGAACTGCCTGCGCACGGTACGGCGTCGCTCCAGCGCGACATCGCCGACGGCATGCCATCGGAGCTGGACAGTCTCAGCGGCGCGGTGACGCGGCTGGGCGCGGCCGTCGGGGTGCCGACGCCTGTCAACGCCTTCCTGTACGACGCGCTGCTGCCGCAGGAGAATCGGGCACGCGGCGAGATCACGTTCTAGCGTCTGCTCCTCAGCTTTGAACGATGGGGTCGCCGTAGAGCACCAGATTCTGGCTGTAGCGGTGCTGTGAGGCGATGTACGGGCTGATGCAGGTCACCAGCGCCAACCGGGGCTTCGACGTACCGCTGAACAGGTTGGTGGGCAATGCCTCCTGCCGGTAGGTCCGCCGAGCCACGATTCGGTACTTGTGCACGTCTCCATTGCCGGCTGTCACCGCGACCGTGGTGCCGACCGGCACGTTCCACAGCGGGGCGAACACCCCGCGCCCGTGGCGGGCGGAGTCCACATGGCCTACCAGCAGGACGGTGCCGCCGGCCGATCCGGGCGCCGCGCCCGCCGCCCACCAGCCCACCGCGGCCGGCGAAGTCGGCACCTGCAGCTGGCCGTCGCGGCCGGTCGCGACCGGCACCACCGGGCTGTTCACGAGTCCGGGCAGCGCCAGCCGGATCGGCGGAATGCCGGCCTCTCGTTCCGGAGACGAAGGACCGCCTTGCGCGATGGTGCCGGCATCCCCGGGCGGCCCGGCGAACACCAGGGCGATCCCGATCACGAACGCGGAAAGGCCGAGGAGGTGTCGCCGCGCCTGGATCGGCCTTCCGGCCAGGAGAACAAGCCCGATGACGAGCATGACCAACGCCGCCAGCCAGCGCAGCCGCTGGGCGTTGGCCATCTGGCCGCCGTCGCCGGTGGGCACCTTAGGGGTGGTGGCCGGGACATGGCAGGTCGGTTCCACCATGTGCAGGTGCATCTGGACGACGGACTGGGTGCTTTGAGCCACTGACTTGACGGCAGGCTCGGTGCCGTTCGCCAGTTCGGCCCTGGTCAGCGCCAGGAGTTGCTGGTGCTGCTGCCGCTGGAACGTCAGCCAGGCCGCGTCGTAGCTGGAGGACCCGGCTTTGGCCGCGAGGGCGGCGAGCTGCTGGCGCTGCGCCAGCGAAGGGATCGTGACCAGCACGACGCCGATCTGGCTTGCGGCGTCGACCTCGTCCGCGGCCAGTCTGCGATGGTCTGTTTCCAGCACGGCCGCGACCTGCCGTACGCACGAACTCTGCCCCTTGGACTTGGCAGCCTGGCTGGCCTGAATGATCACCACATTGATCTGATGGGCGGCGTTGAGGTAGGTGACGTCTGCCTGTGACGCGGCAGCCATCCCCGGCTGGGCCGACGCCAGCATCCCAACAACGACAAGCAGCAGAAACGCCGCAATGCGGGCAGCCATCTTTCGGGGACTAGCCGAGCCGTCGTCTTGCCGCCAAGGCACTGGCCACCTCCCCCGCGCTCAGACATCCGCTCACTGCGACCGCTTGAGACCCGATTCGGACGGGTGGCACCTCCAAGCGTTACTCGTCCTCACAAAAGACACTAAAGCCGTGGTCTGTCCGGGTCCAGCGAAGTTCAGCGCGCCCGCGTCCGCAAGCGACGCGGCGTTCGTGCGATCTCACAGAGAGCGCAGCGCGAGGAACACGTCGATCCGGTCCTCCAGCCGGCTCAGATCGCGACCGGTCAGCTCCTCGACCCGCTCGATCCGGTAGCGCACCGAGTTGACGTGCAGATGCAGCGCCTGCGCGGTCCGGCTCCACGATCCCGAGCAGGACATGAACGCCTCGAGCGTCGCGCGCAGGCTGGCGTCGTTGCGCTCGTCGTACTCAAGCACCTTGCCGAGCACCCGGGTCGCGTACGCTCGGCGTACGTCGTCGGGCACCGCGGCCAGCAGGATCACGTGCGAGCTCACCTCGTCGGCGTCGGCCACCGCGACCGGCGCCCGCCGGGCCTCAGCGAGCCGGCGCGCGAACCGGGCTTCCTCGAGCGCGCCCTGCAAGGCATCCGCGCTCGCCGGGTTGCTCACGCCGACGGTCAGCCGGGCCCGGCCCACCCCGGCCGCCAGTCGCTCGAACGACCGGCGCAACTCGTCCGTCAGCCCCGGTACGGCGGGCAGCAGCGCCACGACGTGGTCGTCCTTGCCCATGGCAACCACCGGTGGCCCGAACTCCAGCACCACGTCCTCGACCACCGTGCGGGTCAGTTCGAGCAGGTCGGGCTTCTCGGTGAAGCCGACGACCGCGGCGACGATCGGCTGGTCCGGATCGAGACCGGCCTGGCGGAGCCGGACGCCCATTTCGAGCTGGTTCGCACCTGACTCGACCAGTGCCATCGCCTCGTTCACGATGTGCCGGACCACCCGGAGCCCCTCGTCGCGGCGGGACCGGTCGAGCGAGACGATCGCGGCGAACTCGCTCACGACCTCCGCGCCGGCCGCGGGCAGATCGCCCTCGGCGACCACGATCCAGGAGGCCAGCCGGTTGCTCAGGCTGGACCCGACCGGGAACAACGTGTACTCGGGGTCACCCTTGGCCACGATCGGCAGCCGGTCCGCGCGCAGGTAGACACGGCTGACCCGGTCCACGTCATCCGGATCGAGCGCTTTCGGACCCGCGACAACATGCCGCCCGGTGGTCGTCAGCACCCGGCAGCCGGACCCGATCTCGCGGGACACGCCGGCGGCGATCTCGTCCAGGCTCAGCCCGGCCGAGATCTGCGACAGCAGCCGGCGCTGACGGACCAGCCGGGCGCCGGTCTGGCTGTCGGCGCTCGCGATGTGCTCGGTGACGTCGGCGAACGCGACCTCGACCGGCACCTCGATCAGAGGTACGTCGTGCCGCCTGCAGGCCTCGACCAGATCGTTGGGTACCGCACCGAGCAGTGCCGCGCCGGCCGCGATCGCGATCCCGCCGCCCTCGGCGACCGACGCCACGAAGGTCTCGCTGTCGGACGCGGAACGTCGCCAGACCAATCCGGTCACCACCAGTTCACCGCCGTGAAGGTACCGGCTGGGCAACAGCAGGTCGGTGGTCACCACCCGGCCGATGTGCCGGTCGAGCGCGCCGTCCGGTTCGTGCAGCACGCGCAGATGGAGACGCGCTGTGTCGACCAGTTCACGCAGCAACACTGCGGCGCCTCCTCTCCTCCGCGGTCCTGGAGGAATGCACAAGAGCACGTTCTCACGCGCGCCCGCGTTCGTGCGTCCTGCGGCTTATGACCGTCGCGGCACAGAGGTTCACTGATCTGATATCCGCGAGAACCAGGAGACCGTGATGCAGTTCCTGCAGCCGACGAGCTGGGCCGAGGCCCTCGAGGCGAAGGCGGCCCACCCGGGCGCCGTTCCGATCGCCGGCGGTACGGACGTCATGGTCGAGCTGAACTTCGACAAGTACCGGCCGGACCATCTGGTCGATCTGACCCGGGTACCCGAGCTGACCGAGTGGGCGGCCGAGGCCGGCGTCGTACGGCTCGGCGCGGCGGTGACCTACACCCGGATCATCACCGAGCTCCCCACCCTGCTACCGGGTCTGGCGATGGCCTCGCGGACCATCGGTTCGCCGCAGATCAGGAACCGCGGCACGGTCGGGGGCAATCTGGGCGCCGCGTCACCGGCCGGTGACTCGCATCCGGCCCTGCTGGCCGCCGGCGCACGGGTCGAGGTGACCTCGATCGGCGGTACCCGGGTGATTCCCGCGGCCGAGTTCTACACCGGCGTCAAGCGGAACGTGTTGGAGCCCGACGAGCTGATCGCGGCGGTACTCATCCCGGTGCCGGACGGCCCGCAGCAGTTCGCCAAGATCGGCACCCGCAACGCGATGGTGATCTCGGTCGCGGCCTTCGGCCTGGCCCTGCACGCCGGCCGCAGGCAGGTCGGCACCGGGATCGGCTCGGCGGCGCCGACCCCGCGACGGGCGCTGGACGCCGAGCGGTTCCTGGCCGGAGAGCTCGACGCCGCCGGGCTGTGGGAGTCGCGCGCCACCCTGCCGGACAGCCTCGCCCGTGCGTTCGGCGACCGGGTCCGGACGGCGGCCGCACCGATCGACGACGTCCGCGGGACCGCGGCGTACCGGCTGCACTCGCTCGCGGTGATGGCCCGCCGGTGTCTGAAGTGGGCCTGGGCCGACTACCAGCACGAAGAGAGCAAGGCGGCCTGAGCATGCGTGTCACCACCACCGTCAACGGCGAGAGCCGGCAGGTCGACGACGTATGGCCCGGCGAGAGCCTCCTGTATGTCCTGCGCGAGCGGATGGGCCTGCCCGGGTCCAAGAACGCCTGCGAGCAGGGCGAGTGCGGCTCCTGCACGGTGTACCTCGACGGGATGCCGGTGTGCGCCTGCCTGGTCGCCGCCGGTCAGGCAGAGGGCCGCGAGGTCGTCACTGTGGAGGGTCTGTCCGACGACAAGGACAGCCTGCACCCGGTGCAGCAGGCCTTCCTCGAGTGCGGCGCCGTGCAGTGCGGGTTCTGCACACCGGGTCTGGTGCTCGCTTCGCACGACCTGCTGAACCGCTGCAAGCACCCGACGGACCCGGAGATCCGCGAGGCGCTGGCCGGCAACCTGTGCCGGTGCACCGGCTACGAGACGATCCTCGACGCCGTACGCACCGCCGCCGACCGGATGGACCATAGCGCATGACCACCGTCATCGACGGCTGTGCGATCGTCACCATGGACGGCGCGCGCAGTGAGCACGGCTTTGGCCATGTAGTTGTCGATGGCAACAGAATTGCCGGGGTCGGCAGCGGGCCCGCGCCGGTCCACCAAAACGCCACGACGGTGGACGGCCGCGGCTGCCTCCTCACGCCGGGACTCATCAACACGCACAACCACCTGTACCAATGGGTGACCCGCGGGCTGGCCGCGGACGCGACGCTGTTCGACTGGCTGGTCGAGCTCTATCCGGTATGGGCCGGTATCGACGAAGAGGCCGTGAACGTGGCGGCACAGGGCGCGCTGGTCCGGCTGGCGCGTACCGGGTGCACGACCGCCTCCGATCACCACTACGTCTTCCCGCACGACGGCGGCGACCTGCTCGCGGCCGAGATAGCCGGCGCCCAGCACGTCGGCCTGCGGTTCCACCCCACCCGCGGCTCCATGGACCTCGGCCGCAAGGACGGCGGGCTGCCACCGGACGACGTGGTCGAGGATCTCGACTCGGTGCTCGTGGCGACGGAAGCAGCGATCGACCGCTGGCACGACTCGTCCTTCGACGCCATGGTTCGGATCGCGGTGGCGCCGTGCTCGCCGTTCTCGGTGACGGGCGACCTCATGCGCGAGGCGGCCACGCTGGCCCGGCGCCGAGGCGTACGGCTGCACACGCACCTGGCCGAGACCGCCGACGAGGACGCGTTCTGCCGCGAGCGGTTCGGCTGTTCGCCGCTGGAGTACGCCGAGAGCCTCGGCTGGACCGGCGAGGACGTCTGGTTCGCACACGGCATCCACTTCGACGACCGTGAGGTGAAGCGGATCGGTGCCACCGGCACCGGTGTCGCGCACTGCCCGTCGTCGAACGCCCGGCTCGGTGCCGGCGTCGCGCGGGTCGCCGACCTGCGCAACGCGGGCACACCGGTCGGACTCGGCGTGGACGGTGCCGCGAGCAACGAAGCCGGCAGCCTGCTCGAAGAAGTACGGCACGCGGTGCTGTTCGCCCGGGCCAAGGGTGGCCCGGAGGCGATGACGGTCCGCGACGCGCTCGAACTGGCGACGATCGGCGGTGCCGAGCTGCTCGGCCGCCGCGACGAGATCGGCTCGATCGAGCCGGGCAAGCTCGCCGACCTCGCGCTGTGGCGGATGGACACGCTCGCGCATGCAGGCATCTCCGATCCGGTGGCCGCACTCGTGCTCGGGACCCCACCGCCGCTCGAACTCCTACTCGTCGACGGCCGCCCGGTCGTGGAACGCGACACGGTGCTGACAGTGGACGAGCAATCGATGGCGGCGCGGGTGGCCGCCGTACAGGAATCACTGCTGGAGAAGGCAAGACGATGACGGACACGCAGATCACACCCGCCAAGGCGTCGACCGGATCCGGGCGACTGGGCGACAGCCCGCTGCGGCCGGACGGCGTCCTCAAGGTCACCGGCGAGTTCGCCTACTCCAGCGACCTGTGGGCCGACGACATGATCTGGGGCGTCACGCTGCGCAGCCCGTACGCGCACGCCCGGATCCGGTCCATCGACGCGGGCGCCGCGCTCGCCACCTCCGGCGTGTACGCCGTGCTGACCGCGGTCGACGTCCCGGGCAAGAACGTCATCGGGCTCGAGCACGACGACCAGCCGGCACTCGCCGAAGACGTGGTGCGATACGAGGGCGAGCCGGTCGCGCTGGTCGCGGCCGACCACCCTGAGATCGCCCGGCAGGCGGCCAAGAAGATCGTGGTGGACTACGAGGAACTGCCCGCCGTCACCGACGCGCGGCAGGCGCTCGATCCAGAGGCACCGAAGGTCCACCAGCAGGGCAACCTGCTCCGGCACCTCAAGATCCGCAAGGGTTCGCAGACCGCGACAGCGCCGGTCACGGTCAGCCTCGACTTCGAGGTCGGCATGCAGGACCAGGCCTTCCTCGGGCCGGAGTCCGGCCTCGCGCTACCCACCGAGGACGGTGGCGTCGAGTTGTACGTCGCGACCCAGTGGCTGCACGTCGACCAGAAGCAGATCTGCCAGGCGCTGGGGATGCCGCCCGAGAACGTACGCCTGACCCTGGCCGGTGTCGGCGGGGCGTTCGGCGGCCGCGAGGACCTGTCGATGCACGTCCACGCGTGCATGCTCGCCCTGCATACCGGCAAGCCCGTCAAGATGGTCTACAACCGCGAGGAGTCGTTCTTCGGGCATGTGCACCGGCATCCGGCGACGATGCACTACGAATTCGGTGCGGGCCACGACGGCCGGCTGATCTACGGCAAGGCTGAGATCCTGTTCGACGGCGGGGCGTACGCGTCGTCCACCGGAGCCGTGGTGGGCAACGGCGGCACGATGGGCCTGGGACCGTACCGGTTCCCGAATGTCACAGTTGACTGCTACGGCGTCTACACGAACAACCCGCCGTGCGGAGCGATGCGCGGGTTCGGCTGCGTGCAGGCCGCCTTCGCGTATGAGGCGCTGATGGACGCACTCGGCGACAAGCTCGGCATCGACCCGGTGACCGTCCGGCAGATCAATGGCATGACCGAAGGCGATGAGAACATCACCGGCCAGGTCATCGACTTCGCCGCCCCGGTCGCGGAACTGCTGCAGATCGTGCACGACATGCCGCTACCGGACGAGCCACCTGAGGAGTTCGACCTGCGCGGGCTGCCGGGCGGAGTCGCCAACACGACCCATGGCGAGGGCGTACGCCGCGGCATCGGGTACGCCGTGACGTACAAGAACGTCGGCTTCTCCGAGGGCTTCGACGACTTCTCGACCGCGCGGATACGGCTGGAGGCGATCGGTGGCGAGCCGGTCGCGACCGTACACACGGCGGCCGCCGAGGTCGGCCAGGGCCTGGTCACCATCGAGCAGCAGATCTGCCGAACCGAGCTCGGCGTCGACCAGGTCGTCGTACACCCGAAGGACACGCGGATCGGTTCGGGCGGATCCACCTCCGCATCGCGCCAGACGTACGTCACCGGTGGCACGGTGAAGGCCACCTGCGAGGCGGTTCGCCGAGTGGTGCTCGATCGGGCGTCGGCTGCGTACGGACACCCTGCCGGCGACCTCCGGCTCGACGGCGGCAAGATCGTCGCGATGTCCGGCGAAGTCGTCGCGCACCTGGTCGACGTACTGGACGAGCCGGTCGAGGAGACCGTCGAGTGGCGGCACCGGCCGACGTCCAAGCTGGATCCCGAGACCGGCCAGGGCACAGCGCACGTGCAGTACGCCTTCTCCGCCCACCGGGCAGTGGTCGACGTCGACACCGAGCTCGGCCTGGTCAAGGTGGTCGCGCTGGACACGGCGCAGGACGTCGGCCGGGCGCTCAACCCCGCGGCGGTCGTCGGTCAGATCCAGGGCGGCAGCGCGCAGGGCATGGGGCTGGCGCTGATGGAGGAGATCGTGGTCAGCGACGGCAAGATCCGCAACCCGTCCTTCACCGACTACCTGATCCCGACCATCCTCGACATGCCGCCGATGAGGATCGAGGTGCTCGAGTACGCCGATCCGCACGCGCCCTATGGCGTCCGGGGTGTCGGCGAGCCACCGACGATCTCGTCCGGTCCGGCGATCGCCGCTGCGATCCGGCAGGCCACCGGCAGGGCACTGCGCCGAGTCCCGATCCGGCCCGAGCACATCACCGGTACCTGATCGGGCGAGAGGTGAACCGAATGGTCAACCTGTTCGTCAACGGCGACGCCATGCGTGGCGGCCGGTTGCACGGCAACGTGGCGGAGCACCCGTTCCTCGGTGAGGTCCAGACGGCGCCGCGGTACAGGTTCTACTCCGTCCGCGACGAGTTTCCCGGGCTCGCCCTCGCTGCCGACGGCGCCGCGATCGCCGGCGAGCTGTACGAGGTGCCGCTGGGTGTGATCGCCGAGAAGTTCATGCCCGACGAGCCGCCAGAGCTAGAGCTCGGCGTTGTCCAGATCGCCGACGGCTCGTACGCGCTCGCCGTCCAGTTGCGGCCCGGCGAGGCCGAGTCGGGCAAGCACAAGGACATCACAGCGTACGGCGGCTGGCGCGCCTATCTGCATGACGGCGGGCCCTTGCCCTGAGGTGGGCGTTGTGAGCGAGCTGGATCTGCTGTTCTGTGCGCGTCGGGTGATCACACCGGACGGCTCGCGGGCGGCCTGTGTCGGCGTCCACGACGGGTCGATCGTCGCCATCGAGCCGTACGACGCACAACTCGCGGCGAGGCAGGAGGTGAGGCTCGGCGAGGACGAAGTGCTGCTCCCCGGCCTGGTCGACACCCACGTCCACGTGAACGATCCCGGACGCAGCGACTGGGAGGACTTCCGCAGCGCGACGCGTGCCGCCGCCGGGGGTGGGATCACCACCGTCATCGACATGCCGTTGAACAGCATCCCGCCGACGACGGACACAGCCGCACTGGCAGTCAAACGCAAGACTGCCGCCGGTCAGGTCTTCGTCGACGTCGGCTTCTGGGGCGGCGCGATACCGGGCAACCTGCTGGAGCTACGTGGCCTGCATGAGGCAGGGGTCTTCGGTTTCAAGGGCTTCCTGTTGCACTCCGGCGTGGACGAGTTCCCACACCTGGAGCCCGGCGAGCTGCAGGAGGCATTGCGCACGGCGAGTCGCATGGACGCGTTGATGATCGTTCATGCGGAGGACGCACAGACGATCGATCACGCTCCGGCCGCTCACGGCAATCGATACCGCGACTTCCTCGCATCGCGGCCACGCGGTGCGGAGAACCTGGCCATCGCGCGGGTGATCGAGCTTGCCCGCTGGACCGGATGCCGGGTCCATCTGCTGCACCTGTCGAGCTCGGACTCGCTGCCGATGATCCGGTCCGCCCGGCGCGACGGCGTACGCATGACAGTGGAGACCTGCCCGCACTACCTGACCTTCGATGCCGACGAGATCGCCGACGGCGCGACGCAGTACAAATGCTGTCCGCCCATCCGCGAGGCGGAGAACCGCGAACTGCTCTGGCAGGGGTTGGCCGACGGCACGATCGACTGCGTGGTCTCGGACCACTCCCCCTGTACCGCGGACCTCAAGCGGTTCGACACCGGCGACTTCGGCACGGCCTGGGGTGGTATCGCGTCCCTCCAGATCGGTCTACCTGCGGTCTGGACTCAGGCGCGTTCGCGCGGTTTCTCCATGAGGGAGGTGGTGCGCTGGATGGCCGCACGGCCGGCCGAGTTGGCATCGCTGCAGCACAAGGGCCGGATCGCTGTGGGGTCAGCGGCCGATCTGTGCGTGTTTGCACCCGAAGAGACCTTTCTCGTCGACCCGGCACGGCTGCACCACAAGAACCCCATCACGCCGTACACCGGCCTCTCGCTGACCGGTGTCGTCCGCAGCACCTGGCTGCGGGGCGAGCGGATAGACATCGACGACGAGCCGCGCGGCCGGCTCTTGACCAGAGGAGCGGCATGACCTTCACCCAGCTACCCGACCTGGCCTCGCGTGCGCTGGCCGGCAGCGTGGTCTACGCCAACGACGAGTTGTTCGCCGAGCGGGAGAACCTGATCAAGCCCGGGCCCGCGGGCTTCTCGCCCGACTCCTTCGGTCACAAGGGCAAGGTGTACGACGGATGGGAGACGCGCCGCAGGCGCCAGCCCGGACACGACTATGCGGTGGTGCGGCTCGGCGTACCCGGCATAGTGCGCGGCGTCGTGATCGACACCGCCTGGTTCAAGGGGAACTATCCGCCCTACGCATCGGTCGAAGCGACCAGCATCGAAGGGGCGGCCGGTCCCGACGAGCTGGAGCAGGCGAGCTGGGAGACGATCGTGCCGAAGGCCGCGATCAAGGGCGACAGCGAGAACCCGTTCGAGGTCGGCGACGTGCGGCGCTGGACCCATGCCCGGCTGACGATCTACCCCGACGGCGGCGTCGCCCGGTTCCGCGTGCACGGCGAACCTGTACCGGACCCACGCTTCCTCGACGGCACGGTGGACCTCGCCGCACTCGAGAACGGCGCCGACGTCGTCGACTGCTCGAACACGTTCTACTCGTCACCGGTCCAGATCCTGATGCCGGGCCGGGCCCGCGTGATGAGCGACGGCTGGGAGAACGCCCGGCGTCGCGACGACGGCAACGATCACGTCACCGTCCGGCTGGCCGCGCCCGGCCGGGTCCGGCGGGTCGAGATCGACACCTCGTACTTCGTCGGCAACGCGGCGGGCTGGGCATCACTGCGCGGCATGGACGCTCGCACCGGCGACGGCGCGTGGTTCGACATCGTGCCCAAGACGCGCCTGCAGCCGGATACACGCCACTTCTTCCACTCCGGGTACAGGGACGCGGTCACACATGTCCGTTTGGACGTCTACCCCGACGGCGGCCTGGCCCGGCTCCGTGTCCACGGCGAACTTCTTCCCGAGGCCCATCATGCCGCCGTCCTCCGCTGGCTCGACCTGCTCCCCCGCGACCACGCCATCCATGTCCTGCAGTCCGTCTCATCGCCGGAGGTCGGTGCGGACCTCGCATCTCGCCGGCCTTTCACCGGAACAGGGACACTCCCGGCCGACACCCTCCGATCCCTGCTGGACCACTGACAAAGCCGCGAAGACAATGCGCGTCGGCGACATACAATCCGAAAACGAATACCGAAAGATCCGTACAAAAGTTGTCTTCGACAACTAAAACTGACACAGCTGAACCGCCCCGGCAAGTCCGGAGACTCCGCTCCTTGGGAAGGATGGAGTCATGTCAGGGAGTACGTCGAAGAGGTATCCGGCCGAGCTGCGTGAGCGGGCGGTCCGGATGGTCGCGGAGATCCGTGCCGAGTACGAGTCGGAGTGGGCCGCGATGAGCAAGGTCGCCGAGCTGCTGGGTATCGGGACGCCGGAGACGGTGCGGAAGTGGTGCCGCCAGATCGAGGTCGACGCCGGCAAGCGTCCCGGGGTCACGACCGAGGAGTCGGCGGAGCTGAGGCGGTTGAAGCGCGAGAACGCCGAGCTCAAGCGCGCCAACGCGATCCTGAAGAGCGCGTCGGTTTTCTTCGCGGCCGAACTCGACCGGCCACAGCGCTGATCGTGCGGTACATCGACGAGCACGTCGGTGTCCGCGACGGCGATGGTCTGCGCTGGGGTGTCGAGTCGATCTGCGATCAGCTCACCGAGCTGGGCGCCAAGATCGCCCCCGCGACCTACTACGAGCACCGTGCCCGCAAGCCCACCGCACGGGAGGTGCGTGACGAGGAGTTGAAGCCGAAGATCGCCGCGGTCCATGCCGCGAACTACGGCGTCTACGGGGCGCGCAAGATGTGGCTGGTGTTGAACCGCGGGCGCCCGGCCGATGCGCCGCCGATCGCGCGCTGCACCGTGGAGCGGCTGATGGGCGAGCTCGAGCTGCGCGGCGCGGCGCGAGGCAAGGCCAAGCGCACCACGATCAGTGACCCGAAGACGCCGAAGCCGCACGACCTGGTCGACCGCAACTTCTCCCCGCTGGCACCGGACCGGCTGTGGGTCGCCGACTTCACCTACTGCTCGACGTGGTCGGGCTGGTGCTACACCGCGTTCGTGATCGACGCCTACGCCCGGCGGATCCTGGGCTGGTCGGTGGCGACCACGATGACCAGCCAGCTCGTCGTCGACGCCGTCGAACAGGCGATCTGGACCCGGCACCGTGAGGGCAAGGACCTGACCGGTCTGATCGCGCATCACGACCACGGCACCCAGTACCTGTCCGTGGCCTACTCGGAGCGGCTCGACGCCGCCGGGATCAAGCCCTCGACCGGGGCCGTCGGCTCGTCGTATGACAACGCCCTGGCCGAGACGGTGATCGGCCTGTACAAGACCGAGCTGGTCAAGCCGAGGAGGCCGTGGAAAGGCTTAGACGACCTCGAGGTCGCCACCGCGGAGTGGGCCGACTGGTTCAACCACCGCCGGCCCTTCGAGTACTGCGACGACCTCACGCCGGTCGAGGCCGAGCATGCTCACTACGCTCACCACCAGACCCCAGCAACCGCTGGAGTCTCAAACTAGAAAGTCTCCGGACACTCCGGGGCGGTTCAGGGCGTCTCGCCCGCCGGGCAGGTGTAGGAGCAGCAGGTAGCGGCTGGTCCGTTCGACCAGGGTGCCGACCGCGGATCTGTTGTCGGTGCCCATGACCAGGTCGCCTTCCTTACGTTTCTGCGTGGGTGATCTCGGGGCCCTGGCGTAGGGTCCTGATCGCTCTCCTTGGGGCAGGCGGGTATGGCCCAGGTCTCCCTGCCGCACCGGCCGTGGTTGTGGTTGGTGACGGCTCACTGGG
>JBKPSJ010000022.1:0-24814 GCA_046765875.1 Actinomycetota bacterium
GTACACGCTGGCCGAGGGCCGGCAGGTCGCCGCGATTCTGGCCCGGCAGGACCCGGACAGCTGGCAGCGCGAGCTGGGCCGGGCATTGCGTGGCCTGTACGTGTACCTGGACGAGTTGTACGGCGGTCCGGGCGCATGCACCGAACTGCTCAACTCCGAGGATCGCCCGCGGGTTGCCCGGCTGGTCCAAAACCTGAACCGTCAATGACCCAGCGCGCGGAGCGCGGCCCGTTGTGGCCCACCCCTTGGCTTACGGTGTGTCCGTGAGTTCGACGACCTCGTCCCGTACCTCCCGGCAGACCAGCGGTTCGAACGGCCGTCCGCCGGCGGGAAACCGGCTTCCGGTGACCCGCGAACGGCGGCCCGCGCTGGCGGCGCTCGCCGTGATCCTGATCCTGCTCGGCGCCGCCGGGTCGGCGCTGATCGCGCTGCGCAGCGGCGAACGGGAGGGCTACCTGACGGTCTCGAAATCGATCCAGCCCGGCGAGCAGCTGACCCGCGGCGACTTCGGCCGCGGCCAGATCGCCGGCGACACCGGCGACCTCATCAAGGCGTCACGGCTGTCGGAGTTCGTCGGAACGTACGCGCGGACCAGGTTGTACAAGAGCCAGTACCTGACCGAGGACATGCTCACCAAGACCGCCGAGGTGCCGGCCAAGGGCGCGCTGGTCGGCGTCAGCCTGGAGAACGGCCGGGTGCCGTCGGACGGGCTGCAGGTCGACGATGTGGTCCGGGTGATCCGGGTGCCCGCGTCGAGCACGGACGGCACCACCCCGGAGGTGCTGGTCGGCGCGGCGGTCGTCACCGACGTCGAGAGCACCGGCGGCAACAACGACAAGACCACGGTGAACACCACCCAGATCACCAACGCGACCGTGCTGGTGCCGACCGACAAGTCGACGGCTGTGGCCGCGGCGGCGGCCGCGAAGACGCTCGTGCTGATCAAACTGGCGCCCGGTACCAAGCCGGAGATCGCCCGGGGAGCCGGCTGATGGCGCTGGTCGCACTGGCCAGCGCGAAGGGCTCGCCGGGTGTCACGACCGCGGCAACGGTGCTCGCAGCGCTGTGGCCGCGTTCGGTGCTGCTCGCCGAGTGCGACCCGGCGGGCAGTGACCTGGTGGTACGGATGACCGATCCCGGCGGCGGTGCGCTGACCGCCGAGCGCGGGCTGGTGAGCCTCGCCGCGGCGGGCCGCAAGGGTCTCGACGACGACGTGATCATGGCCCACACCCAGAAGCTCGACGGCGGACTGGACGCGCTGGTCGGCGTCCGGGCGCCCGAGCAGTCCGCCGGGATGGGCGGCCTGTGGGCGCCGCTGGGCGGGGCGCTGAACGCCATGCGCGGGATCGACGTGCTGGCCGACTGTGGCCGGATCGGCCCGACCTCGCCGCAACTCCCGATCGTCAAGGCCGCCCGGCTGGTGGTGCTGGTCTGCACCGCGACCGGCTCGTCGGTGGCGCACCTGCGCGAGCGGCTGTCGGCCCTGTCGCATCACGTCGACGCCCGCCTGGGCGTACTGGTGATCGCCGACCCGCGACGGCGTGATGCGGTCAAGCAGGTGTGGGCCGTACTGGACCAGATGTCGGTCCCGGTCCGGCACCGCTGGCACCTGGCGTGGGATCCGGCCGGAGCCGCGTTCTTCGAGGGCGAGGGCCATGGCCGGCTGGAGCGGACCAGCCTGATCCGGACCGCGCGCGAGGTGGTTGCCGACATGGCCGCGGTCGCCGCCAGTACGACCGTGCACGACTTCGACATGGCGCAGGCGGCGTTCCCGCCGCCCGATCCGGCCCAGCGGCAGGTGATCGACAGGTGATCGATCAGGAACTGGTGCGCCGGCTGAGAGTCCAGGTCGCCGAGCGGCTCAACGAGCAGCGCCGCCGCGACCAGGTGAACGGCGTACCGCCGATGAGCGCCGAGGACGAGCGCGAGTACGCCCGCTCGCTGATCGTCCAGGTGCTGGAGGACCACGCCCGCTACGAGGTGACCGAGGGGCGGACCCCGCCGACCCCCGAGGACGATGCGCAGATCGCCTCCGCGATCCACTCCGCGCTGTTCGGCGTGGGCCGGTTGCAGCCGCTGATCGACGACCCCGAGGTCGAGAACATCGACATCAACGGGTACGACAACGTGTTCGTCCAGTACGGCGACGGCCGCGAGGAGCAGCCCGGCCCGGTGGCCGAGAGCGACGAGGAACTGGTCGAGCTGATCCAGGTACTGGCCGCGCACGCCGGCCTGAGCAGCCGCCCGTTCGACTCGGCGAACCCGCAACTGGACCTGCGGCTGCCCGACGGGTCCCGGTTGTCGGCGGTGATGGGCGTGACCGCACGGCCGGTGGTGTCGATCCGGCGGGCCCGGCTCGGCAAGGTGTTCCTCGACGATCTGGTTGCCAACGGCACCATGTCCGACGACATCGGTGCCTTCCTCAAGGCGGCGGTGGCGGCCCGCAAGAACCTCATGATCGCGGGCGCGACCAACGCCGGGAAGACGACGCTGCTGCGCGCGCTGGCCAACGAGATCCCGCCGCACGAGCGGCTGATCACCGTCGAGCGATCGCTGGAGCTGGGTCTCGGCGAGTTCCCCGACCTGCACCCGAACGTGGTGGCGTTCGAGGAACGGCTGCCCAACTCCGAGGGTGTCGGGGCGATCAGCATGGCCGACCTGGTCCGCAGAAGTCTGCGGATGAACCCGAGCCGGGTGATCGTCGGCGAGGTGCTCGGCGACGAGATCGTCACGATGCTGAACGCGATGAGCCAGGGTAACGACGGCTCGCTGTCGACGATCCACTCGAACTCGTCGATGGAGGTGTTCAACCGCATCTCGACATACGCGATCCAGGCGGCCGAGCGGCTGCCGATGGAGGCGACCCAGATGCTGGTGGCGGGCGCGCTGGACTTCGTCGCGTTCACCCGCAAGCGCAACGACTACCAGCACGGCGGCCGGCTGACCCGGTACATCGAGAGCGTCCGCGAGGTGACCGGCTGGGACGGCCGGGTGCTGTCCAGCGAGGTGTTCGCGCCGGGCCCGGACGGCCGCGCCGCAGCGCACGCGCCGATCCAATGCGTCGAGGAACTCGAGATGTACGGCTACCAGCCGCTGGTGCACGGCAGGTGGGCGTGATGGATCCGCGTACGATCACCGCGCTGTTGTGCGGCGCGATTGTCGGCGGGGGGCTGTTGCTGCTGATCGTCGCGATCCGCGGCACCGAGCCGAAGGACGCCACGCCGTCGCTGTTCCGCCGGTCCCGCGGCCGGCAGGCGCGCCGCTCGACGATCCAGCTGGCCGCTGGGCTCGCTGTCGGGCTGGTGGTTCTGGCGATCACCCGCTGGCTGGTGCTGGCGGTGGCGCTGGGGCTGCTTGCCGGGATGTTCGACCGGTTCTTCGGTGGAACGGGCGAGGAGCGGCGCGCGATCGAGCGGCTGGACGCGCTGGCCACCTGGACCGAGGCGCTGCGCGACACGATCGCCGGTGCGGTCGGCCTCGAACAGGCGATCCCGGCGACGGCGGTGAACGCCGCGCCGGCGATCAAGCCGAGCCTGAACCTGCTGGTCGACCGGCTCCGGATCCGCGAGCCGTTGCCGACCGCCCTGCTGCGGTTCGCCGACGACCTCAACGACCCGTCCGCGGACCTGATCTGCGCCGCGCTGGTTCTCAACGCGCGGCTGCGCGGCCCCGGCCTGCGCGACGTGCTGACCGCGCTGGCGGTCTCGGCCCGCGAGGAACTCGACGTACGGCACAAGGTCGCTGCCGAGCGGCGCTCGACCCGCCGCAGCGTTCAGGTCGTGGTCGCGATCACCTTGCTGGTCGCCGGTGCGCTGGTGCTGTTCAACCCGACGTACGTCGCGCCGTACCGCAGCTTCGTCGGTCAGTTCGTGCTCTTCCTGGTCGTCATGCTGTACACCGCCGGGCTGGTCTGGCTGCGCAAGCTGGCCAAGATCGAGGTGCCGGAGCGGTTCCTGATCAGCAGCGGTGACCGGCGTGCCCGGCGTCTCGGCGACGAGCGGATGGAGCAGGTCGGATGACGCTCGCATTGTTCTTCGGCGCTCTGGTCGGCGGCGGTGTCTATCTGCTGGTCCGGCTGTTGATGCGCCCGGCGCCGACGGTGCGCTCGACGATCGCGCGGATCGACGCCGGCCGGACCGGCTACCGGTCGGTGACCGCGAGCGCGGCCGGTGAGCACGAACTCGGCGGGCTGGACAAGGTCAAGGCGAGCCTGGGCCGCCGGCTGGAGATCGAGGCGGCCAACCGGGGCTGGCGGTTCGGCCGGCTGCGCCGCGACCTGGCGGTGATGAACCAGCCGTTCTCGACCATGCTCGCGACCAAGACGCTGTTCGCGATCGGCGCGCTGATCATCGTGCCGCTGTGGTGGTACATCGCGGCGCTGGCCGGGGTCACCCTGCCGACGCTGGCGCCCGCGGTGGTGACGATCGGCGCAGCGTTGTTCGCGTTCTTCCTCCCGGACCTCGCGTTGCGGCAGGAGGCCGAGCGGCGCCGCCGCGACTTCAGGCACGTGGTCGGCAGCTTCCTGGACCTGGTCGCGATGAACCTGGCCGGCGGCCGCGGCCTGCCTGAGGCGCTGATGACCGCCTCGACGATCGGCGACCACTGGGCGATGGCCCGGATCCGGCAGGCGCTGGCCAACGCGCGGCTGATCGGCATCACGCCGTGGGACGCGATGGCCCAGCTCGGCGACGACCTCGGCGTCGAGGAGTTGCGCGATCTGGCGTCCGCGCTCGCGCTGGCCGGCGATGAGGGCGCCAAGATCCGTACGTCGCTGCTGGCCCGGGCGGCAAGCCTGCGCGCCAAGGAGCTGGCCGACGTCGAGGGCAAGGCGGGCGAGCGGTCGCAGTCGATGCTGGTCGCGCAGCTGCTGATGTGTGCGGCCTTCATGATCTTCCTCGGGTACCCGGCCGGCGCGATGATCCTGGCCTCCTGACGAGCCGGTGGTGGTCCGAACATGACCCGTTCCGCAGTGCATACTGATGCGCGGTCAGACAACCATGGAGGGTCGCACATGATGTTTCCCGAACTGCAGTTCGCCCGGGCGATGTTCGGATACGCGATGGCTCGGGCGAGCACCATGAAGGCCCGGAAGGGGAACCAGCTCGGCGCGTCCGCGATCGAGTGGGCTGTCATCACCGCCATCGTCGTGACCGCCGCGCTCGCGATCGGGATCTCGGTCAAGAAGGTCATCGACAAGCGCAAGGGCGAGATCGAGCAAGGCTGAGCCTTGTTCGGAAGGCCCCGGGTTCGCGATGAGCGCGGCGCGAACGTCCTCGAGCTCGCCATCATCGCGCCCACCCTGATGGCGCTGACCTTCCTGCTGATCCAGACCGCGCTGTTCCTGTTCGGCCGGGCCGCCGCACTCAACGCGGCGCAGCAGGGTGTCTCCGAGCTGAGGTTGATCCAGCCTCAGGTGTACCGGCCGGACATGTGCGCGACGTTCGAGACCAGCACCGAGACGTACGCCAAGAAGATCGCCGGCAACACCCTGCTGGAGCCCAGGGCGACCTGTACCTACGACGCGGCGGACGGGATCGTCTCGATCAAGGTCGAGGGACACGCGGTCTCGCTGGTGCCCGGACTGACGTTCCGGACCGAGCGGACCGCCAGCGGGCCGATCGAGACCTTCGAGGCGGACAAGTGAGCACACGGCTGTCCGAGCGAGGGACGATGGCGCTCGAGCTTGCGATCCTGGCGCCGGTGCTGCTCGCGCTGTTGCTGTTCCTGATGGCCTGCGGCCGGTACTTCCAGACGTCGTCGCTGCTCGAGAACGCGGCCCGCGACGGCGCCCGTGCCGCCACCCAGGCTCGTACGCTGTCCGGCGCGCAGGCGGTCGTCGACGACGCTGTACGGCGGTCGGTTAACCAGAAGGACGGGGTGGCGCAGTCGTGCAAGGACACGGCGACCGGCCGGATCCGGCCCTCGGCCGGCTTCACCGCAGGTGCGTCGATCACCGTCGAGGTGAGCTGCACGATCAACTACCGTGACCTCGGCCTGCTCGGGATCGACAAGGACGTCACGGTGACCCGCGCCTTCACCTCCACGCTCGACCAGTTCCGCGGAGTGCGCCCGTGAGCCGTACACGCGGTGAACGTGGTGCCCTGACCCCGGCCGTCCTGATCCTCGCCATCATGATCTTCTGGCTGGCCGGGCTGGTGATCGACGGCGCCCGGCAGCTGAACGCCCGCTCGCGCGCGATCGCGTACGCCCAGGAGGCGGCCCGGGCCGGTGCGTCCGGTATCAACCTGAACGTCCAGAAGCTCGAGTTCGACCCGAAGGATGTACGGGCCCGGGTGGACGCCTACTGCGCCGAGGCAAGGGCCAACGACGACACGATCACCCGGTGCGGGCTGTCCGAGGAGCCGGACGCCGAGAACCTCGAGGTCGCGGTCGAGCTGAAGAACCCGACGACGTTCCTGTCGATGCTCGGGGTCCAGACCCTGACCGCGAAAGGACAGGGCGAGGCGCACGCCGAGCAGGGCATCAACAAGGCCGACGAGACACCGCGAGTGCCGTCGATCAGCGTGCTGCGGACCAGCCAGGGTCCGGGGGAGGACCCGAAGTCGTCGGCCTCGACGCCCACCCTGGACCCGCCGTGCACGCCGAACCCGCCGACCGTCACGGTCACCGAGACCACGACCTCGCCCCGCCCGACCCCGCCACCGCCGAAGAAGCCGACCGCCACGGTCACGGTGACCGTGACCACCGTGACCGAGTCGCCGGGTCCACTGCCGACGGCCTGCATCCCGCCGGGCCAGGGCCGGTGACCTGATGAATTCCTACACTGTGGTTCCCGTGGCCGGCTTCGCCGTCGTCCGGTCAAGCGCTGTGACGTTCGGAGGGAGCCGGTGACACGATGTCGTACGGGCCTGGTGGTGGCGCTGGCTGCCACGGCCTTCGCGGTGGCCGGGTGCGGTGGCAGCGGCTCGTCCGGCGGCGCTCCGACGCCCTTCGCCGACGATTCCTCCGGTACGCCGTCCAGCCCGGCCACGTCGGCGACATCGGCACCGCGCACGACCAACACCGCGAAGCCGCAAGAGGCTGTGCTGGTGATAGTGAGCCCAGGCCGGTTCGGCATGAATCCGGCGGTGCTCGGGTTCACCCGGACGATCCAGGAGTTCTACAAGGCCCGGATGACGCACAACCCGCTGCTGATGAACGCGTGGACCTCGTCGATCTTCTACACCGACAACGAGGCGGGGATCGTGCAGGCCAGGGCGCAAGGGCTGGTGATGCGGCCGCCGGGCAAGGTCGTTGTCCGTGGCGTACGCAAGGGCCCGATCGCCGGTTCGGTAACCGTGGACACCTGCTTCGGCCCGACGATGGCCTGGTACGACCCGAAGAAGAAGCGCTACACCAACGACCTTCCGAACGGGTCGCCGATCTCGATGGATATGCAGAACTCCGGCTCGCGCTGGGAGTTCTACCAGGCGCGGCAGGGCAAGTTCAGTTGCGCGAGCGTGAAATATCCGGGCGGTTGAGGGTGGAAAGACTTACCGAGATGGTGCAACGATGCGCAGGCCGGTCACGTCGAACCGGGCGGCGCGGGAGCACAGGAAGGACGGCGCACCGATGAGGACCCGGGTGGTCGGCTCGATGATCGCCGTCCTCGCCCTGCTGTACGCCGGCCTGGTGCCCGGCGCCGCGCTGGCCGACTCCGGCGTCGGCACCGGTCCTCCGGCGTCGAGCACGCCGCGGTCCGCGACCACGACCCATGGCGACACCCGCTGTACGTACTACGCCAACTCGAGTGGATTCGGCAGTTGGTGCGGCGGCGCGCAGGCCGGTGGCGTGCCGCGGACCTGGCGGCAGCGGCTGGGCAGGAACTGGCCGTTCATCCCGTGCAGGAACTACCCGATCCCTGAGGGTGTGATCCTGCCGGCTCCGCCCGAGGGCAAGGAGTGGACCCTGCGGGTGTGGATCCGTGATTACGAACTCGACCGCGCCGACGGCGGCCCGAACGTCCATCTGGAGCACGAGATCGTCGCGGTGACGCCGGAGGAAAAGGCGCAGTGCGCGGAGCGGGACTACATGGCCCAGTTCTGGCAGTTCTTCTACAAGACGTACCCGACGCCGATCCTGGTCGTGAAGCCGACCTACATCCCGCGGGTGAACTCGCCGGCGTTCTTCTCGCTCGGCGAGGACACGACGCACAACCCGCCGGTCCCGTCGGACAAGATCGAGGTCACCCAGGACAGCAGGCGTTGGAACGGGCACCAGGGCGTCACGATGACCGCCCGGGTGACACGACTGGTGATCACGCCGGACGACGGCAGCGGTTCGTTCACCTGTACCGACGTCACCGAGTACGACGAGTACGACGATTCCAAGCCGCCGAGCGAGCAGACGGCGAGCTGCAGGCACACGTTCACCCGGTCCAGCGCGAACAAGCCCGACGGCATGTACACGTTGAACATCAGCGCGTACTGGCAGGTCATGTACTGCCTGTACGGCAACGGCGCGTGCGACTGGCGCGACCTGGGGACGTGGGAGGTCAAGTCGGTGCAGAAGCTTCCGGTCCAGGAGGTCCAGGGCATCGGCGGCGGTCGCTGACCGACAGGTGGAGGGACGACGACGATGGTGAAGACGACACAGCAGCGACCCAGAACAGCCCGGCTGCCACAGGCCCGGAAGTCCAACCGGTTCGGTGAGCTGCTGAAGGGCCTGTTCTCGCTGGTCGCGATCGTCGCGATCGTCGGTGGCGTGCCGTACCTGCTGTGGACCTGGTTCGGCGCGCCCTGGCCCGACCAGGTGCCGGACCGCGACTTCCTGTTCAGCCAGCTCGACGCGAACACGGTGCTGAAGATCATCTCGGTGGTGATCTGGCTGGCCTGGCTGCACTTCGTCGTCTGCCTCATGGCCGAGGCGGTGGCCGAACGCCGCGGCCGCGGCTTCTCGCCGCGGGTGCCGCTCGGCGGCGGTTCGCAGACGCTCGCCCGCAGGCTGATAGCCGGCGTGGCGCTGCTGGCCGGCACCGCGAGCGTCACCGTACCGGTCGCGCAGGCGGTGACCACGCCGAGCATCTCGACCGAGACGACGATCACCTCTTCCTCATCGACCTCGACCGGCGGCCATCAGAGTGGCGTGTACGGCAGGGTGGTCGAGCGCCCGAGCAAGGTGATCCCGACCACCGGGATCCGCACCAACCACGACGACAAGGGCCAGGTGATCAAGTACACCGAGGTCCGGCCGCCGGCGGGTCGCAACCACGACTGCCTGTGGGACATCGCCGAGCGGCATCTCGGCGACGGCCGCCGGTACAAGGAGATCTTCGAGCTCAACCGCGGCAAGTTGCAGCCCGACGGCAAGCGGCTGCACAATCCGGACCTGATCTTCCCGGGCTGGCAGGTCCGGCTGCCCGCCGACGCCACCGGAGCCGGCGTGCACACCGTCAAGGTCGACGTCGGCCGGCCGTTCCGGCCCACCGAGCTCAACGGCAACGACGCCCGTAAGAGCACAGATCACCAGACGAGTCAAAAGGAGTCCAGGCAGGCCGGCGAGCGCAAGGCGCCGAGCGCGGCCGAGAGCGGACACGACACCGGCACCCGTTGGCTCGACCAGACCGAGAAGCCGTCGCGGGTACCGATCGCCGATCCCAAGGGCGGGCCCTCCAAACCGGTCGACCCGGCGGACGACCGGTCGGGGGAGCAGCCGGCAGAGCCGGACGGCGCCGGCGGCAGGGTCGTACCGAACCCGGTGCCGGTGGCCGCCGAGAGCGGTCCAGGTCTCAGGGAGCTCGGCATCTTCGGGTTCGGTGCGACGGTGCTGGCGGCCGGGCTGACGCTGGCGCTGCGCCGCCGCCGCGGCTGGTCGCTCGGGCCAGGCCCGAACGCCGCCGAGAAGAACCGGCACACCGAGACCGAGCTGCGGCTGGCGGCCGACGTACCTACGGCGAAGTTCGTCGACAACGCCCTGCGTCAACTTGGCGCGTTGCTCAGCCAGTCCGGCAAGCCGCTGCCCGGCGTTGTCGCCGCACTGGTCGACGAGAAGGCGCTGATCCTGGTGCTGGTACCGACCGACACCCAGCTCACCCCGCCGCCGCCGTGGCAGGTCACCGCCAGCGGCAGCCGCTGGATGCTCCGCCGCGGGTATGCCCCCATAGAGGACGTGGTGGCACCGGCGCCGTACCCGGCCCTGGTGACGGTCGGCCGCAACGTCGACGGAGCGACCGTGCTGATCGACCTTGACCTGGCCGGCGGCATGGCCAGCTTCGGGGGCGTGACGACCACGGCCCGGGACGTCGCGGTCTCGCTGGCCGTCGAGCTCGGCACCAACCTGTGGTCCGAGGGAGTGCACGTGACGATGGTCGGCTTCGGTGACGACCTGACCGTGCTCGCGCCGGACCGGATGACATACCGCCCGTCTCTGGACGATGCGCTGATCGACGTCCGCGAGCGCGCCGACCGGCAGGCCCGGACCTGCGAGTCGGGCGGGTTCGACAGCGTCACCCGGGCCCGGCTGGCCTACCCCGACCCGGGGCTTTGGGGCACCGACGTGGTCGTGCTGTCCGCGCCGCCGTCGCCGGACGAGGCCGAGCGGCTGAACCGGCTGGCCGCCGACCGCCGGCGCAGCATCGGCGTGGTCGTGGTCGGCGACGTCCAGGTCGCGCCCTGGCGGTTCGTCGTCGACGAACAGGGCCAGGCGGTGTGCCGGCTGATCGGCCTCGAGGTCGACGCGCACGTGATCACCCCGGCCCAGTACGCGGACCTGGTGGACCTGTTCCGCGCCGCCGAGTCCGAGGCGCGCCAAAAAGCGCGAGCGCTCGAGGACGCGCCGGCGTACGAGTCGGTGACCTCGGACCTGAGCCGGCCGGCTGCGGTCGAGATCGACCTGCTCGGCCCGGTCGAGATCGACGCCGACGGAGACATCGACCCGGGCCGCCGGGACCTGGCCACCGAGATCGCGGTGTTCCTGGCCAGCCAGGACTGGGGCGTGCATCCGAACGTGCTCGCAGGTGCGATCTGGCCGCGCGGTATCAGCCCCGAGCTGCGCGACTCCGCGCTGGAGCACACCCGCGCCTGGCTGGGCGACAACGCGGTCAAGCTAGACCAGAACGGCCGGTGGACGCTCGACCGGTCGATAATACGGGTGGACTGGGACGTGTTCCGCTCGCTGGTCAAGCAGGCCGAGACGATGGACGACCCGCGCGGGCCGCTGTCGACCGCGATGGACCTGGTGCACGGCCCGGCCTGGTCGAACCTGCCAGCCGGACGCTATTCGTGGCTGGCCGCGTCCGGCATCGAGCGCAAGATGGCCGAAGCGATCATCGAGACCGCACTCAAGCTGGCCGAGGCGAGCCTGCGGTACAACGACGGCGCGCTGGCCCGGACCGCGCTGCAGACCGGCCTGCGGTTCAACCCGGCGTGTGAGGAGCTGTGGCGGGCGACGCTGCGGCTGGCCTCACACTTCGGCGACCAGAACGACATCAGCGCTGTAGCGAACCAGATGTACGCCGAACTGCGCCGGCACGGCGGCCCACGCGGAGCCGAAGCCGAGACCGACGCCCTGGTCGACGAACTCCTCCCCGGCTACCGCCGCGCGGTCGCCTGACCCACATCCGGTCCCGCTGACGCGGAACGGTGCTCACTGACGTACTGCAACCCGTCACGTCCCTGACTGCCCGTCAGCCGCGCAAGAATGCGTCACCCGACCCTGGCCCAGCCAGACCTCGCAGTTCATCGGACGCGGATGGTCAACAGAGCGCTGCAGTTCGCGGGCGGCTGTGACCAGAAGGGTCCGATGAGCGCGGTGGTGGGGGTTCAGAGGGGGTTGGCGTTCCAGGTGTCGCAGCGGGTCATATCGCCGGACTGCAGGCCGGTGGTGAACCATCGCTGACGCTGGTCGGCGGTGCCGTGCGTGAAGGTCTCCGGGTTCGCCTGGCCCTGGGTCTTGGTCTGGATCCGGTCGTCGCCGACCGCCTGCGCCGCATCCAGCCCTTCGGAGACGTCCTCTTGCGTGATGTCGCTGATCAGCGGCTGCCCGTTCTTGGTCGGGATCTGCTGCGCGTGGTACGCCCATACGCCGGCCAGGCAGTCCGCCTGGAGTTCGGAGCGGACCGAGTCGGAGCTGGCGCCCTGCCGAGTGTGGATCCGGTCCAGGATGCCGTACAGGTCCTGGATGTGGTGGCCGTACTCGTGCGCTATGACGTAGGCCTCGGCGAAGTCGCCGCCCTTGGCGCCCAGGTCGTTCTCGAGCACCTGGAAGAAGCCGATGTCCAGGTAGACCCGCTTGTCGGCCGGGCAGTAGAACGGCCCGACCGCGCTGGTGGCCGGCCCGCAGCCGGTGTTGATGCTGCCGTCGAAGACGATCATCTTGGCCGGCGTGTACCGCTTACCCCGGCGAGCGAGCTCCTGGCTCCAGTAGTTCTCCAGCGAGTTCTGGTAATACACGAACCGGCAGTCCGGGTTCTGCGTGATCGAACCCGTTGTGCAGCTGTTGAGGCTCCCGGCCGCCGTATTTTGAACCGTCGGCTCGCCGCTGTCGCCACCGCCGGGAAGGCCACCGCTGAGCAGCACGATGATCACGAGCAGGATCAGGCCACCGATCCCGCCGCCGATCGGGATGCCCATCCGGCCGCCCGGGAATCCGCGACCACCGCCGCGGACGTCCTCGATCCCCGAGGTGTCCAAGTCGGCGCCGGGGTTGAATTTCACACTCCGTAGACTAGTCCGCTGGCATGATCACCGCTTCCAACCTCGAGGTTCGCGTCGGGGCCAGACAGTTGCTGACACCTGCCTCGTTCCGGGTCGGTCCGGGTGACAAGGTAGGACTCGTCGGCCGTAACGGCGCGGGCAAAACCACGCTCACCAAGATCCTCGCCGGGGAGGGATTGCCGGCCGCCGGGACGGTGACAACGTCGGGTTCGATCGGCTATCTGCCGCAGGATCCGCGCACCGGTGACCTCGACGTACAGGCCCGCGATCGAATCCTGTCCGCGCGCGGTCTCGACGACGTCGTACGCCGGCTGAGGCAGGCCGAGAAGGCGATGGCGTCGGCCGACGACCAGACCCGGGACAAGGCGATGCGACGCTACGAGCGGGCCGAGGCCGACCTGCAGGCGGCCGGCGGGTACGCGGCGGAGTCCGAGGCGGCCCGGATCGCGGCCAACCTGGGCCTGCCGGACCGGGTACTCGGCCAGCCGCTGCGGACCCTGTCCGGCGGTCAGCGGCGGCGGGTCGAACTGGCGCGGATCCTGTTCGCGCAGGCCGAGACGCTGCTACTGGACGAGCCGACCAACCACCTCGATGCTGACTCGATCGTGTGGCTGCGCGACTTCCTGAAGGTGTACCCCGGTGGCGTGGTGATGATCAGCCACGACGTCGGGCTGCTCGAGGAGACGGCCACCCGGGTCTTCCACCTGGACGCCAACCGGGCCGAGCTGGATGTGTACAACGTCGGCTGGAAGCAGTACCTGACTCAGCGCGAGAGCGACGAGCGGCGCCGGAAGCGGGAGCGCGCGAACGCCGAGAAGAAGGCATCCCAGCTGGTCGAACAGGCGAACAAGATGCGCGCCAAGGCGACCAAGGCAACCGCGGCGCAGCAGATGCTCAAACGGGCCGAACGGCTGCTCGCGTCGCTGGAGGACGAGCGGGTCGCGGACAAGGTCGCGCGGATCGCCTTCCCGAAGCCCGCGCCCTGCGGCAAGACACCGCTGACCGCATCCGAGCTGTCCAAGTCGTACGGGTCGCTGGAGGTCTTCACCGATGTCGATCTGGCCATCGACCGCGGCAGCCGGGTCGTCATACTCGGCCTCAACGGCGCCGGCAAGACCACGCTGCTGCGGGTGCTGTCGGGGCTGGAGCAGCCGGACACCGGCGAGGTCCGGCCCGGGCACGGGCTCAAGCTCGGCTACTACGCGCAGGAGCATGAGACCCTCGACGTCGACCGGACCGTGCTGGAGAACATGAAGTCGGCGGCGCCGGACCTCAACGACACCGACGCGCGCAAGGTGCTGGGCTCGTTCCTGTTCACCGGTGACGACGCGGACAAGCCGGCGAGGGTGCTGTCCGGTGGCGAGAAGACCCGGCTCGCGCTGGCCACGCTGGTGGTCTCGGCGGCTAACGTGCTGCTCCTTGACGAGCCGACGAACAACTTGGACCCGGCGTCGCGTACCGAGGTGCTGAACGCGATCCGGTCGTACACGGGCGCGATCGTGCTGGTCACCCACGACGAGGGCGCGGTCGAGGCACTCGAGCCCGAGCGTGTTCTGCTGCTGCCCGACGGCGTGGAGGACCTCTGGTCGGCCGACTACGCCGATCTGGTATCGCTGGCCTGACACCCCCGCGCTGTGGGTTCACGTACGAAGTTGTGGGTCGGCGCACCGCAGACCGCACGCACACCTACGACGGCGTACCGGAACCACGTGCTTGGCTAGGGTGACCAAACGATCGGAGGTTCGCGGTGGTGGACGGATTGCGCACGAGCGTGGAGGGGCCGATCGCACGGGTGACGCTGAACCGGCCCGAGGTCCGCAATGCGCAGACGCCGGCGATGTGGCTGGAGCTGGCCCGGTTCGGTGCCGGCCTGCCCGACGATGTCCGGGTCGTGGTGGTGGCGGGGGAGGGGCCGTCGTTCTCGTCCGGCATCGACCTGTCCGAGGCGGCGAGCGCCTTCCCCGAGCTCGGGGCCAGGCCGGTCGAGGAGATCCATGAGGTGATCGCCGGGTACCAGGCAGGCTTCTCCTGGCTGCGCGACCCGCGGTGCGTCAGCATCGCGGCGGTCCACGGGCACGCGATCGGCGCCGGCTTCCAGCTGGCGCTCGCCTGCGACCTGCGGGTACTGACGCCGGAGGCACAGTTCGCGATGCGCGAGCCGTCGCTCGGGCTGGTGCCGGACCTCGGCGGCACCCAGCCGCTGGTCGACCTCATCGGGTACTCGAGGGCTCTTGAGATCTGCGCGACGACTCGGTGGATCCATGCCGGCGAGGCGGCGCAGCTGGGTCTGGCTACCCTCGTCGTACCGGTGGATCAACTCGCGGCAACCGTCGACGACCTGGTCGCGGCACTGGTGAGCCCGCCCGTCGGCGTGGTTCGTGAGATCAAGAACCTCCTGCTGGGCGCATCCCGGCGCTCATACGACGACCAGCTCCGGGCCGAGCGGGAGGCGCAGGCCCGCCGCCTGAGCGCCCTGCTGACCGAGTCACGCCAGGCGTAGCCGGAACAAATTCACAAGCTCGGGTGTTGACTTGTCCCAGGCCCGGGGATCTTGATCACCCGGGACAGAAGGGAGCCCTATGGATCCGGGAATGCGCGCCATGGGCGCGCGGGGGTGGCGTCGTCAGGACGCCGACATAGTCCACAAGAAGCTTGCCAAGGGCACGCTTCGGCGGATCGGGAGATTCGCCCGTCCGTACGCACCGCAGATCGCGGTGTTCCTCGTCCTGGTGATCATCAGCGCGTTGCTCGTGATCGCCTCTCCACTGTTGTTCAAGAAGATCGTCGACGACGGCATCGTCAAGGGCAACGCCGCCCTGGTGACGGCGCTGGCACTCATCGTCGGTCTGCTCGCGGTGTTCGAAGCCGTCCTCAGCCTGACGCAGCGCTGGTACTCCGCGCGCATCGGTGAGGGGCTGATCTACGACCTGCGTACCAAGGTCTTCGGGCACGTTCAGCGGATGCCGATCGCGTTCTTCACCCGGACGCAGACCGGCGCGCTGGTGTCGCGGCTCAACAACGACGTGATCGGCGCACAGCAGGCCTTCACGTCGACCCTGTCCGGCGTCGTCTCGAACATCATCAGCCTGGTGCTGGTGGTCGGCGCGATGCTGGTGCTGTCGTGGCAGCTGACGGTGATCGCGATCGTGTTGCTGCCGCTGTTCCTGCTGCCGGCCCGGATGATGGGCCGCAAGCTCGCGGCGATGACGCGCGACCAGATGAACCTCAACGCGGACATGTCGAACGCGATGACCGAGCGGTTCAGCGTCGGCGGCGCGCTGCTGGTGACGCTGTTCGGCCGGCCGGTCAGCGAGCAGGAGCACTTCTCCGGCCGCGCCGGCCAGGTCCGCGACCTCGGCATCCGGATCGCGATGCTGGGCCGTGTCTTCTACACCGCGCTCATACTCGTCGCGTCACTCGCGACCGCACTCGTCTACGGCATCGGCGGCAACCTCGCTGTGAGACAGACACTGACCGTGGGCACGCTGCTGGCGCTGGTCGCGCTGCTCGGCCGGTTGTACGGTCCGCTGACCTCGCTGTCGAACATCCGCATCGACATCATGACCGCGCTGGTGTCGTTCGAGCGCGTCTTCGAGGTGCTCGACCTGAAGCCGATGATCGACGACAAGCCGGACGCGACGGATCTGCCCAAGGGCACGTCGCGGATCGAGTTCGACCGGGTCGACTTCTCGTACCCGACCGCCGACCAGGTCTCGCTCGCGAGCCTGGAAGCCGTCGCTGTGCTGGACAAGCGGGTCTCCGCGCAGGTGCTGCGGGACGTGAGCTTCACCATCGAGCCCGGCCAGATGGTCGCCCTGGTCGGACCGTCCGGCGCGGGCAAGACCACGATCACCAACCTGGTCGCCCGGCTGTACGACGTCACCGGCGGCAGTGTGCGGGTCGGTGGACAGGACGTCCGCGACGTGACCCTGCAGTCGCTGCGCGACGCGATCGGGTACGTGACCCAGGACGCGCACATGTTCCACGACACGATCAGGGCGAATCTCGAGTACGCCCGGCCGGACGCGACCGACGAGCAGATGGCCGGGGCGCTGCGTGCCGCGCAGATCTGGGACCTGGTCTCGTCGCTGCCCGACGGGCTCGACACGGTCGTCGGCGACCGCGGCTACCGGCTGTCCGGTGGCGAGCGGCAGCGGCTGGCGATCGCCCGGTTGTTGCTCAAGGCACCGAGGATCGTGGTGCTCGACGAGGCGACCGCGCACCTGGACTCCGAGTCCGAGGTGGCGGTGCAGCGTGCGCTCGACACCGCGCTGGAGGGCCGTACGTCGCTGGTGATCGCGCACCGGTTGTCCACGGTCCGCAACGCCGACCAGATCCTGGTCGTCGACGATGGCCGGATCGTCGAACGCGGTACGCACGACGAACTGCTCGCACAGGGCGGCGCGTACGCCGACCTCTACCACACCCAGTTCGCCACCAACGGACGCGTGATCGTGGCGCCTGTTCAGGTGTCGAGGTAGAGGCAGAACGGGTGACCGTCCGGGTCGAGCATGACCCGGACCTCGTCCTGCGGCTGGAACTCAGCGACCGTGGCGCCCAGCCCGACGGCGCGCTCGACCGCTGCCGCCAGATCGTCGACGCCGACGTCGAGATGCAGCATCTGCTGCTGTTCTCCCTTGACCGACGGCCAGACCGGCCGGACGTACAGATCGTTGCCGTGGAAGCCCAGATAGGCCTTCGCGTCCGGCGCCTTCACCGTTGCCCAGCCGGGCTCGTCGGTCTTGATCTCCCACTCGAGCAGGTTCGCGTAGAACCGGGCGAGCGCGGGCGGTTCGGGTGAGTCGAGCACCGTGCCCCACCAGCCGGCCAGCGTGTCAGCAGCCATGCGGGAGATCCTGCCGGTGCCCGCCGACAATTCCAGCGGGCGTGCCGTCCGGGGCCGCATGGCCGATCTGCTCGCCGCCGCGGTCGATGCGTGACGTACCGCTCAGTCCGCCGACTGGTCGTCTATCTCCAGCAGTCGCAGGACCGGTACGTGCAGGTGACGCCGTGCCTGCGCGGTCCAGTCCACATGGAAGAACTGGGCCACGACGTGCGGCCGGGTCAGGACGATGACCTCCTGGCCGTCGACCTTGCTGACGGTTCCGGTCAGGGCGTCGATCGCGCGCTCGTGGGTGATGCCGCCCTCGGCCTTCTGACCGAGTTCCTGCAACCGTTGCACGCTGCGCCCGAAGCAGCCCTTCGCCTCCTCGTCGATCGCGCGCTGGGCCTGCGCCAGGTCGGCGCGCTGGTCGACGATGCCGGCGCCGTACAGGTCCGCCGTACCGAGTGCGGCCAGTGACGCCTCGACGCCGGACTCGGCGTTGTGACAGGGAATGACTACGTGGTAACGGACCTCATCGGGCATCTCGACATGCAGATCCACCACGCGTTTGGCGTCCGCTTCGCTGAGTTCCTGCTCGACGAGCAGCACGACATCGTACATCGCACACACCTCCGTGAAGCCGGGAGTGCTCGAGGCCTCGCCCCAATGATGCAGCGACGGTAGCTCAAATGTCCCGAACTCGGGATGTCGAAACGGTCCCATAGCGGAATGCCTTTGCCCCGCCGGACGCCTGCCCGGCCCCGCGTCCTGGCGATCGGTGAGAATGGGCGGCATGCGACTTCCGGTCATGCCACCCGTCTCGCCGATGCTGGCCAAGGCGGTCAAGGACATCCCGCGCGGCGCGATGAGCTTCGAGCCGAAGTGGGACGGGTTCCGCTCGATCATCTTCCGCGACGGCGACGAGGTCGAGATCGGCTCCCGCAACGAGCGGCCGATGACCCGGTACTTCCCCGAACTGGTCGAGGCGGTCAAGGCGAACCTGCCCGAGCGGTGCGCGATCGACGGCGAGATCATCGTGATCGGAGGGTCCGGCGACCGGCTCGACTTCGAACTGCTGCAGCAGCGGATCCACCCGGCGGCGAGCCGGGTGAACATGCTCGCCGAGAAGACGCCGGCCCGGTTCGTCGCCTTCGACCTGCTGGCGCTGGGCGACGAGGACTACACCGAGCGACCGTTCTCGGAGCGCCGAGCGGCCCTGCTGGCGGCACTGTCTGCCGCCGAGCCGCCGATCCACGTGACGCCGGCTACGAAGGACCGGACCGTGGCCGGGCAGTGGTTCCAGCAGTTCGAGGGTGCCGGGCTCGACGGCCTGATCGCCAAGCCCCTGGACGGAATCTACGAACCGGACAAGCGGGTGATGTTCAAGATCAAACCGGAGCGTACGGCGGACTGCGTCGTCGCCGGTTACCGCGTCCACAAGAGCGGGCCGGACCGGATCGGCTCGCTGTTGCTCGGGCTGTACAACGAGGACGGCACCCTCGCGAGCGTCGGCGTGATCGGCGCCTTCCCGCTCGAGCGGCGTAAGGAACTGTTCGTCGAGATGCAGCCACTGGTGACGACATTCGACGACCATCCGTGGGCCTGGGCCAAGCAGGAGGAGGGCACCCGTACGCCGCGCAACGCCGAGGGCAGCCGCTGGCAGGCCGGCAAGGACCTCTCGTTCGTACCGCTGCGGCCCGAGCTCGTGGTCGAGGTGCGCTACGACCACATGGAGGGGGTCCGGTTCCGGCACACCGCACAGTTCGTCCGCTGGCGGCCCGACCGCACGCCCCAGTCGTGTACCTACGAGCAACTCGAGGAGCCGGTCAAGTTCGATCTGGCCGACGTCCTCGGCCAGAAGTAGCGGCTGTGGGAATGTCCCACGTGGCGGCCGTTATCGAGACCGATGGCCTTACCAAGCAGTTCGGTGATCTGGTCGCGGTCAACGATCTGACGCTCGCAGTCGAGAGCGGTGAGTGCTACGCGTTCCTGGGCCGCAACGGGTCAGGGAAGTCGACTACGGCTCGCCTGCTGCTGGATTCCATTCGCCCGACCCGTGGCTGCTCGCCGCCGGACATCTCGTTCGGGTGATGCCCGGCGCGGCCGGCCAGGCCGACACGGTCGAGCATCTCCAGCGCACGGGCGCGCGCCTCGCCGGCACGGTGCCCCACCAGCAGCAGCGGCAGCTCGACGTTCTCGACCGCGGTGAAGACCGGGATCAGGTTGTACATCTGGAAGATGAAGCCCATCGACCGGGCCCGGTGCTCGGTGCGGTCGCGGTCGCTCATCGCGAACAGGTCGTTGCCTTCTACAATCACTTTGCCGCCGTCGATGTCGTCGAGTCCCGACAGGCAGTTCAGCAGCGTGGTCTTGCCCGAGCCGGACGGGTCCATCACGGCGACCAGCTCGCCGGCGTACACAGTCAGGTCCAGGCCGTCGAGGGCGACCACGCCCACCTGGCCAGTGCTGTAGACCTTGCGGACGTCGTGCGCCGCCAGCAGCGGCTGCCGGCTGTCCGATGACGCCGGGCCCGCCTGCGTGGCCACAATCGTCGTTGCCGCACCCATCGCCACACCTCCTCCCGGGCAGGTGTCCTCATGGCTGACGCTGCGCGGGGTGCGGCTGCACGAGCAGAGCCTAACCGCCCCATTCGCCGGGACCGTCCGCGGCTGCCGCGGGCTCTACGTCCCGGCCGCTGAGGGCCGACGGCCGGTTGTTCACACGATCGCCGGCGCACGTTGTTCGGCCCGATCGCCCTCATCGGAGCGGGAATACGGCAGTATGGCCCGCATGTCACCGAAGAAAACAACGGGTAAAGCGGCGATGAACACCTCCGCGGTGAAGACGTCCGCGACCAAGGTCGCCAAGTCGGCCGGCGATAAGGCGAGCAAGGCTGCCAAGCGGGCGGACAAGGTGGCTACCCAGGCTGTTACCGCAAAGCCATCGAAGGCGGCGCCGAAGAGGCAGACCAGCTCGACGACGACCGCGCGCCGGGTCAACGAGGTCCCGGTCCCCGTCCCGACTGGCAAGCTGCTCGACAAGCTCAGGGTGCCGCCGGGTCCGGTCGACCTGACCACGTACGACTCGGCCGCCAAGCCGGGAATGTCCGGCGGCAAGGCCAAGGGTAAGAAGGCGCTGGACAAGCTCGGCCCGGCGTTGTCGGACTGGCAGGAACTTCTGTTCGCCGAGGGCCGCGCCGGTGGCAACCGCAGCATCCTGATCGTGCTGCAGGGCATGGACACCTCCGGCAAGGGCGGAATCATCAGGCACGGCGCCGGGCTGGTGGACCCACAGGGCCTGCGGCTGACCTCGTTCAAGGCGCCGACCCCGGCCGAGAAGCGGCGTGGGTTCCTCGGGCGGATCCGGCAGGCGCTGCCGGGGCCCGGGTACATCGGCATCTTCGACCGGTCGCACTACGAGGACGTGCTGATCGCCCGGGTACGCAATCTGGTCCCGGAGTCGGTGTGGTCGCGCCGGTACGCGCAGATCAACGAGTTCGAGCGGGAGGTCGCCGAGTCCGGTACGACGATCCTCAAGTGCTTCCTGCACATCTCCCCGGAGGAGCAGAAGAAGCGGCTGCTCGCGCGGCTGGACGACCCGACCAAGCACTGGAAGTACAACCCGCACGACGTCGACGAGCGAGCGCTCTGGCCGGCCTACATGGAGGCGTACGAAGCGGCGCTGGAGCGCTGCAACGACCCGGTCGCGCCCTGGTACGTCATCCCGAGCGACCGCAAGTGGTACCGCAACTGGGCGGTCACGACGATGCTGGAGGAGACGCTCAAGGCCCTCGACCCGCAGTGGCCGAAGGGCGGGTTCGACGTACGCACGGAGCGCAAGCGCGTGCTGGAGACCTGACCTCGGCCAAACAGCGGGCCGCCGGATCAGGCGGCCGGGTCGATGCCGTGGTCGCGCAGCAACTGGTTGAGCCGGTCGACCTCCTTGCGGAGCTTGTCGTTCTCCTGGAACAGCGCGGTCAGTTCGCGGACCAGCCGCTTGCGCCGGCCGACCCGGATCTCGATCCCGGAAGGAATGTCGAACTCGGCCAGGTTCGCCAGCCGGGACTCGGTCTCGGACCTGGACTCCGGCAGATCGGGCTCGCCCAGCTCGGCCAGCACGGCCTGCCGGACGGTCGCCAGGTTGGCGCCGTGCTTGACCAGGATCTGCGCGGCCACGCCCTTCTCCTCGCGGACCACGCCGAGCAGGACGTGCTCGGTGCCGATGTAGTTGTGGCCGAGCTGCATGGCCTCGCGCAGGGCGAGCTCGAGCACCTTCTTGGCCCGCGGCGTGAACGGGATGTGCCCGGCCGGGCTGCCCTTGCCGCGGCCAACGATCTCCTCGACCTGTGTACGTACCTGCGTCGCGGTGATGCCGAGATCGCGCAGCACGATCGCGGCGATGCCGTCGTCCTCGCGGACCAGCCCGAGCAGGACGTGCTCGGTGCCGATGTAGTCGTGGCCCAGATCGCGGGCCTCCTCCTGGGCCAGTGCGACGGCCTGTCGCGCGCGCTGGCTGAATCTCTCGAACATGGGTGTCCCCTCGGTAGTGCTCGGTGGTAGCGGAACGATTCGCAGGCTGAGCTGGTCGGCCAGCGCGGTCAGCGTGAGCCCGCCGGCGGCGACCTTGTCGAGCAGCGCGTCGATCTCGTCGACGGGCTCGAGTTCGAGGTCGCAGCCGTTCAAAGCCAGCAGTTGCAGCGTGGCGGCGACGGCGATGGTGCGGTTCGGGCCGCGGAACGGCCGGCGCCGGACCAGGCCGCGCAGCAGTCCGGCGGCCGCGGTGGCGGTGTCGCCGGCCTCGGCGGCGGTGTGGTGGTCGGCGATCGCCACCTCGAGCGCGTGCAGGTCGCACCGCCGTACGACCGCGGCTGCGTCGCAGCGCAGCACCTGGCTGGCCACGACGAGCACCTCGTCGAGTTCCAGCAGGTCCATCGTCAGTCGTCCTCGCGCAGCAGGCTGAGCGTGCGCGCGTGGCGCTCGAGGCTCTGCTCGAGCAGCTTGCCGAACCGCTTGTCGGCCCGGCGTTGCTCGACCAGCGCGGCGATCGCCTCCCGGGCGACGTCGGAGACGGAGCGGCCCTCGACCTCGGCGACGGCCTGCAGCCGCTCGGCGAGGGCGGGATCGAGCCGCAGCAGCATGTTCTTCTTGTCCGATGCCTTCACCATGGATATCATGATATCACGCTAGCAAGCAGTTTGTGAGCCGGCCGGGCTTGGGTGTCATGGCTGCTGGAGCAGATAGTCCTCGGCGCGCATCGAGGTGGGCGCCTTGATGTCCTCCGGCAGGAGTTCGCGCAGGTCTCGTTCGGTCAGATCGTCCGCGCCGCGGCCGGACAGCCGGGTCGCCTGGTTGGAGATGGCCTCCTCGAGCACGTTCCGGATGAACCGGCCGTTGCCGAACGTGTGACCGCGCGGCGCCGGCGGAATCACCCTGCGCACGGCCTCCAGGACCTCGTCGGACACGATCATGCCCGCCTGCCTGGCCTGCAGCCGGAAGATGGCGACGAGCTGGTCGTCGTTGTACTCGGCGAACGCCAGCATCTTGGGGAAGCGCGACGCCAGTCCGGTGTTGGACTCCATGAACCGCTGCATCTCGCGGTGGTACCCGGCGACGATCACGATGCAGTCGTCGCGGTGGTCCTCCATCATCTTGAGCAGCGTTGCGATGGCCTCGTGGCCGTAATCGCTCGGGCTGTTCGGCGGGACCAGCGTGTACGCCTCGTCCACGAACAACACCCCGCCGATGGCCTCGCGGAACTTGGCCGCGGTCATCGGCGCGGTGGCACCGACACTCGCCCCGACCAGGTCGGATCGGTCGACCTCGACCATGTGACCGCTCTCGAGTACGCCGAGCTGCTTGTAGATCCGGCCGAGAAGCCGGGCGATCGTCGTCTTCGCCGTACCGGGTTTGCCGACAAAGATCATGTGACGCGCGCGCTCCTGGGTCGGCAGGCCGAGTTCGTTGCGGCGCAGGTTCGTCCTGGTCTCGGCCACCATCCGGCGTACCGCGTCCTTGACCGACTCCAGGCCGATCAACGAGTCCAGCTCGGCGATCGGGTCGCCCCAGAAGTTCACCGGCTCGGCGTCGTCCGCCATAGGCGCCGACGTGATCGGGGTGTGCGCGGCCAGTGTCGCAACCGAATCCGGTACCCCGGTCTGCACGAGGCACTCGGAACGGTGGTTGTCGAGCACGCGGAAGAAGGACGCCAGATCGGGCACCTCCGGATCCGGCCACGGCTGCTGCCCGAGCACACCGGCGAACTGAACCGAGACCTGGGTCGCGGCGGCGGCCCACACGCGCGCTGCACCCTCTTTGTCCCTGCGTACGGCCCTGGACAGCCAATCGGTGTTCCGGGCCAGCCATGCACCGGCATCGAAGCCGGTCCTGGCTTCGTCCAGCGCTCGACGGATGTCCGCGGCGGCATCGCTCAGGTGCTCGGCGGCGTAGCCAGGCAGGGCGGTGAGCCCGCACGCCAGGATCAGGCGAGCGAGCATCTGCGCGAAGTCGCCGTCGCCGCCGTCCACCTCGGACAACCGTGCGTGCGCGTTGCGCAAGCCGATCAGCGAATGCCTGACGGCCCGACCGGCGCCGGCCAACTCCGGGAGCACCGCGAGCTCGCGGTCGTGCAGCAGCCCACCTCGCCAGGCCGCGACGATCTCCTGGTACGGCGCACCGACGTGCAGGCGGGTGAGCTCTCGGTCACCGAGCACTCGGTCGAGGACGGCCGACAGGGCGCGGGCACGGGCCGCCAGCGGGGGAGCGTCGACGAACAGGTTCACCACATCGCGAGACAGTTCCAGGGCCTGCCGCCGGCCCGGCTCGGCGAAGTTGCGCGTGCCCGCGATCATCGTCAACGGCCAGTCGTACGGTGCCGTGCTCACGACGTACCCGGCACCACCGAACCGCGAAGCCGGGCGGTAGAAGTCGCGGCTGAGTACGGCCGAGATGTCGGCGAACTCGCCGTGCAGGACCGGGATCCAGCCGCCCAGCGATGGCGCTATCCGGTGTGCGTACCAGACCGCCGCGGGGGTGCCGTCGACGAAGTCGGGGAAGACGCCGGGACGCAGCGTACGTGGATCCTCGGCCCACGCCCGGAACCGGCGGCGAACACCGTCGAGCCAGTCGTCAGGCACCTCCCAGGGCGGCTCGCTACCAAGGACCTCCAGACTGCGCGGTCTGCGGGTTTCGTCGGCCACCTGTATCCCTTCCGCCCCGTAGGCCGGCCCAGTCTAGTAGCCCGGCGGCGCACATCCCGGCGCCAAGGCCGAACCCGGGGTGGCGTGACCAGGCGGGTCCTGGTCAGGCGGAGCGGACCAGGTGGGGGCGCGGTGCGGGGT
>JBKPSJ010000023.1:0-5798 GCA_046765875.1 Actinomycetota bacterium
ACGACGGGCCCGGGAGGGCAACGGGGAAACGACTCTGACTCCAGCGCGGCCGGCTCACATCCCCACACCGACTCTTCGGATCAGCCACATCCCAGACCCGCCACCAACAAGCCTAGACCCGCGCTACCGGCCGCGTCTTGATGGTAAGGATGGGTCTGTGTGTCCTGGCGGTCTCTGATCTGACCTTCGTCTTGACCCGGCTCCGGACCCATCGGATGCCCTGTCTGTGATCTGTCGGTCAGGGGTCGCCAGGACTGCCTGTGGCGCCGAGCCGGGCAGACGTGACCTCATAGGACCTTGCTCAAAGCCCATTACCGTCTTGTCCGCCCGACCCGGCCGGCGTCCGCCCCAACGGTGCATCGAAAGGACGGGCATGACCAGCATGACAACAGCCAAGACGTCCGCGGAAGTGGTGGGTGTGACCGGCGGCGTCGACACGCACAGCAACAGCCACCACGCCGCGGCGATCGACGAGGTGGGACGGTTGCTGGGCACTCGCGAGTTCCCCGCCACTGTCGACGGCTACCGGCAGTTGCTCGGCTGGTTGCAGTCATTCGGCACCTTGAGGCGTGTTGGGATCGAAGGAACGGGGTGCTATGGGGCCGGACTGACTCGTTTCCTGCGCAGCCGGCGCCTCGAGGTGATCGAGGTGAACCGGCCTGACCGCCGCTCGAGGCGGGTTCGCGGAAAGTCCGATCCATTGGACGCCGAAAGCGCCGCTCGCCGTGCCCTTGCCGGCGAAGACCGAGTCACACCCAAGGGACACCACCACGGTCGTCGAGGCGATTCGCGTGCTGCGCATCGCCCGGACCGGCGCGGTGAAATCCCGCACGGCGGCCTACAACCAGCTCAAGGACCTCATCATCACTGCGCCGGACCGCTTGCCTGAGACCTTGCGCGGCAAGACCCTGCAGCGGGTTGCGGCCGAGTGCGCCCGGCTGCGCCCCGACCTCGCCCGCCTGGCTGATCCCATCCATGCCACCAAGCTGGCCCTGCGCACCATCGCGCTAAGGGTTGCCGACCTCAGCGCAGAGATCACCTCACTGGACGCCCAGCTCGACGCGCTGGTCCGGGCGGCCGCCCCTCGGACGATGGCGCTACTCGGCGTGGGACCCGACCATGCCGCTCAGCTACTAATCACCGCCGGAGGGAACCCCGAGCGGCTGCATTCAGAGGCGGCCTTCGCCGCCCTGTGCGCCGCCTGTCCAATCCCGGCCAGCAGCGGAAAGACAAACCGTCACCGACTCAACCCAGCCGGAGACCGAGACGCCAACCGAGCGCTCTACATGATCACCCTGACCCGACTGCGCTACTGCCCCGACACCAGGGCCTATGCCAGACGACGACAGGCACAGGGCCTATCGAAGCGAGAAACCATCCGCTGTCTGAAACGCTACGTGGCCCGCCAGCTCTACCACGCCGTCCGCGCCGACCTCAGCATCGCGGCGCACCTGCTTGACGGTCCATAGGACCATCACAGAGAGGAGCCATGTCCGGATGTCCGGATGTCCGGAGCGCAGAATGTGCGCATCGGAGCGGACCGGTGGGGATGCTCGCTTATTGGCACGTTGGTCCGGGGAGTCGAGGTCGTCGGCGAGGGGTCCTGCGGCACGGGTGGTGGCTTCCTGTTCGGTCTTGCGACGGCTGCCTGGACGTCGCGAAGGACCTGCAGCACTCGAGTCACGTCGTATCGCGGACCATGCTCACCACGGCAGAGGCGGTCGGCTCACGGCGCCTCGATTGGGCCGGTCTGCCGCTCGTGGGGCGAGCCTTAGCGGCTAGGTGGAGCTGCGTGTTCAGTTGAGTCCGCGGAAGACGTTTCCTTCGGTGGAGAGGTAGTTGTTGCCGTAGTCGAAGCGCTCTACCTGACCGAACATCAGGTACCAGTACTTCATCTGCTCCGACCACCAGTAGCCCGAGGTGAGATCGCCGTGAGTGACCGGGGTGGTGGTGACGTTGGTGGCGATGGTCCAGCCGTTGTCGACCCTGGAGGCGGTCTTCTGGCGGAGGTAGTAGTCGTAGGCCAGATCGCGGAAGCGTTCGGTTTGGGTGACCAGCCACAGGTTGAACGCGGAGTCGACGTACTCGGGCCGGAGCGCGTTGCCGACGCTGGTGGCGTTACCGCTGAGCGGGTCGATTCCCTCCGGGAGGATGGGGTAGCGGTCGAGCAGCGACGTCCACGAGTCGAGGTAGGCATCGCCGAGGCTCAGGTAGCCGCTTTGGCCGAGCAGTCCAGCGTAGAAGCTGCCTAGTTCGGATTGTCCGGTGCTGGCCAGCGCGCCGGTGTCCTGGTTGACCCGCACGAACCAGAGGTGCTCTACCTGCTGTCCGGAGGTGCGCAGCCAAACCGCCTCGTGCTCGATGATCGCTGGGGTGAGCACGTCGTACCAGGTCTTGAAGTCCGGGTCGCCGAACAGATCCCAGCCGTCCCACAGGTACTCGAAATACGAGTCGACCGGCGGGTGGATGGACGCCGTGGTGTTGAGCCACTCCCCGGTCTCGATGTCGAGGGTGGTGCCTACCAGGTCCAGCGAAGACCGTCGGTCATAGACGGCCTTCATCGCCTGCTTCGCGGCCTGGTAGTACTTGTCGTCGCCGACCAGCCTGGACAGGGTGCCGAACTCGGCGACGATCGTGCCGATCTCGGCGAGGAAGTTGCTGGTGCCGCTCACCTTGCCGTTGGACGGCTTGACGAACCGGTACGGCGCGCCGGTGGGCGACTTGGTGAAGGCCGGCAGCAAGACGTCGGCGATGTCCCTGGCCTTGTCCAGCAGCACCTGCTCGCCGGTGGCGAGGTAGCCGGAAAGCAGGCCACCGACCATGCGAATGTTCGTCTCGAAGATCTGGACGGGCTTGTTGACGCCTCGGAAATCGAGATTGTCCCTGATCCAGGCCACGCCCTCGGCGAGTTCGTCGTCGAGGCCCATGAGGTAGAGGGTGTCCAGGGCCTCGACGATGGTGAGCCCGACCGGGTGGTTTTTGTCGAAGAACTCGCCGAAGGTTCCGCTGACCGGGTGCAGCTCATCGTGCCCCCAGGCGAGCCTCTTGTACGCGTTCCAGGTGTGCAGCAGCTCGTTGCGCACGTCGGCCGCGGCGTCGGCCGGGACGCTCACCGCTGCGCTGGCTACCCCGGCTCTGAACCGGGACGCTTCGGCGTACGCGGGGGTCGCGCGCAACAGCGCGCCGCCGCCGACCGCGGCGCCGCCGGCGGCCACAATGCGAAGGAGTGCCCTCCGTGGGATTGCGGTCTGGTTTGACATGATCCACTGACCTCCACGTAGTTCGGACGACATTGCCGGGCCCAGGTCCGGGCTTATCCGAGGGGGTGAGAGCTGTCAATGGTTGGGCGCGACCCCGGACAGGACCGGCACAGCCGGACCTGTTCGGCGTATTCGAAGACTCCATGCTGCCCATCGCTGCATCCGGTCATCGGCATGGTCGCGCTTCACTCTCGGCGGGCAGATGCGTGCGTTTCGATTGGTCGTCGGCCGCGATGTCCGTGTCCCCAGAGGAACTTGTCGCCGCCCTCGACGCGGCCGTCGCGGAGGTCACACACAGCCTCCGCTCAGGTCCACCGGAGCGAAGTCCGAACGGCCCGCGGCATACCCGCGGACCTGGTGCGCTTCACTACATGCACCAAGCCAAGGCAGGCTTTGTCGGAAGCATGCACTCGTCGGCTTGGTACAAGGGTCGCACTCGCCGCAACTATGGCGCGGACTGACCCTGGATGCAGGAGCCACCATCGACAACGACACGCGCGTATTTCGCAACCGCACAAACCACATCGCTGGCATCGTCATGCAGTTCATCCTCGTTACTCTCTGGGTGCTGGGAGATCCACCAAACCGGCGCGGCGACCAGGCCGCCGACGACAGACTCGGACCTGCCCTGGCCGCGATGGTGACGTTCCTCCTCGGCGCTGCAGCCGTGACGTCTCTTGCGATCTGGTGGTATCCGCGCGTCGAACTCGACCCGAACTCGCTCACCATCCTGAATCCCGTCCGCACCATCGTCATCCCGCGCGACCACATCCAGAACATCGATGAGTCGGGCTTCCTGGTTCGGATCGAGGCCGACGGGCACTCGTACCGCTGCGCCGGCCTCGAGACCTCCTTAGCGATGATGATGAGCGGCGACCCAAACTCGTCGACCGGCCGGATTGTCGCTACTGTCCGCCCGCCGAGCCGCGATGATGAAGCAACGCCGGTTCACCTCGAGCGGAGACACCCGACCGCCCTCGAGAGATCACCGTCGGCGCCGCCTGGCTGCTCCTTACTATCGCGACACCGCTCCTCGCCCGATGATGTGAGCGCCAGCAGTCGTCGCCAGCGCACCCTGAGGTCTGGCTGATGGACTCGACCATCGTCGATGGCGGCTCCGGCCGTGCGTTGGTCGGCAACGTGCACCGGCTTGGCCTACGCCGCCAAGCCAACACACTGATCTCGGCATGAGCGAGTGCGCGGACAGCGGCAAATCCGGACGTTGGCGCTTCTGGGCCAGAGCATCACTACGGGTTTCTTCTGTTCGCCAGCGACGCGATTGCAGCGATCCTGCTGGTTGTCGCCGTGTCTGTCGCGACCCTGCGCTTCGGCGTCCTTCCGCGCTGGCTCGGTTGGGCGGGCGTCGCGGCTGCGGTGCTACTGCCGCTCGCGGTCGCGTTCATCGGGTTCCTGGTGCTCTGGGCCTGGGTCCTCGCGGTCAGCGGTGTCCTTGTCCTCCACCGCCCCGCTTCGCTGGCCGCGCAAGAGTAGGAGCACAATCGCCATTCCCGGCGCCGGTCATCGCGGGCGGCGATCAGGGGAGTAGTTCAGTCTTGTTCGAGCCCGTGCCACGCCTCCGCGCATCGGTGCCGTTCCCTAACGAACGGGAACCGGCATTAGCGATCGGTCAGCCCTGGGGCCGGAGCCTGAGTAACCATTGGCGCATCGAGGGCAGCCTGCGCATCGCGCACCGTGCACCGCGCGGCCCTCATGAAGCAGCCAGGGAGGAGCCGGCCCCGCGCTGCAGGACAACTTCGACGTGGCGAACGCGGCCATGTGCAGTCAACGCGAGACGCGGGGAGGGTGGGGCTCGGTCGAGCCCACCCCCTACCCACGTTCGTTGGTCGGATCGTGCTACCCGCAGGTAAGCCTCATGGTGTCGAAGTCGACCGTCACGACACCGTTCGCGTTGAGCGCGAAGTGTTGTACTTCGTGGGCGGTGATGGTCGAGCCATCCGAGCCGGTCAATGTGATCGTCAACGTGAAGGTGTTGTTGGCGTTCTGCTCATTCATGTTGAAGTTTCCCCACACGGTGAGATGGCCCGTGTAGGTCACGCCGTTGCTGTCGAGGATCGTGATCTTGCCGGTCTCGGTGAACGTCGCCCAAACCTCATCCCCTGCGGGGAAGTAGGTGATGTGGTTCACCAGGTTGCCGGTGGCGTCGACGGAGACGATGTCGGCCCCGCTGCATGGGTTGGGGCCCTCGATCCCTGGGTCGAAGATGCCGTGGATGTGCTCCGTCATGGTCACGGTATGGCCGGTGCCGCCCGCTGCTGCGGACGCCGCAGCCGTTGGCACTAGCGACATGGCGACCACGAAGGTCACCCCTGCCAGTCCCGCCAATAGTCGTCTCATGACAGTCCCCCTTTCGGGCTCACCGGGCCCCGCGGTCCCGGTGCTTCAGCTGCCACGCTTGCACCCGCGTGATGCTTCGGGAAGGGCACGAGAGCAAGGTCTTTTGGCCCGGCGCGGTCACTCCAACACCAGCATCACTAACGGTAAGCGCGGAGTTGCTGGCAGTCCCAGACCGGGCCTTAG
>JBKPSJ010000024.1:0-9507 GCA_046765875.1 Actinomycetota bacterium
CTCGTACATCGTCCACCTCGAACCGGATGTCGCCGCCGTCGGCCAACCGCCGTGCGATCAGATCCTTGACGACCTCCTGCTGCCCGTACACGGTGATCGATCGGCCGGTCAGGTCTTTCATGGGCACCCGGTGCCGCTCACCGGCGAACTGCAGGTTGATCCCGCCGTGTTCGAGCCCTTCACGGTCGAGCCGATCGCCAACGCCGCTGGAACGGAGCAGGTCCACTGAGCCCTGTTCGAGGACGCCGGCCCGGACCCGGTGCTCGACGTACTCGCGGCTGCGCGCCTCCAGCACCACCGACTCGATGCCGGCCAGGTGGAGCAGATGGGACAGCATCAGCCCGGCGGGTCCGGCGCCGACGATGCCGATCTGGGTCCGCGTCACGTCATCACCCCACAACTCCGGCCCGGCCGGCACCCCATGCGCCGGCCGCCATCGCCGCGATCGCGCCGAGCACCGCGAGCAGCGGCACCGTCCACGACCCGGTCGCGTCGCGCAGCGCGCCGAGCAGGAACGGGCCGGTCGCGCCGATCAGGTACCCGGCCGACTGGACGGTGCCGGACAGCGACCGGGCAACGTCCGGCGTCCGCGACCGCAACACGATCAGCGCCAGCGCAAGCGCGATCGACGCTCCCTGAGCAAGTCCGGCGATCACCGACCACACCAGGTACGCACCCGGCGCGACCAGCAACCCGATGACGCCGACGGCCCAGGCCACGCAGATCGTCAGTGCCAGCGCGCGCTGGTCCGACTGGCGACCGGCGATCGCCGGCACCAGCAGCGCCGCCACGACCCCGAACAGGTTGAACAGCGACAACGCCAGCCCGGCACGCCCGGCGCTGACGTTGTGCTCGCGCAGGAACGCGGGCAACCACGCCAGTACGGCGAAGTAGGCCAGCGACTGCATCCCCATGAACAGCGACAACCACCACGTCACCCGACTCCTGACCACCTGCCGCCGCCCACCGGAGGCAGCCACCGGCGCGTCCGTGCGAAACCGCAGAAACCGCGACCAGGCGATGGCGGCGAGCACGGCCGGGATCGCCCATACCAGCAGCGCCCCGCGCCAGCCCAGCCCTGTTGACGCCAGTGGCGCGCTGATCGCCGATGCGACGGCCGCGCCGCCGATCAGTGAGCCCGTATACAACCCGGTCGCCAGCCCGACTATGTGGTCGGACCGATCCGACAGATGTTGCTTCACGAGCATCGGCGTCAGCACATTCCCGACCGTGATCGCCGCTCCGAGGATCACCGTTCCGATGAAGAACCAGGTTGCCGTCGGCAACAAACGGAGAACGGTCGCCGCGGCCAGCACCGCCATCGCCAGCACCATCGTCAGGTCGCTCCCGATCCGCCGCCCAACTCCGGCCGCCACCGCCGACAGTCCGCCGAAGCACAACACCGGCACGGCGGTCAGCAGCCCCGCCGCACCACGCGACAAACCCAGATCGGCCCGGATGTCGGGCAGCAACGGCGACACCGCCGCGATGCCCGCCCGGAGGTTGACCGCCACCAGTGCCACCGCCGGAAGTACGAACGACAGCTTCAGGCCGGTCTGTGTCGTCGAGGTCATGGACGACCTCAGAATGGGTACTGATCGACGTTCCCCTGCAGGGTGAGCCACTGGGTGTCGGTGAACGCGGCCAGGTTCGCATCCGGCCCGCCGAACCGTGCACCGGTGCCGGACGCGCCGCGCCCGCCGAATGGTGCGACCGCCTCATCGTCGACGGTCTGGTCGTTGATGTGCACGATCCCGGTCGGGATCCGGTCGGCCAGCGCAAGCGCCTTCGACACGTCGCCGCTGAGGATTCCCAGCGACAGGCCGTACTCGGTGTCCGTCGCCAGCGCCACCGCCTCGTCCAGGCTGTCGAACCGGGTCACCGCCGCGACCGGCCCGAAGACCTCGTTCGCGTACGCCGGGCCGTCACCGGCCAGCACGGTCGGCCGGTAGAACAGGTTCTCGTACGTCCCGCCCGCGGCCAGTCGCGCACCGGCGTCCACGCTGGCCGTGACCAGTCCGTGCACCTTGTCCCGCTGGCCGGCATCGATGAGCGGGCCCAGGGCAACTTGTTCCGTCGCCGGGTTGCCGACCGGCAGCGCGTCGGCCTTCGCGGCCAGCCGTTCGACGTAGGAGTCCGCGACGGAGGAGTGGACGAGGTGCCGGCCGGTGGCCATGCAGATCTGGCCCTGGTGCAGGAACGAGCCGAAGGCGCCGGCCGAGACCGCCAGGTCGAGGTCGGCGTCGTCGAGCACGATCAATGCCGAGTTCCCGCCCAGTTCGAGCAACGAACGCTTGAGCAGTCGCCCGCACGCCTCGCCGACCTTGCGGCCCGCTGCTGACGAACCGGTGAAACTGATCGCTTGTACGCCAGGGTGCTCGACCAGTGCGGTGCCGACATCCGGTCCGCCCGGGAGGACGTGCAGCAGGCCGGGCGGCAGACCGGCCTCCTCGAAGACCCGGGCAAGCGTGACCCCACCGGACACCGCGGTCCGTGGATCCGGCTTGAGCACGACGGCGTTGCCAAGGGCTAGGGCCGGTGCCACCGAGCGGATCGACAGGATCAGCGGGTAGTTGAAGGGTGCGATCACCCCGACCACTCCCAGCGGACGGCGCCGGGCGAGGCTGAGCCGCGGCCGCGCGGTCGGCAGGATCTGGCCCAGCGTGTGTGATGCCAGCGCCGCCGCCTCGTAGCACTCCTGCGCGGCCACATGGGTCTCGACCTGCGCCTTCGGCGGGATCGAGCCGGCCTCACGGACCAGCCAGTCCTCGACCTCCTTGGCCTCCTCCTCCCAGAGCGCGCCGGCGCGGCGCAGTACCGCTGCCCGCTCCTCGAAGTTCGTCGCCGCCCAGCCCGCTTGCGCCTCGGCGGCCCGCTTCACCGCGCGGTCGATGTCGGCTTGACCCGCGAGCCCGACCGAGCCGAGTTCCTTGCCGGTCGCCGGCTCGGTGACGGTCCTGGAGCCGCCGGCCGCGGTGCTCCATCCGTCGGTGTAGATCCGGCCGGCCCAGTCGCCGGCGTCCAACAGAGTCACGATGACCTCCCACGGGAATTGGTGTCCGGCGCAACCCGGACGTCGAGCAGCAGTGGTTCGTTGCGCGCGGCAAGGGCCGGCAGGACCTGGTCCAGCGTCTCGATCAGCTCCGGCAGCGAGCGGATCCGCCGGGCCGGGCAGCCGAGCGAGAGCGCCATCCCAGCCAGGTCGACGTCGAATCCAGGCCACGGCGGTTTGCGGCCTGCCTGTGCCGCCAGTTCGTTCATCACGGCGTAACCGCCGTTGTTGAGGACGATGAACAGCACGCCGCAGTCGTACCGGGCGGCGCTCCAGAGCGCCTGGATCCCGTACAGCGACGAGCCGTCGCCCACGATGGCGACTACCGGCCGAGACGGATCGCCCATCCGCAACCCCGTTGCCGCCGGCAATGCGAAGCCGAGACCACCCATGGCCGCGCTCACATACCCACCCGGTGAGCGGGCTGGGAGAATCCGGAGTAGGTCCGGCCGGCTCGACGGCGTCTCCTCGACCAGCACGACGTCCTCGGACCACCGCTCGGCCAGCGCATGGAAGACGTCTGTGGCCCGCAACGTCCCGTCGGTCTCCAGGCCGAGCGGCTGGGCGGACAACGCGGCAGCGCCTGCCGGACGTACGCGGACCGACCGGGCGACGAGCGCACAGGTCCCCGCGACATCCGCCACGACACCCAGCTCGGCCCTGCTCCGGTGTACGACATCGGGATCGTCCGACACACCACGACCCGAGTATCCGCCGACACCAGCGGCCCCGGCTCGTAAACGTACTGCCGGAACGCCGCCCCGCCGACCACGAGAACCACGTCGTGCGGCGCCAGCGCCGTACGCAGACCGGACCGTCCGGGCGGCAGGTGCCCGGCGAACCGCGGATGGTCCTGCGGGAAGCCGGCCCGGGTCTCGAACGCCTCCTCCCAGACCGGGCAGCCCAGCCGGTCGACCAAATCGGTGAGCGCCTGCCAGGTCGCGGGATCGTCCGCACCCGCCCCGACCACAACCGCGGGGGCGGAAGCACCGTCGAGCACGGAAACGATCTCGCGAGCCGCGGCGGGATCGATAGCGGTCGGCCGCAACACCTGCCCCGGCGCTGCCACACCGAGACCCTCGGATGTCACGGCCGACCAGTCATCCATCGGCACGGTGACGAGCGCCGGACCACGCCGGTACACCGCCTCGTGCCAGGCCCGCCGGATCGCGGCGGGCACGTCCTGAGCGATCACCGGCTGGTCGGTCCAGACCGGATAGGCGCCGGCCAGTCCGTCCAGCCGTCCGGCCAGGAACGGCTCCAGCGCGAGATGCCGGCGGTCCCTTGCCGGTCACCACCAAGCACCTTGAGCGGCAGGTTCTCCGTGCAGGCAAGGATCACCGACGCCACGTTGGCGAACACGAAGTCGAACTCGCCGCTCATCACGCCGGGAATAGCGGCCGCGCCACCGGTGGTGGCCACCACCTGGACGTCCAGCCCCTGCTCCTTGAAGAAGCCCTTCTTCACGCCCAGGTGCAGCGGGGCGACGTCGATGATCGGCAGCGCGCCGACCTTGATCTTGACCGGGTTGTCGGCGGTGCCGCTGCCACCTCCGCTGTCGTCCCCGCCGCAGCCCGCGGCGGTGAGCAGGGCGACTGCCAGGCCGGCGGCGATGAGACGACGCATGTGTGAGTCCTCCTCGGACCCCCCGACGCGGACGGCGATCTGGAGTTGTTCGCTAAGCGAACGAGCGTTCTCATTGAGAACCTAGTACCGGACCGCGAGCAGCGTCAACAGTTGACGCCGCGTCGCGCGTCGACCTATGTTCGTGTGATGAACATCCGTTCGCGATACGAACGCGCCGTCGAACGGATCCGCTGACCGTGGCGGCCATCGTCGGGCTCGCCGAGGGAGTCGCCGAACTGGTACACGACGGCGACCTGGTCGCGCTGGAGGGTTTCACCCACCTGATCCCGTTCGCCGCGGGGCACGAGATAATCCGACAGCGCCGCCGGGACCTGACGCTGGCCCGGATGACGCCGGACGTGATCTACGACCAGCTGATCGGGATGGGCTGCGCGCGCCGGCTGATCTTCAGCTGGGGCGGCAACCCGGGAGTCGGCTCGCTGCACCGCTTCCGCGACGCGGTCCAGAACGGCTGGCCGGTGCCGCTGGAGATCGAGGAGCACAGCCACGCCGGAATGGCGAACCGCTACGTCGCCGGCGCGTCCGGACTGCCGTTCGCCGTCCTGCGCGGCTACACCGGGACCGACCTGGTCGCGCAGACCGACACGATCAAGCCGATCACCTGCCCGTTCACCGGTGAGCTGCTGACCGCCGTGCCGGCACTGCGGCCGGATGTCACTGTGATCCACGCGCAGCGGGCCGACCGCGACGGCACCGTCCAGCTTTGGGGGATCAGCGGGATCCAGAAGGAGGCGCTACTGGCCGCACAGCGCTCGCTGGTCACCGTCGAGGAGATCGTCGACGAGCTGACGCCGGTGCCGGACCAGGTCGTGCTGCCGAGTTGGGCCGTCACGGCGGTGGCGGTGGCACCCGGTGGTGCGAGACCGTCGTACGCGATGGGATACGTCGAGCGCGACAACGACTTCTACGTGGGCTGGGACGCGATCAGCCGCGATCGCGACGCCTTCGCCGTCTGGATGAGCGAGAACATCCTGTGACCGACGACTGGACCGAGGACGAGATGATGACAGTCGCGGCCGCGCGTCATCTCAACGACGGTGATGTGTGTTTCGTCGGCATCGGCCTGCCGAGCACCGCGGCGAACCTGGCCCGCCGCACGCATGCGCCCGCGCTGGTGCTGGTGTACGAGTCCGGCTGCCTGGGCGCGCGACCGGCGCGGCTGCCGTTGTCGATCGGCGACGGCGAACTGGCCGCGACCGCCGAGGCCGTGGTCAGCGTCCCCGAGGTGTTCAACTACTGGCTCCAGCCCGGCCGGATCGACGTCGGCTTCCTGGGCGCCGCCCAGCTCGACCGGTACGCGAACATCAACACGACTGTGATCGGCGACTACCGCGACCCGAAGGTCCGGCTGCCCGGGGCCGGCGGTGCACCCGAGATCGCCGCGTGCTGCCGCGAGGTCATCATCGTGCTCCGGCACAGCCTGCGGGCATTCGTCGAACGGGTCGACTTCGTCACGTCTGTCGGGTACGGCGAAGGCGCGGGTGATCGTGAGCGGCTCGGCCTGACCGGAGCGGGACCCCGCTTGGTGGTCACCGACCTCGGCATCCTTGAGCCGGATCCGCAGACGTGCGAGCTCACCCTCACCCACGTACACCCCGGTGTCACGGTGGACCAGGTCCGCGACGCCACTGGTTGGCAGCTCGCGCTCGCCGACGCCCTCACCACCACCGAGCCGCCCACGTCCACCGAGCTCGCCGCGCTGCGCGCCCTGACCGCGACCGTCCCGTCGAGGGGATTGGAATGACCTTCGTCCTCCCGCGGTACAGCGACGACTCTTCCGCCCACCCGCCGCTGGACTTTCCGGACTACCGCAGTACGGCCCTGCGACACCCGAAGCAGCCGCTGCTCGTGCTGCCGCAGCGGCTGACCGAGATCACCGGCCCGCTGTACGGCGAGGACAAGGTCGGCGAGCTCGACCGCGATCTGACCCGGCAATTCTCGGGTGAGCCGCTCGGCCAGCGGATCGTGGTGCACGGGCGGGTGCTCGACGGTTCCGGCCGGCCGGTGCCGAACACCCTGCTGGAGATCTGGCAGGCCAACGCCGCGGGTCGGTACCGGCATGCCGTCGATCGCACGCAGGCCCCGCTCGACCCGAACTTCGCCGGTGCCGGCCGCACCCTGACCGATGCCGAGGGCAACTACACCTTCGTCACGGTGAAGCCCGGCGCCTACCCGTGGGGAAACCACCCGAACGCGTGGCGGCCGGCGCACATCCACCTCTCGTTGTTCGGCCGGGCGTTCACGCAGAGACTTGTCACGCAGATGTACTTCCCGGACGACCCGCTGTTCCCGTACGACCCGATCTTCAACTCCGTGCCGGATCAGGCCGCCAGGCAGCGGATGGTCTCGCGGTACGACCACGACCGCAGCGAGCCGGGCTGGGCGCTCGCATACCGGTTCGACATCGTCCTCCGCGGTCCGGGGGCGACGCCGCATGAGTGATCCGCTCGGCCTGACCCCATCGCAAACCGTTGGACCGTTTCTGGCGATCGGATTGCACTGGGAGGACGGGCCGTACGTCGTACCGGAGCAAGCGCCAGGCGCGATCCGGATCGGCGGGGTAGTCCTCGATGGCGCCGGTGAGGGGGTACCGGACGCGATCGTGGAGACCTGGCAGGCCGATCCGGATGGGCGGTTCGACCATCCCGACGATCCGCGTGGTGCCCGGCCCGGTTTCCGCGGGTTCGGCCGGTGCAGCACCGATGCCGGCGGCAACTGGTGGATCGTGACGGTCAAGCCGGGCCTGCTGCCCTGTCCGGACCGGACCGTCGAGGCGCCACATCTGACGGTGTCAGTGCTCGCCCGGGGTCTGCTCGACCGGCTGGTGACGAGGATCTACTTCCCCGACGAGGGCGACGCGAACGCGCTCGACCCTGTGTTGTCCGGCGTACCGGAGGACCGGCGTTCTACGCTCGTGGCGAGCGAGGCCGGTGACGGCCTCCGCTTCGACATCCGCTTGCAAGGAGCCGATGAAACTGTCTTTTTCTCACTCTGAGTCGCTGCTCTCGCCGTTGTTCGGTGCTGCGGCGGTGGACGAGCAGGTCTCGGACGAGGCCCTGCTGCGCGCGATGCTCGAGGCGGAGCGCGCCCTGGCGGAGGCCGGCGCGGACGTCGGGGTCGTGCCGACGGCTGCGGCGGAGGAGATCAGCGCTGCAACGGCGGAGGACATCGGCCCGCTGGATTCGCAGCAGGCGGGCAACCCGGTAGTGCCGCTGGTACGGGCGCTGGGGGAGCGGTTGCCACAGAACGCCCGGCCGTGGCTGCACTACGGCGCCACCAGCCAGGACATCCTCGACACCGCGCTGATGCTGTGCGTGACCCGGGCCGTCAAGGCGTTCGAGTCGCCCGAGCACGCTTGTGCCGATCTGGCCCGCGCGTACCGTCGTACACCGATGGCTGCGCGGACACTCGGCCAGCAGGCGGGGCCGACGACATTCGGCCTCAAGGCCGCGGGCTGGCTGACCGGACTGGTGGAGGCCCGGGTCCGGCTCGACCTGCCCGTCCAACTCGGTGGCGCGACCGGCACCCTCGCTGCGTACGGCGACGTCGCGGTCGTCGAACGGTTCGCCGAGCGGCTCGGACTCGCGGTACCGGTGCTGCCGTGGCACACGAACCGCCGGCCGGTCCTGGACATAGTCGCCGCACTCGGCAAGCTGATCGTTGCCCTGGGCAAGATCGCGCTCGACGTGACGCTCCTCGCGCAGACCGAGGTCGGCGAGGTATCCGAGGCTTCCGGCGGGTCGTCGGCGATGCCGCACAAGCAGAACCCGGTGGACTCGATCCTGGTCACCGCGGCCGCGCGGCGGATGCCCGGGCTGTTGACGACCCTGTACGGCCTGCATGAGCACGAACGCGCCACCGGTTCGTGGCACGCCGAATGGGAGCCGCTGCGCGAACTGGTCCGGCTGGCGGGATCGGCCGCGGCCCGTACCACGAGGATGCTCGCCGGGCTGAAGGTCCACCCGGACCGGATGCGGGCCAACCTCGATCTCACCGGCGGACTGGTGATGTCCGAGGCGGTAGCCGCCCGGTTGGCACCCTCGCTCGGCCGGACCGCGGCGCACGACCTCGTCGCCAGGCTGGCCCGAGCAGACAGCTTCCGCGAGGCATTGATCGCCGACCCCGATGTACGCAAGGTGCTGGAGACCGAGCAGGAAATCGACGCCGTGCTTGACCCGATAAGCCGGCTCGGCGCGAGCGAGGCATTGATCGATCGAGCCCTGGAGGCATACGAGCGATGACCGACAACCTGCACGCCGCCGTCGACGGATCCGCCGATCGGCCGGCCGTCGTGCTCGGCAGTTCGCTGGGTGCGACCTCCGCGATGTGGCAGCCGCAGGTCGCCGCGCTGTCGGAACGGTTCCAGGTGGTGCGGTACGACCACCTCGGGCACGGCAAGTCCGACGTACCCGAGGGGCCGTACACGATCGAGCGGCTCGGCCGCGCGGTCCTCGCACTACTGGACCGGCTCGGGCGCGATCGGGTCTCGTACGCGGGACTGTCGCTCGGCGGCATGGTCGGGATCTGGCTCGCGGAGAACGCGCCGGACCGGATCGACCGGATGGTGTTGCTCTGCACCTCGGCGTACCTGTCGCCGGAGCCGTGGCAGGAGCGCATCGAGGCGGTCCGCACGGGTGGCATTCGATCGATCTCCGAGGCCGTCGTCGGCCGCTGGTTCACGCCGCAGTGGTCGCTGGATCACCCGGACGAGGTCCGCGGCTTCCGGGAGACGCTGGAGAACACGCCCCAGGACGGCTACCTCGCCTGTTGTGCCGCGGTCGGGGCGATGGACCTGCGGGCCGGGCTCT
>JBKPSJ010000025.1:0-2031 GCA_046765875.1 Actinomycetota bacterium
CCGCGTGACCAAGCAGGTTCTCCAGGAGCTGACCCGCATCACCGGTCACAGCGACGACATCACCATACTGGCCGCACACCGCCGCAAGGCGGTCCAGCCGTTCACCCGCAGTGCGCCCGCACTTCCGGGCTTCATAACGCAATCGCGAATCGACCTCGACACCTGGCTGCACGAACTCGACGCGGATCCAGTGCAGGCAATGGGGATCTCCCACGCTGTGGTGGAGCTGACCACCAACGTAGTCGAGCATGCGTATTCGGATGCCACCGAACCGGGCCGGATGACGGTGACCGCCGCGCTCGAGGCCACCGGGATTCTCGAGGTATCGGTACGCGACACCGGAACCTGGCAGCAACCGACCCGGGATCACAGCGCCGATGGGAATGACCGCGGCAAGGGCCTTGCCCTGGCAGGCGCCATGGTCGACGAACTGACAATCGACCACGATGCCTCCGGCACCACCACCCGCTGCCGCACCCACCTCAGCAGACCCCCCGCCCTGGACACCTCCGCCGGCCGACCACACGCCGCGCCGGACCCGGCCTCCACATCGACCCTCAGCCCTGATTTCACGACGGATCTCACGTCGGACTTCAGCGAGTTCCTCGATGGCGACAAGCTGGTCGTGACCGGACCTATCGATTTCACCACCGCCCCCTACCTCGAACGGGCGCTACGCAACCATATGCAGCACGCCGCCCGGAGTCTCACCGTCGACCTGTCCCAGGTCACCCACCTAGCCAGCGCAGGTGTCCAGGTCCTCGCCAAAGCGATTCACCGCACCACCCACGCCAGTCCCGGCAAGAGCAAAGGCGCCGAACTCACCCTGTGCGCCCCAGCAGGCACCCCGGCTCAACACGTCCTCGCCCTTGCCCAGCTCCCCAACACCACCGGCACCGGTCCGGACGACAAGAACGCCGGCCGCGGGCACACCGGTCGGTAGTTCGTGCCCACAGCCCGTGCGTACGATCCGCCGCCGCCACAAACCATCGGCTCCGGGACTCGTGACCTGGCGGGGTCCCGGGACTGCGGCCTTCGCAAATCTAGCCGCGACAACCCGACCGTCCCGTGACAATCTGAAGTCAGTCCAGAGAGCCGACATCGCTCCCCTCCTCGGCGCGATCGAGGCGATGGAACACAGGCCCAATCAGAAGTGATGCGGGGCCCGTCCGGTAGACGGGCCCCGCATCCTGGTGGGCTTACTGGTCGTCGCGGTCGAGTTGGAGACTCCACATGCTGCGGCCGTAGGTGGCCGCGAACAGGGTGTTGGTGCTGCCCTGGTACTCCAGGTCGTTCACCGGCGCCCGTGGCAGGCCGCGGCCGAGTTGATACCACTTGATGTCCGGGTTCTGGCTGCCCGCCTTGGCGATGTTCGCGGTGAACACGCCGAGGTCGCTGGCCACCATGACCCGGTTCGGGTTCAGCGGGTCGATGACGACGTCCTGGGTCGGCGCCATCGGCAGGTTGCCGCTGATGTCGGTCCAGTGCGCGCCGCCGTCGGTGGTCCGCAGGACGTGCGCATTGTTGTCGGCATTGCGCAGTCCGGAGTACGTCACGTACGCCTTCAGCGCGTTGGTCGGATCGACGGCAACGTGGGTGACCCAGCGGACCGGCAGGACCGGATCGGTGAACCTGGTCCAGGTCGCGCCGCGGTCCTTCGTACCCCACAGCCAGCCGTCGTCGGTGCCGGCGTAGATGACGTTGGCGTTGGTCTTCGCCGCTGCCACCGTGGTGAGCGTCCCGAACGGGTACGACGGGTCGGTGCCCGACTGCGGGTTGCTCAGGCTCGGGCTGATCGCGGTGAAGCTCACCGCCCGGTCCGTCGACCGGTTCAGGATGTTGCCGCCGTAGTAGACGGTCGACGGCGTAGTCGGGTCGAGGACCACCGGCGTCTGCCAGTTGCGCCGGTCGGAGGTGGTCGCGTTGATGAAGCCGGTGCTGTTGTTGCCGGCGTTGATCGATCGCGAGCAGAAGCCGAACTGCGAACATGCGTACACGAAGTTCTGGTCGCTGGGATCGATGACCGTGTAG
>JBKPSJ010000026.1:0-6914 GCA_046765875.1 Actinomycetota bacterium
CGTTCGGCGTCCGGGTCGAGCAGCGCGGCGGCGCGCAGGTGCCGCTCGGGCGAGGCCTCGAACGTGTACCGGAACGCCTCCGGCGCGGTCAGCGACACCGACATCCCGTGCGGGACCATCGGTTCACCGACCTCGTAGTCGGGTGGCCGGAAGTCCCGCACCCGCCCGGCGATCGGGTACGCGTTCGCGTGCGGGATGTGCACCCCGGCGTTCCCGAATCCCATCCCGGCAACTGTCGCGGCGAGCGCCATGTCCTCGCGCGCCGCGCGGTTCCCGCCGTCCACGACCGCCGTACGGAACGACCGGGCCAGTAAGCTCATCGCCTTCTCCGCCCACAAGTCGGACACCGGGTTCGCACCGCAGTACGGCACCCGCTGCTCGGGGGTCTTGCGCTCGTACGTCGTATACCACCGCGCCGTGTAGCTCTCCAGTGCGTGGCACAGGATGTCCATCCCGGCGGACGCGGTGACGCCGGCGGGCTGGGTGAACGTGAGATCGGGGTCGACCACGGCGAGCGTCGGCCGCAGCCGCGCATGGCTGATCCCGGTCTTCACGCGCAGCGCGAGCACGTCCATGATGCAGACCGTCGTGCTCTCCGCGCCGGTCCCGGTCGTCGTCGGTACCGCGACCAGCGGCCTGAGCGGATGCGCCGGGGCCCGGCCGGCGCCGACCGGGGGGTTGATGTAGTCCATCAGCTCGCCCTCGTTCGAGGTGAGCAGGTTCATCGCCTTCGCCGTGTCGATGCTCGACCCGCCGCCGACCGCGACGTACGCGTCCCACGGCCCGGTACCCCGGGCGGCGTCGACCGCCTTCTGCATGCTGATGTCGGTCGGCTCGACGTGGACGCCGTCGAACACCTCCGCAGTGATCCCGTACCGCCCCATCTGCTCGGCGATCCGCTGCGGATGTCCGGTCGCGGCGACCCGCGGATCGGTGACGACCAAGGCCCGGGTGACGCCGTACCCCGACAGGTCGTAGCCGATCTCCTCCGATGCCCCACTTCCGAACTTCAGTAGCGGTGATCCGTACGTGAAGATGGTCTCCGGCGTACCCATGCCCTCACGGTATCGGGGTGAACTGGTCAATCTGCTGATTCGCCCGTCCGGCACGAGCATCGGACCTCCGCGCTGCGCTTGTACGGCGTACACGATCTGCCCTGGGCACACGGTGGAAAGTTTCGGAGACCAACCAGTCGATTTCGGGGCCTGACCGTTCGTCACTGGGATGGGAACGCGCATGGGCGGTCCCGCGGACGGGACGATCCGTTCCCGTCATCCCCTGAAAGGAGCAAGCCATGAGCAAGTTCATCCTCGTCTACCGGGGTCCGGCGACCCCGATGGATGACATGACCGAGGAGCAGGGCGCCGAGCAGATGGCCGCCTGGAACAAGTGGATCGAGCAGGTCGGGTCCGCGCTGGTCGACGTCGGCCTGCCGTTCGGCAACCGGGTCACCGTGACCGACGACGGGTCGAGCGGTGCGCCGGCCGATCTGAGCGGGTACAGCATCGTCGAGACCGGCAGCCTGGACGACGCGAAGGCGCTGGTCGCCGACCACCCGTTCCTTTCCGAGGGCAAGGGCCGCTTCGCCATCGACGTGTTCGAACTGGTCCCGATCCCGGGCATGTAGCAACCCCTGGTGCCGCCGCCCTGCTCGATCAGCGCGGCGGCACCATGCTGTCCGGGCTGTCCGGGTCACGGCCTGAAAGCGCTTTGAAAGGAAGGGTGGTTCCGGGGAGGCGGCGCTCGTGTTAGCAAGGCGTACGACTGGACGACCATTCGGAGGACAGCGATGCCTGACGTTATGACTCCCAAGATCGTCACCCCGGAAGACGGTCGCACGGTGCGGCTGTTCGGCGTGCGATTCGACTACAAGATCGAGAGCGGCGACTCGGCCGGCCGGTTCGCCGCGATGGAGGTCACGATCCCGGCCAAGACGCTTGTCAAGCCACACAACCACGCCAACGAGGACGAGTACTCGCTGATCCTGTCCGGCACCGTCGGCCTGCGCGTCGGCGAGAAGACGTCCGAGGCGAGCGCGGGCAGCTATCTGGTCAAGCCCCGCGGCGTACCGCACGCGATGTGGAACGCGACCGACGAGCCGGTGCGGGTGCTCGAGATGCTCTCCCCCGGCGGCCTGGAGGAGTACTTCGAGAAGCTCGGGCCGATCCTCGCGCACGAGGGCGGCGCCGGTGCCAAGGAGTATTACGAACTGGCAGAGGCGTACGGCATCACCATCATGGACGACTGGATCGACGAGCTCGAGAAGACGTACGGCATCAAGCTGTAGTTGCCTATGGCAAGTTTGTGGGGAGCGACCTTCGTGGTCGCTCCCCACAAATTGTCTTACTTCGACGGCTGTGGTGCTACGCAGTGGACCTTCGGGTTGAGCCCGACGTAGTTCAGCGGCCCCGAAATGATCGTGACCACCGTCGTGCTGACACTCGAACAGCTACCGTTCGAGCTTTGCAGGTAACCGCGTTGGATAGCGGCAGCCAGACCGATCAGCAGCCACACGAGAACCACGACCGAGACAAGCTGCCCTGAAGCACGCCGACTCATCGTCCGCGCCATCTCTTCCTCCAAGAACTCATCCCCGTGTCGAATCGGGGTGTGCCGGATCCGCCGCCTCGATCGCGGGTCCGGCGTCGATGAGAACGTCGTCGATCCGCTGCGCCAGCGCGATGTCGTACGCGGTGACACCGTGAGCCGACTCCGTGCGCAACGTGACGACCAGGCGGTCCGTCTCCTGGTCCAGCTCGCCGCCGTGCGGACTCAGGTCGAGCACGCGCCGCAGATGCTCGTGCAGTCCGCCCGGAGGCTCGGTGATCACCCGCGTCAGGGCGTCCGCGCCGCCCGACCAGTCCTCGAGCCGATCGAGTCTTCGCTGTACGGCGTCCTCGGTCAGCCGCGCGGGCGGGTCACTGCGGGTCATGTGCCGTTGGTGCTGTACCGCCATACCAGAACCGTGCCCCGCTAGTCGTGCGAACAAACGGTGACTCGGTGTCAGCAGTAGGCCTCACAGTGGGTGGCTGGACCGTACGAGGCCCTTGCCTGCCGGACCTTCGCGGCCGGTGAGACGTTGCGGCCGCTGCGCCAGGCGTCGAGGAACGGTTGCGGCGCAACGACGCCCCGTCGGATCCACCACTGGTTCGGCGCGGTCGGCCAGCTCAGCCCGAAGTGCAGGTGTGGGTCGGTGTAGCGGGCGCTGCCGGAGTGTCCGGTCCGACCGAGCTCCTGGCCGGCGCGGACCGTCGTACCGGGCCGGATCGATGCGGTGACAGACGACAGGTGGGCGCCGTAGTAGCGAACGCCGTCGACACCGACGACAGACACGCTCATGCCGCCGCGGGCGTCGCCGCGGTTGGTCTTCGGGTTCCAGCGGTCGGTTCTTGCGATCTCGTCCACGCGGCCGTCGACCGGAGAGACGAAGCGACAGCCGGGTTTCGCGAAGATGTCCGCGGCCGGGTAGTCGTGGTGGGTCCGGCCGTAGTCTGCGCGGCAGCCCGCGATCGGGAACACGTACCTCAGCACCCTTGGCGCCTTGGTTGGTGTCTGTGTCGGTGTTTGTGCCGTCGGCGTCGTTGGCGTCGTTGGCGTCGTTGGCGTCGTTGGCGTTGGCGTCGGTGTTGGGGCTGCTGCGGGGTCGGAGCCGGGGATCCGTACCGCTGCGACTGCTACAGCCGCAATGACGGCAGCACTCAACAGGGCGATCAGCCAGCGCATCGCGCACCAGCCTGTCACATTCGTTTGCGGCCAGCCGTCAGGGAGGTACCAACACCGAAGGGAACCCCGATGAAGATCGCAGTAGCAGGCGCCACCGGACGCGTCGGCCGGCACGTCGTCGCCATCGCCGAGGAGCGCGGCCACGAGGTCGTACGTATGTCACGCGGCACCGGCGTCGACGTCATCACCGGCGAAGGGCTGGCCGAAGCGCTCCAAGGCGTCGACGTCGTCATCGATGTGTCCACCGCACCGACTCCGGACGGCGCGACCGAGTTCTTCACCACCTCGACGCGCAACCTGCAGCAGTTCGGCGAGCAGGCCGGCGTACGTCGCATCGTGGTCATCTCGATCGTCGGCATCGACAACTTCACCTCCGGGTACAGCCACGCCAAACTCGTACACGAGAGGCTCATGAAGGCCGGTCCGGTGCCTGTGAGCATCGTACGGACGACCCAGTTCTTCGAGTTCATCGCACAACTCATGGAGTGGGGCAACCAGGGCGACACCATCCATGTGCAGTCGGGACGTACCCAAGCACTGTCGGCACGTTCTGCCGCCGAGGCCTTGGTGGACGCCGCCGAGAACCCCTCGGACTCGGTGGTGAACGTCGCCGGGCCACAGGAGGAGAGCATGCCCGAACTGGCCCAGCTGTACGCCGGCCATATGGGCCTCACCGCTCGCATCGTACGAGCGGACAACTCGGCCGACCCCGATGCGGCTCTCTACGATGCCGGCGACCTCCTCCCACCGCCCGACGCCCGGATCATCGGCCCCACCTTCAAGTCCTGGCTGTCTCAGGTCTGACCTGCGGCATCACTACACTCCGGAGTCATGGCGGGACCGACGACTGATACACGCATCTACCTGCTCGATCCGGACGAACGCCAGACGGTGCCGGGTGGGCCGGCACTGATCAATCCGGACGGCGTACGCGAAGACATCCCGCCCCTGGTCCACAAGGCGATCCAGCACGTCGTCGAGGCGATGCGCGCGGGTATGGCCGTCAAGATCACACCGCTACGGCCCGAGCTGCCGATCGACGAGGCGGCGGATGCGATCGGAATGGCTCGCGACGACCTGCGCGCGTACGTGGCCGAGGGCGCGATCCCGTTCCGGTCCACTGAGTACGTCGACTGGGTCCGCCTCGACCAGCTGATCGCATGGGACAACCAGCGGCGTGAGGAGCGCAGCGCCGGGATCCGGGAGATGCTCGCCGAGGACCCCTGGGACGAATCCGATGAGGACGGCGACCGATGACCGAGTCGAGCGCATCGCAGCCCAGCGCCCCTGAGCGGGCGTTCCTCGACGCGAATGTCATCCGGGGTCAGCTGACCAACGACATCCTGCTCTCGGTCGCCGCCCATGACGTCTACGAGCCGCGCTGGTCGCAAGAGGTCATCGACGAGATGCGCCGCAACCGCCCCGCGGGTGTGAGCGAGGAAGCGATCGACAAGCGCATCGCGCAGATGAACAAGTTCTTCCCGCGGGGCATGACAAGCGGGTACGAGGGCTTGACCCCGGAGATGCAGGCTGATCCGAAGGACCAGCATGTACTGGCCGCAGCTGTACACAGCGGAAGCGACGTCCTCGTCACCGAAAACGTCAGGGACTTCAATCCGCCGTCGACCGGTCCGCATGCGATGCGGGTGGAGCGGTTGTCGCAGTTCCTCAACCGAAAACTGTCCGAGCAGCCGGAACGCGTGCAGGCGGCACTCACGCAGATGGTGGATCGCAACCGTTTTTCGCCGCGGAACATGTCGGAGCTCATCGACAAGATGGCTACGATGCCGGAGCTTCGGGCCTTCGCCCAAAGACTCAACACCGTCGTCCCGCCGGATCAGCGCGGAACCACTGAGGTCCTGAACGCCAACCAGCGCCGCACGCCCGAATCAGTTGCCCTGGACGGCGTAGCCGACCCCCGCGGCGCCACTGAAACTTCCCCGAGCGCTGTGGACCCCTCCTCGAGGATTCATACAGGCGGTCCGAACCGCGATCGGGACGAACGCGAGCACTAGGGCCTGTGGATAACTGGCGACGCTGATCTGCCATCTGTGCCGTAATGGTGCCTTCGCCGATGAAGGGCCAACGCTATGGATGACATCGGATTCAACGACGAGTTCAACAGATCGGTCGCGCAGGTACGGGCTGGCGCGGACGTGATGACCGAGCAGGCCCGGCTCCTGTCGCTCATTCCCGCGCTGGACTCGGCGGGTGACCGGGAGTGGGCGGCGCGGCTGGTCGCGGACCTCGAGCAGACCTCGATGCTGAGGAGGCGAAGCGAGCTGTTCCGCCAGGCGCTCAGAACCCAGGCCGACGCCTTCCTCGGCGGCGGCTCCGACGCGGACTATCTGGCTCGGATAAGGCAAGCACGCCGCCGGATCCAGCGACTGTCCGACCAGGCTGCCGATGCGACCGATGCGGTCCGCATCCGTGCGCTGACCAGGGTCCTGGACCACGTCGACGAACGACTGAGCCGCCTGTCGTGGAATTGATCATCCGGCCGGTGGATCCGTCGTCACCGGCGTACGAGGAGTTCGCGCGTCTCCATCGCATCGTCTGCGACATGCGCCCAGGCCATCGCAGCCATTGGAACGGCGAGCTGTACACCTTCGACGGCGACCCATGGGGCGGCTACGACACTGAGACCGGCCGCATGCTTCTGTCGCGACAGCTGGTCCTCGATCAGTTCGCCGGCCCTCCGTCCGACGCACAGGCGGAGGCACTCGCCACTGTCCTGCACGAGTCGTACCACGCGACGGCCGAGTTCGACTCCGATGACCCCGATGCCGTCCACTCGCGGGCAGCGATCGCCCTGGACGAAGGCCTGACCGAACGCCGTACCCGCAATGACTTCCCCGTCTTCGCCAAACGCGCCGGCTACCAGGGTTTGTCCCTCGACACGAACCAGTACGAAGGCGCGGTAGCCGCCGTAGACCGCCTCATCGACTACGCGGCCGGTCCAGACCACGCGGACGCCCTGAACCGAACCGCCCTCTCCAAACCAGTCCCCCTCCAATGGGACACGATCGCCCACGCCGTAGTCCGCACCCACCTGTCCGACGTCGTACCCGACGGGCACCCCCACCAACGTGCAGCACGAGCGTCCATGGTGGCGGCGATGACCAACAATGCATGGGGCGGCATTGAGTACCAGCCCGAACATCACGGCCAACTCCTAGCCAAAGCCACAC
>JBKPSJ010000027.1:0-82253 GCA_046765875.1 Actinomycetota bacterium
GCCGTACTCGACGCCCCGTCGTACCTGCACCTGGCGTACCGGCCCGGCGTGCCTCTCGTGGCTCAGACCTTCGTGGCCGGCCGCCCGGCCTGACCACGGCGGCGTCCGGCCCCGTCCGCAGCCGGCCCGTCGTGCGGTCAGAATCCGCGGCGCCACCGGCGCTGGCGGTCCTCAGGCGCTCGGCTCTTCCTCAGGCCGCTCGGCTCTTCCTCAGGCCGCTCGGCGCAGCGAATTCTGACCGCGGGAGTGGACGGCCCGGACGGACTCGATCACCCAGGCCGGTTCGTAGACGACGTCCTCCCAGGTGAACCGCAGCACCGTCCAGCCGCGAACGACCAGGCTGACATAGCGGCGACAGTCGCGGACGAGCGCCCGCCTCGTGCCATGGAACTCGAAGCTGTCGGCCTCGAGGACGAGCCGCCGCACCGGGTCGGCCAGATCGACCCGTGCCGTGAACTCGTCGTCGGCGATCAGCAGCTGAGGGACGAAACCATCGAGGCCGGCCCCGATCAGGACAGCGCGGAGCATGGACTCCAGAACCGACTCGCTGCGCGCGTCGACGTGCTCGGCCACGCGGATGACAGCTTGTCGTCCGGCCCGCCCGAGCGCGTGGCCGGCCGCGAGTAGTTCCGCGCGGCCCACCAACCGGCTCCGGACAGCCGAGTCGGCGATCGCGAGCGCCTCGCTGAACGGCAACGTGCGCGCACAGTCGACGACGGTCCTCAGCGGGGTCGTCACGTCCTCGATGACCGGCGCGTCGGCCCAGTGCAGGATCGCCGGCACTCGGCTCGGCCGGCGATGGCGGTGCCGCGGGATGGTGACGTGCGGAAGGGCGGGCCGGTTGACAACACCGAATCCCCAGTGAAGGGCTGCGCTCTCGTGCGAAAGTGCGCCCCGGTGACTACGCGCGACTGCGAGGTCGGACAGTCGCGGCGGTAGCGCGTAGACGCCACGGCTGATCCTGCGGATCGCGCCGGTCGACAGGCTGTGCCGGATCGCCCGGCGAGTGCACCGCTCGACGAGCCAGCCGAAGGTCGCGCATCCTCCGAATGCCGCCAGCGCCTCGACCGGGTCCATCCGTTGATCGTGGCTGATGCGCGGCGCCGGCGTCCGGCCTTATCCACAGACTGTTGTGCGGTCAGAGTTCGGCTGCGTCTGCGCCCGCAGCGCGCGAACGCGACAGGTGAGCGGCCGACGGCCGGATTTCTGACCGCAGGAACGGCCGGCGTCAGTGGCGGCGGTTGGAGCGGCGGCGGATCAGCTGTACCGCGAGGACGAGGACGAAGGCGAGCAGGATCAGGATCACCGCGGCGAGGATGAGCGCGCCGTTGCCTGGGTCGTCCTGGGCCAGGGCGAGCATCAGCGACTGCACTGCGGACCTCCGATCCGGCCGGGCGTTCGGCACGGCCAGCTCCAGCTGGGCAGGCTCATGGTCACAGTCTGTCGGATTTCGGCGCCGGTAGCGTGGCGGCCATGCCCGAACCGGTCGTGGTGGCCCGGGCGGCCGCCGGTCAGCGACCGTATTGCCCGAACGCGATCAGGTTGGCCTGTGGCCGGATCCTGGCCGCGTACCGCGAGGGTGCCGGGCACGTCCGCAGTGTCGGCCGGATTCTCGCGGTGGCCAGCGACGACGACGGCAGGACCTGGTCCGACCCGTGGGTGGTCGTCGACACCCTGCTGGACGACCGGGACCCGATGCTCACGCAGCTGAGCAACGGCGACGTGCTACTGATGTACTTCCGGATCGACTGGTCGCGTACCCCGTGGGACGTACCCGGCGTCCAGGTGGTGCGGTCGACGGACGACGGCGCCACTTTCGGCGAGGCGGTCGAGGTGCGGTCCGCGATGCAGAAACGGACCGCGAGGCGCTGGCACCGGTACCGGTCCGGCCACATCGCCAGTCACGGCCGGATCCTCGAACTACCCGGCGGCGACCTGCTGGCACCCGTCTACGGGATCTTCGCCGAGGACGCCGAGCATTCCGCGAGCGTGGTCCGTTCCACCGACGGCGGGTTGACCTGGCCGAAGCGGAACGAGGTGATCGTCGGGCGCAAGCCCGGTACGTATTACCTGGAGCCCGTGCTGACCTTGTTGCCGGACGGGCAGGTGGTGGCGCTGCTGCGGACCGAGGAGGCGGCCGAGCTGGCCCGGTCCGACGACGGCGGCCTGACCTGGTCCGATCCGGAGGTGCTCGAGCTATGGGCGCACTCCGCCGACACCGCCATGTTGTCCGACGGGAGTGTGCTGCTCGCGTACGGAGATGCCTCGCGGACGAGGTACACCGGCCGGCCGACGCTGGCGACGGTCATCCCGGACCCGACCGGCCCGTGGGACACCGGCGGCCAGCACCTCGTGTACAACGCCGGGCACGACACCTTCGACCAGGCGAACCCCTCGGTGGTCGAACTGTCCCGCGGTCTTGTGATGGTGCTGACCTACGACATCTTCCGCCAGCAGATCGTTGCCATCCGCAAGCGCCGCAGCGGCCTGCGCTGAGCCCCGAACCTGACTCTCGAAGCTGACTCCCGAAGATGACTCTCGACGACACCCCGGAAGACGCCGGTGTGCGATCAAAGGTGCCGCGGGTTGGCGGAAGGCCGTTGAGCAGCGGATACAAACCGATACTGAGCGTGACCGGGTCGATGACGAGGATCACAGATACCGGCCCTACGTTCTTGCCCAGCGCCGCGATCGGCCCGGCCACGGCGAAGAACCCACAGCCGATCGAGCCGTTCCGGACGATCCGGTTGTTCCCGCCCGCGATCGGGGTGCTCACCGGCCAGACCCTATCGCCCAGCCCGTGACCCTGAGTGATCCCTGGGAGGACTTGGGAATGACACCAGGATGTGCAATGTTGAGCGAGGTGTACTCAAGTTCATCGCGGCGGCGAGAGGGATTTGATCCGAGCACGCCCGATTGGACAGAATTGAGTCTGCATCACTCAACTTCGTGGAGGTAAGCACATGGCCCGCGCGGTCGGTATCGATCTGGGTACGACGAACTCTGTCATCGCCGTACTCGAAGGTGGCGAGCCCACCGTCATCCCCAACGCCGAGGGAGCACGCACGACGCCCTCGGTCGTGGCCTTCGCCAAGAACGGCGAGGTCCTGGTCGGCGAGGTGGCGAAGCGCCAGGCCACCACCAACGTCGACCGCACCATCCGGTCCATCAAGCGCCACATGGGCGAGGACTGGTCCAAGACCATCGACGGCAAGAAGTTCAGCCCACAGCAGATCAGCGCGTTCGTGCTGCAGAAGCTGAAGCGGGACGCCGAGGCGTACCTCGGAGAGCAGGTCACCGACGCCGTCATCACGACCCCGGCGTACTTCACCGACGCGCAGCGCCAGGCGACCAAGGAGGCGGGCGAGATCGCCGGCCTGAAGGTGCAGCGGATCGTCAACGAGCCGACCGCTGCCGCGCTCGCGTACGGCCTGGACAAGGGCCACGACCAGACCATCCTGGTCTTCGACCTCGGGGGCGGCACGTTCGACGTGTCGCTGCTGGAGATCGGCGACGGCGTGTTCGAGGTGAAGGCGACCAGCGGTGACAACCACCTGGGTGGCGACGACTGGGACCAGCGGATCGTCGAGTGGCTGGTCAAGCAGTTCAAGAACAAGAACGGCACCGACCTGTCCGGCGACAAGATGGCCATGCAGCGACTGCAGGAGGCCGCGGAGAAGGCCAAGATCGAGCTGTCCAGCGCCGCCGAGACGACGATCCACCTGCCGTACCTGAGCCTGACCGACTCCGGCCCGCTGCACCTGGAGGAGAAGCTGTCGCGGGCGGAGTTCCAGAAGCTGACCAGCGACCTGCTGGACCGCACCAAGGCTCCGTTCGCCGCCGTCATCAAGGACGCCGGGATCAGCGTGTCGCAGATCGACCACGTGATCCTGGTCGGCGGTTCGACCCGGATGCCGGCGGTTGTGGACGTCGTCAAGGAGCTGACCGGCGGCAAGGACCCGCACAAGGGCGTGAACCCCGACGAGGTCGTCGCGGTCGGCGCCTCGCTGCAGGCCGGCGTGCTCAAGGGTGAGGTCAAGGACGTCCTGCTGCTCGACGTGACCCCGCTGTCGCTGGGTATCGAGACCAAGGGCGGCGTGTTCACCAAGATCATCGAGCGGAACACGACGATCCCGACCAAGGGCTCGGAGATCTTCACCACCGCCGAGGACAACCAGCCGTCGGTGATGATCCAGGTCTACCAGGGCGAGCGTGAGATGGCCCGCGACAACAAGTCGCTGGGCAACTTCGAGCTGACCGGGCTGCCGCCGGCGCCGCGCAACGTGCCGCAGATCGAGGTCACCTTCGACATCGACGCGAACGGCATCGTGCACGTCAACGCCAAGGACCTGGCCACCGGCAAGGAGCAGCGGATGACCGTCACCGGCGGCTCGGCGCTGCCGAAGGACGACATCGACCGGATGGTCCGCGACGCCGAGCAGTACGCCGAGGAGGACCGCAAGCGGCGCGAGGCGGTCGAGAACCGCAACCAGGCCGAGAGCCTCGTCTACCAGACCGAGAAGTTCCTGTCCGAGAACGAGGACAAGATCCCCGACGACGTCAAGACCGAGGTCAAGGACGGCGTCGAGGAGCTGAAGAAGGCGCTGGAGGGCACCGATGACGCCGCGATCAAGGCGTCCTCGGAGAAGCTCGCACAGGCCAGCCAGAAGATGGGCGCCGCGATGTACGCCGCGGCCGGCAACCAGGCCGGCGCCGGCGCGTCCTCGTCCAGCGAAGGCCCGCAGGACACCACCACGTCCGACGACGAGGGTGTCGTGGATGCTGAGATCGTGGACGAGGAGCCGAAGAAGCCGGAGGACCAGTGACGGAGCGGCAGCGAGCGAACCGACTAACGCCGCGGCTTTCTCGTCACGTAGTCCCCGAGCGGAGCGAGGTGTCGCAGTGACCGACAACGACCCGCGTACGGAACGGCCGGACGGCGAGCCCGTCGTCCGGGACCGCCGGCGGATCGACCCACAGACCGGTGCCGTGCGGGAGCCTGACGCTGCTCGGGCTCCCGCCGCGGCGGATCAGACCGCTGCGCCAGAGCAGCAGCCCGAGCAGGCAGACCAGAATGACCAGAATGACCAGCAGGAGGAACGGGTGGCCCAGTTGACCCAGGCGCTGGCCGAGCGTACGGCCGACCTGCAGCGATTGCAGGCCGAGTACGTGAACTACAAGCGCCGGGTGGACCGGGACCGGCAGGCCAACCGCGAGCTGGCGGTGGCGTCGGTGCTGACCGAGTTGCTGCACACGCTCGACGACATCGGCCGGGCCCGTGACGCCGGCGAGCTAGAGGGCGCGTTCAAGGCGGTCGCGGAGTCGGTCGAGCGGGTCGTGGAGAAGGCGGGTCTGGTGCGGTACGGCGAGGTCGGCGACGTGTTCGACCCGCGGATTCACGAGGCGCTCATGCACAACTACTCCGACGACGTCGACGGCCCGACCGCGACGAAGGTGTGGCAGCCGGGCTACCGGCTCGGCGAGCGGATCCTGCGTCCGGCGCGGGTCGCGGTCTCGGAGCCGACCGAGCAGTTGCCGGAGCAGCCGGCGACCGAGGAAATTGCCGAGGGCAACGACGTACAAGAGAACAGCGGTAACGACGTACAACAGAACAACGGTAAGGACGAGGCCGGCGAGTAGCAGGCAGGAGGTGAGGCGTCGGTGAGTACCAAGGACTGGATAGAGAAGGACTTCTACAAGGTCCTCGGCGTCTCCAAGACTGCCGAGGCCGATGAGATCAAGAAGGCGTACCGCAAGCTGGCGCGCAAGTACCACCCGGACTCCAACTCCGGCGATCCCAAGGCGGAGGCGAGGTTCAAGGAGATCTCCGAGGCGTACGACGTGCTCGGAGATCCCAAGAAGCGAAAGGAGTACGACGAGGCGCGCCGGTTGTTCGGCGGCGGCTTCCGGGTGCCGACGGGCTCAGGCGGTGGTGGCGGCTTCAGCTTCGATGTCGGTGACCTGTTCAACCGAGGCGGCACCGGTGGCGGTCTCGGAGACATCCTCGGCGGTGTCTTCGGCGGCGGTACCCGGACCACGACGACGCAGCGGCCGCGCCGCGGCCAGGACATCGAGTCAGAGGCGACGATCGAGTTTCCCGAGGCGGTGAACGGCGTCACCGTCGGGCTGCGGATGACCAGCGACGAGCCGTGCAAGACCTGTCACGGCACCGGCGCGAAGTACGGCACGGTCCCGAAGGTGTGCCTCAAGTGCGAGGGCACCGGGATGCAGACCTCGGTCCAGGGCGGCGTGTTCGCGATGACCGAGCCCTGCACCGAGTGCAAGGGCCGCGGTCTGGTCGTCGACCAGCCGTGCGAGACCTGCCACGGCTCCGGCCGCGGCCAGTCCAGCAAGACGATGCAGGTCCGGATCCCGGCCGGCGTCCAGGACGGGCAGCGGATCCGGCTCAAGGGCAAGGGCGCGGCCGGCGAGCGTGGCGGCCCCTCGGGCGACCTGTACGTCACCGTGCACGTCCGGCCGCACCGGATCTTCGGCCGGCAGGGCGAGCACCTGACGCTGACGGTTCCGGTGACCTTCACCGAGGCCGCGCTCGGCGCCGAGATCAAGGTCCCGACGCTGGACGGCCTGCCGGTCACGGTCCGGATCCCGCAGGGGACCGCGAACGGCGCCAAGCTCCGGGTCCGCGGCAAGGGCTCGGTACGCCGGGACGGCACCCGTGGCGATCTGCTGCTGACGATCGCCGTCCAGGTCCCGCACAAGCTGACCGAGGAGCAGCGCGCGAAGCTGCAGGAGTACTCGTCCGCGGCCGCTCAGTCGGACCCACGCGCCGAACTGTTCAACGGAGGTGCGTGATGAGCACGCCGTTCGAATCGTTCGCGCCGGAGTGGGACGACCGCACGCCGATGTACGTGATCTCGGTGGCGGCCCAGCTGGCCGGAATGCACCCGCAGACCCTGCGCCAGTACGACCGGCTCGGCCTTGTTGTGCCGAGCCGGGCCAGCGGTCGCGGCCGGCGCTACTCGGCGTACGACGTGGCGCGGCTGCGGTACGTCCAGTACCTGTCGCAGAACGAGGGTGTGAACCTGGCCGGCATCAGGCACATCCTCGCGCTGCAGTCCGAGGTCGACGACCTGCGGATGAAGGTCAACCAGTTGGTCGCCGAGCTGCAGCGTGGTTCGGGTCAGCCGCTGACGCCGCGGGTCGGCCGGGTGTTCTCGGCCGGTCCGGCCGGTGACGTGATCGCGATGAGCCGGCACACCACGGTCCGCTGGATCCGTGGCGGCGCACCACTGGAGATCGGGCCCCGCTGACGGCAATCAGATGTCGTATGCGGTGGCGTGCTGCGGTTGGTAGATCTGGATCGGGTCCGCACCCGGCACCAGGACTTCGATCGCCAGGCCGTAGCCGCGATCGACGATCGAGCCGTCGAACTTGGCGCCCTTGGCCGTGAGGTCGGCGACGGTCTGATCGATGTCGTCGCACATCAGTGAGACCAGGTGGTGCCGCGGCGAGCTGTAGGTCTGGCCCTCCTGCTCACCCGATGTCGGGTGTACGCCGAGCTCGCTCGGCCCGGTCTTGAAGATCAGCCAGCCCGGGGCGTCCTGCGCGTACGGCCATCCGAGCACGTCGCGGAGGAAGGCGCGCGTCGCGTCCGGATCGTCGGAGTAGATCAGCGTGTGTACGGCAGTGATCATGCTCTGACGCTACGCCGTACCGCGGTCAGCGTTGAGGCTGGAGCGGCGGGAATTGGCGGCCGGTGGACTCGCCTTGTTCGAAGATGTGGGCGGCCGGGCCGATGATGAGCGGGTCCGGGGCGCCGACGAGCTCGACGTCCTTGTCGACGTAGTCGTACAGGTTGAGCACGTGCCGCATCGCCTCGAGCCGGGCGCGCTTCTTGTCGTTGCTCTTGACCACCGTCCACGGTGCATGCTCGGTGTCGGTGTAGTGGAACATCGCCTCCTTGGCCTCGGTGTAGGCGTCCCACCTGTCCAGCGAGGCCAGGTCGGTCGGCGACAGTTTCCACTGCCGGACCGGGTCGATCTGCCGGATCGTGAACCGGGTCCGCTGCTCGTTGCGCGACACCGAGAACCACAGCTTGACCAGCAGGATCCCGGACTCGATCAGCATCCGCTCGAACTCCGGTGCCTGCCGCATGAACTCCAGGTACTGCTCGTCGTCGCAGAAGCCCATCACCCGTTCCACGCCGGCGCGGTTGTACCAGGACCGGTCGAACAGGACCAGTTCGCCGGCGGCCGGGAGGTGGGCGACGTACCGCTGGAAGTACCACTGGCTGCTCTCGCGGTCCGAGGGCTTCTCCAGCGCGACGATCCGGGAGCCGCGCGGGTTGAGGTGCTCCATGAACCGCTTGATGGTGCCGCCCTTGCCGGCGGCGTCGCGCCCCTCGAACAGGATCACCAGGCGGCGCTTGGTCCGCTTGGCCCAGTACTGCAGTTTGAGGAGTTCGATCTGGAGCAGCCGCTTGTCGCGGTCGTAGATCTCCCGGGCCAGCCGTTCGCCGTACGGGTAGTCCTCGCGCCAGGTGTCGACCGGGGTGCCGTCGGCCCGGAGCAGCACCGGGTCGTCGTCCGCGTCGTCGAGGACGCGGAAGCCGAGTTCCTTGACCAGATCTGGCGTACTCATGCCGGTGACTGTGGCATCGGCTGGCGAACAACAGGCATCCGATCGGCCCGGCGATCGGCTCGGTCGCGGACGTCGGCGAGGTCGAGGGTGATGTTCATGGAAGCCCTCCCGCCCGAGTGATACGCCAAGTCAACCACCGCTTGTGATGTCGCGGCACTGGTCGGGAACTCCACCAGTTCACCGAGAGTTGAGCGGAATGGACTCAACTTTCGGTACGTTGGACTCTGTCGACGTTGTAAGCGAATGAAAGGGCTGGGTAACACCAGATGGATGTACAGCGGTTGACGACGCTGGCGCGCGAGACGCTCTCGGTGGCGATCCGGATGACGTCGACGGCCGGCAATCCGGTGGTCGAGCCGGTGCACCTACTGGCCGCGCTGCTCGCGCAGCCCGAGGGCGGTACCGCGGGTCTGCTCGAGGCGGCCGGCGCCGATGTGGAGGCGGTACGCCGCAGGACCGGCGAGCGGATGGCCGCGCTGCCGAAGGCGAGCGGCGGGAGCGTACAGGCACCGAGCCTGTCCCCGCAGACCAACGATGTGCTCAACAACGCCGAGCAGCGTGCACTGGGCCTCGGCGACGAGTACGTGTCGACCGAACACCTGCTGATCGCACTCGCGACCGTGGACAGCCCGGCCAAGACGATCCTCAAGGTCACGCCGGACGCGCTGATGAAGGCGTTCGAGGACGCCCGCGGCAGTCGCCGGATCACCAGCCCGGAGTCCGAGGGCACCAGCAAGGCGCTGGAGAAGTACGGCATCGACCTGACCGAGCGGGCCCGTGAGGGCAAGCTCGACCCGGTGATCGGCCGTGACTCCGAGATCCGCCGGGTCGTGCAGGTGCTGTCCCGGCGTACGAAGAACAACCCGGTCCTGATCGGTGAGCCCGGCGTCGGCAAGACCGCTGTGGTGGAGGGACTGGCCCAGCGGATCGTGGCCGGCGACGTACCGGAGTCGCTGCGCGGGCGGCGGGTGATCAACCTCGACCTGGGCGCGATGGTCGCAGGCGCGAAGTACCGCGGTGAGTTCGAGGAGCGGCTCAAGGCCGTGCTCGGCGAGATCAAGGACTCCGACGGTCAGATCATCACCTTCATCGACGAGTTGCACACCGTCGTCGGCGCCGGTGCGACCGGCGACAGCTCGATGGACGCCGGCAACATGCTCAAGCCGATGCTGGCGCGCGGCGAGCTGCGGATGATCGGCGCCACCACGCTCGACGAGTACCGCACCCGGATCGAGAAGGACCCCGCCCTCGAGCGCCGCTTCCAGCAGGTCTTCGTGGGCGAGCCGAGCGTCGAGGACACGATCGCGATCCTGCGCGGTCTCAAGGAGCGGTACGAGGCGCACCACAAGGTCGCCATCTCCGACTCCGCTCTGGTCGCCGCGGCGACACTGTCGCACCGGTACATCTCCGGCCGGCAGCTTCCGGACAAGGCGATCGACCTGGTCGACGAGGCGGCGTCCCGGCTGCGGATGGAGATCGACTCCTCCCCGATCGAGATCGACAGCCTGCGCCGCCAGGTGGACCGGCTGAGGATGGAGGAGCTCGCGCTGGAGCGCGAGGAGGACGAGTCCAGCCGGGAGCGGCTGGTCAGGCTGCGCAAGGACCTCGCGGACCGCGAGGAGGAGCTGCGCGCGCTCGAGGCCCGCTGGGAGAAGGAGAAGTCCGGCCTGAACCGGGTCGGCGAGGTCAAGGAGCGCATCGACGAGCTGCGCGGCCAGGCCGAGCGTGCCCAGCGCGACGGCGACCTGGAAACCGCGGCCCGAATCCTGTACGGCGAGATCCCGCAGCTCACCAAGGAGCTGGAGACGCTGTCGTCGGAGGAGTCGACCGAGCCGCAGCCGGACGCGATGGTGCACGACGAGGTCGGCCCCACCGAGATCGCCGAGGTGATCGCGATGTGGACCGGCATCCCGACCGGCCGCCTGCTCGAGGGCGAGACCGGCAAGCTGTTGCGGATGGAGGATGAACTCGGCAAGCGGCTGATCGGTCAGCGCAAGGCCGTGGCGGCCGTGGCCGACGCGGTACGGCGCGCCCGGGCCGGCATCTCCGACCCGGACCGGCCGACCGGCAGCTTCCTGTTCCTCGGCCCGACCGGTGTCGGCAAGACCGAACTGGCCAAGGCGCTGGCCGACTTCCTGTTCGACGACGAGCGCGCCATGGTCCGCATCGACATGAGCGAGTACGGCGAGAAGCACAGCGTCGCCCGGCTGGTCGGCGCCCCGCCCGGCTATGTCGGGTACGAGGAGGGCGGCCAGCTGACCGAGGCGGTCCGGCGGCGCCCGTACTCGGTGATCCTGCTCGACGAGGTCGAGAAGGCCCACCCCGAGGTGTTCGACGTACTGCTACAGGTGCTCGACGACGGCCGGCTGACCGACGGCCAGGGCCGTACGGTCGACTTCCGCAACGTGATCCTGATCCTGACCAGCAACCTGGGCTCGAACTACCTGGCCGACATGACGCTGGACGACAACACCAAGCGCGACCACGTGCTGAACGTCGTACGCCAGTCGTTCAAGCCGGAGTTCCTCAACCGGCTGGACGAGATCGTCCTGTTCGACGCGCTCGGCAGCGAGGAGCTGACCCAGATCGTCGGGTTGCAAATTCAAGCACTGTCTGCGCGGCTGACCGACCGGCGGATCACGCTCGACGTCGGCGAGGACGCCAAGGAGTGGCTGGCGATGACCGGCTACGACCCGGTGTACGGCGCCCGTCCGCTGCGCCGGCTGGTCCAGTCCGCGATCGGCGACCAGTTGGCCCGGTCGCTGCTGTCCGGCGACCTGCGCGACGGCGACACCGTCCACGTCGGCCTCAACGAGGCCAAGGACGCCCTGGAGGTCACGGCAGTCCGGGGCTGACCGCGGGCGGGGCATGACCCGACCCGCACGGGAGCGCGAGATCGGAGAGGTTCCATTGGATCGCTACGCCCAAGAAACGGGCGATGACCCGCAAAGGTGCATTCGATCACTTACCTGCGTTCAGCTCCTGGACACGCTGTCGGACTTGGCTGGCCACTTGCTCGAAGACGTCGAGCAGAGGCGGGAAGGCGGCACCTATCTTTGCCCGCGCCGTTGCTTTCGCAGCAGTACCTGCCCACCAGCCCGTCCGGGCGGCCGGGGTCGGTGACGGCGGCCGGTGTGCTGGCGATGATCCTCGGCGTGATCGGGACGTTGTCCGGGCTCATCCTGGTCGTCACCGCCGGCACCGCCGAGTTCCGGCGGGACGCCGGCGAGGACCCCGGTACGTTGCGCGTGATCGGCGCGGTCAGCCTGGCCGTGTGCATGTTCATGGTCGTGAGCGGGCGGCTCGCGCTCAAGGGCCGAGGCCGGGCCCGGTGGGTGCTGACAGTGCTGTTCGGTCTCGGCGTCGTGGTCGGCATCCTCGGCGGGATGACGGCCGAGTCGATCGGCGGAACGGTGATCTGCGCGCTGGTCGTGGTCATGCTCTGGACCCCGAGGTCGCGGCGGTGGTTCGCGGCGGCCAGGTAGGGCGTAACCAGGGGTCTGCGATCATCGGGACGTGACTGAGCAGGACCCCGGGCCGTACCAGCTGCCGTTCGGGCAGGCGCAGGTACCGGTGGCGCGACCGTGGCAGGTGACGGTCGCGGCGCTGATCGGGTTCGGGCTCAGCGGGTTGTGCATATTGCTCAGCATCGCGGTGCTGACGATCGGCGGCGGCTCGATCAGCGAGCAGCTGACCGGATCGGCGGACGCATCCGGAGCGGTCGTGTTCGCCGGTTTGCTGTCCGCCGCGATGTACCTGGTGCCGGCCGTGTTCCTGCTGCAGCGCAAGGGCTGGGCGCGGATCGTGATGCTCGCGGTGGCGGTGGTGGGTATCGCGGGCGGGTTGTTGTCGTTGCCGGGTGGCATCCTCGGAACGGCCGTGCACGGCTTACTGCTGGTGACGATGCTGCAGCAGCCGACCCGGGACTGGTTCGGAGCCAGACGCTGATGCTCAGCTGAGCTTGGACAGCCGGTCCAGTGCCTCCTGGAGCACCGGCTCCTGCTTGCAGAACGCCCACCGCACCAGCGGCCGGCCCGCCTCGACGTTGTCGTAGAACACCTGGTGCGGGATGGCGACGACACCGCATCGTTCCGGCAGCATCCGGCAGAACTCGATCCCGTCGTCGAACCCGAGTGGCCGTACGTCGGTGGTGACGAAGTACGTCGCCTGCGGAACATGCACGCCGAACCCGAGCTCGGTCAGCCCGGCGCAGAGTAGGTCCCGCTTGTGCTGCAGCGACGACCGCAGCTCCTCGTAGTAGTCGTTGCCCAGGGCAAGCGCTGTCGCGACGGCCGGCTGGAACGGCGCTCCGGAGGTGTACGTCAGGAACTGCTTGGTCGTGGTCACCGCCGTCACCACCTCCGGCGCACCTGTGACCCAGCCGATCTTCCAGCCGGTGACCGAGAACGTCTTGCCGGCGCTGCTGATGCTGACCGTACGCTCGGCCATCCCGTCGTACGCCGACAGTGGCTTATGCGCGACTCCGTCGAACGTCAGGTGCTCGTACACCTCGTCGGTGATCACGACCAGGTCGTGCTCGATCGCGACGTCTGCGATCACGCGCAGTTCGTCGTCGTTCAGCACCGTGCCGGTCGGGTTGTGCGGCGAGTTGATCAGCAACACGGTCGTCTTGTCGGTCACCGCGGCGAGCAGGGCATCGACGTCGAGCCGGAAGTCCGGCGAATGCAGCGTAACCGGCACCCGCTTGCCGCCGGCCATCGCGATACAGGCGGCGTACGAGTCGTAGTAGGGCTCCAGCGCGACCACTTCGTCACCGGACTCGACGTATGCGAGCAGCGCGGACGCGACCGCCTCGGTCGCACCGGTGGTGACCAGCACCTGCGTGTCCGGGTCGAGCTCGATCCCGTAGAACCGGCGCTGGTGGTCCGCGATCGCCGTGCGCAGGGCCGGTACGCCGCGACCCGGCGGGTACTGGTTCACCCCGGACCGGATCGCGGCGATCGCGTCCTCCAGCAGCGAGTCCGGCCCGTCGCGGTCCGGGAACCCCTGGCCGAGGTTGACCGAGCCGGTCCGCACGGCGAGCGCGGACATCTCCGCGAAGATGGTGGTGCCGAGGCCCTGCAACCGGTGCACAAGCTGTCGCATGACCCCGACCCTACGACGCGTCGTCCCGCGGCCCCTGGCCCGGATGACGCGAAAGCGGCCCGGATGACGAGTTGCAGCACGTCATCCGGGCCGGTTGCAGGTCAGTCGCGACGAAGCGCGTCAGTCGGTGGCGATGCCGGGGTCGCTGAGACCGGGGAGGCCGGTCTCGACGTAGCCGGCCAGCCGGCGCAGCCAGTCGCTGTCGTGGTCCGAGCTGGCCATGAGGTCGTACCAATGGTCGCTGCCGCCGAGGTCGACCGTGTGCGCGACGGACTGTCCGGGCTTGACGGTGAAGGTGCGCTTACGGCCGCGATAGGCGCTGGTCAGCGTGAGCCTGACGGTCTGCGCAGTGGCGTTCGACAGCACCAGGTGCAGGTCGCCGGACGAGTCGTGCCGCGCGGTCACCTCCGGGCCGGTGCCGTGGCCGGCGAAAGCGCGGGTGAAGCCGTTCGGCCCGGTCACCGTCAGGTCGTAGTTGGTGCCGTTCCACGTGTCGGAGACCTGCTTGCCCGCCTCGGTGGTGTACGTCCACGGGCCATCGTCGCGCTTCGCCGCGGTGACGTAGAACGCGCCGCCCGCGTGCTTGCCGGTCGCGAAGGTGAGCTCGACGCCGGAGGACGAGGCCTCGGCGTCGACCGAGGGCGCGTACGCCAGCGGCCGGGTACGCCGCCGGCCACGCTCCTGCTTGGGCACCATCGGGTCGGCCGGCACCGCCGGGATGTAGTCGTCGTGGCGCTCGCGGTCCGGCGGCTGGTAGCCGTCGGTGTCCGGCAGTGACACGGGGCGGCTGTCGCTGCGGGTGAAGTCGAACGCGCTGGTCAGGTCGCCGCAGACGGCCCGCCGCCACGGCGAGATGTGCGGCTCGATCACGCCGAACCGCCGCTCCATGAACCGGATCACCGAGGTGTGGTCCAGGGTCTCGGAGCAGACGTACCCGCCCTTGCTCCACGGCGAGATCACGATCATCGGCACCCGCTGGCCGAGTCCGTACGCACCGGCGGCGCGGTTCGTGTCACCGGCGTACAGGTCCGGCCCGACGGCGACGGTCGAGCGGCCCTGTGCGGCCGACATCGGCGGGTACGGCGGTACGAGGTGGTCGAAGAAGCCGTCGTTCTCGTCGTAGTTGACCAACAGTGCGGTCTTGCTCCACACCTCCGGGTTCGACGTGAGCGCGTCGAGCACCTGCGAGATGTACCAGGCGCCGTAGTTCGCCGGCCAGTTCGGGTGCTCGGTGAACGCCTCAGGCGCGGCGATCCAGGAGATCTGCGGGAGCCGGTCCGCGGCCACGTCGGCACGCAGGATGTCGAAGAACCCGTCGCCGTTCTTGGCCGTCGTACCGGTGCGGGCCTTGTCGTACAGCGGATTGCCGGGAGTGGCGTTGCGGTAGTTGTTGAAGTAGAGCAACGAGTTGTCGCCGTAGTTGCCGATGTACGCGTCTCCGGTCCAGCCCCAGAAGCCGGGCCCGTCGAGCCCGTCGCCGGAGTCCTGGTAGATCTTCCAGGAGATGCCGGCCTGCTCCAGTCGTTCCGGGTACGTCATCCACCCGTAGCCGACCTCGTCGTTGCCGAGCACAGGCCCGCCGCCGACGCCGTCGTTGCCGGTGTACCCGGTCCACATGTAGTAGCGGTTCGGGTCGGTCGAACCCATGAACGAGCAGTAGTACGCGTCACAGATCGTGAACGCGTCGGCGAGCGCGTAGTGGAACGGGATGTCCTCGCGGGTCAGGTACGCCATCGTGGTCGACCCCTTCGCTGGGATCCACTGGTCGTACCGGCCGTCGTTGAAGGCCTCGTGGGCGTCCGGCCAGCTGTGCGGCAGGTCCTGGATGAACGCCAGGCCCAGGTCGTCGGCGTCCGGCCGGAACGGCAGCACCTCACGGTTGCCGTCGGATTGGTGCCACACGGTCTTGCCGTTGGGCAGCGAGGTCGGGCGCGGATCGCCGAATCCGCGTACGCCCCGCAGCGTGCCGAAGTAGTGGTCGAACGAACGGTTCTCCTGCATCAGAACGACGATGTGCTCGACGTCGCGGATGGTCCCGGTGCGATGCCGGGCCGGGATCGCGGCGGCGCGGGCGATGCTGTCGGACATGGCGGTGAACGACGCGGCGGCGCCGGCGAGCTGAAGGAACCGGCGGCGATTGACCTCGGGCATGGCGTGCACCTCTCAGCGGGCGGGGACACGAGCCTGCCCAGAACACCGCCGGGACCCGACGGGCGCGTAGCGCTGAAGTGAAATCGCGTCGAACTGCCAGGTAGCGTCTCAGGCATGGCGACTGCGTTGATCACGGGTGCGACGGCTGGACTGGGACGGGCGTTCGCGGACAAGCTGGCCGCGGAGCGGCACGACCTGGTGCTGGTGGCCCGCGACGAGGCCCGGCTGGCGAAGGTCGCCGACGAGGTCGGGACCCGGTACGGCGTCTCGTGCGAGGTACTGCCGGCCGACCTGCTCGACGACGAGCAGCGCGGCCGGGTCGAGGAGCGGGTCGCGGACTCGGTCGACGTACTGGTGAACAACGCCGGGTTCGGCCAGCGCAAGGCGTTCTGGGACACCACGGTCGAGGAGCAGGAGCGCCAACTCGACCTGCTGGTCCGGGTTGTGCTGCGGCTCACCCATGCCGCGGTCGGGCCGATGATGGAGCGGCACGCCGGCGCGATCGTGAACGTGTCGTCGACCGCAGGTTTCGCGCACCGCGGGCCGTACAGCGCGCACAAGGCCTGGGTCACCAACTTCTCCGAGGGCCTGGCGATGGAGTTGCGCCCGCAAGGCGTGCGGGTGATGGCGCTCTGCCCGGGGTGGGTGCGCACCGAGTTCCACCAGCGGATGGGCGCGGATATGTCCTCGGTGCCGTCGTTCATGTGGCTGAACGCGCCCGAGGTCGCCACGGAGGCCTGGAACGACCTGCGCAAGGGCAAGTCGCTGTCGATCCCGAGCCTGCGGTACAAGGTGCTGATCGGTGCGTCGAAGATCACCCCCCGTACGGTCGTCGATCGAGTCTCGAAGATCGGCCTCGACCGCATGCGCCGCACCCGCTAACGCCGGAGCAGTGCCGCCAGTACGCCCCGCCGAGCCAGCGCCGGCAGACACAACACGGTTCCCAGTGCGCCGACCCATACCGTCCCGGCCAGACCGATCGCCGCGGTCGTGCCGGCCGCGAGCAGGGCTCCGAGCGCGACCGCGCCGGCGAGCAGGAACCGCTGCACACCGTTGGTGCGGCCGAGCAGTTCCGGTGGGGTGACGGTTTGCCGGACGGTCACCGAGGTCGGGCTGAACGCACCCTCGCCGATGCAGTGCACGATGCTGCCGAGGACCAGTCCGGCCGCGCCGCGACCGCCGCCGAGTGAACCGAAGGCGGGCATCGCCACGATCCCGGTCACCGAGATCGTCGCCGCCAGCATCAGTGCCCGCGGCGGACCGAGGCGGTCGGCCAGCCGGGTCGAGACCAGGTTGCCGATCGGGTAGCCCGCCGCGGCCGCGCCGATCACGATGCCGATCCACTGCGGCGACAGGTGCAGCACGTTGCGCAGGTACAGCACCAGGCTGGTCTCGACCATGCTCAGGAAGATCACGTACGTCGTACCGCAGGCCAGTACCGGCTGCAGCACCGGATGCGATGCGGCGAACCGCAGCCCGTCCGCGATCTCCCGGCGCATCCGCGCCGACCGATCGTTGTCGTGGACCGGCTCACGATGCCGCACCAGGGCAAGTGACAGCACGGATGCCGCGAAGCTGGCCGTGTTCACGGCCACCGCGCCGACGGCGCCGACCAGCGCGATCACCGGTCCGGCGAGCATCGGCCCGACCGCTTTCGACGCCGACTCCGACAGCGCCAGCCGGGTGTTGCCGCGCTGCAGGTCGGTGGTCGCCGGGAACAGGCTCGGCAGGTACGACGTGTACGCGACCTGGAAGAACACGACCGCCGAACCGCTCACAGCGATCAGGACGACCAGCACGCCGAACCCGAGCCGGCCGGTCGCGGCCAGTACTGCGATCGTCGCGAACGAGACCAGTTGCACGCCATCGGCGATCATCATCGTCGTACGCCGCGGCCAGCGGTCCACCAGCGCGCCGGCCGGCAGTCCGAGCGGCAGGAACGGCAGGAAGAGGGCGAAGTTCAGCAACGCCGCGGTCGCCGGCGAGACACCGAGCAGAGTCACCGCGAGCAACGGCAGCGTCAGCACCAGGAACTGGTCGCCGAGCAGGCTGAGCGACTGGCCGGTCCAGAGCAGGCCGAAGTCACGCCGGGCCGAGACCGGACCGGCTGGCAAGATCGTCGAGGTCACGACCGTTGAACGGCCATGACCCCATCGGTGTGAGGGCTAGGTCCGTTCGAGGTCGGCGATGGCGGCCATGTCGTCGTTGTCGAGCTTGAAGTCGAACACGTCGGCGTTCTCGGCGATCCGCGCAGGTGTCTTCGACTTCGGGATCACCACATTGCCGAGCTGGATGTGCCAGCGCAGCACCACCTGCGCCGCGGTCCGGCCGTGCTTGGCGGCCACCTTCTGCAGCGTCTCGTCGTTCAGCAGAGCGCCCTGATCGAGGGGGCTGTACGCCTCGGTGACGATGTCGTTCTCGGCGTGGAAGCCGCGCAGCTCGTCCTGCGGCCGGCGCGGGTGCAGCTCGATCTGGTTGATCACCGGCCGCACGCTGGTCTCGTCGAACAGCCGCTGCAACTGCCTGACCCCGAAGTTGGACACTCCGATCGCACGGGCCCGGCCGTCGGCGTACAACTTCTCGAACGCGCGCCAGCTGTCGACGTACCGGTCCTGGCGGGCGGCCGGCCAGTGGATCAGGTACAGGTCGATCTGCTCCAGCCCGAGCCGGGCCGCGCTGGCGTCGAAGGCGCGCAGCGTCCGGTCGTACCCCTGGTCGTTGTTCCAGACCTTGGTGGTGACGAAGATCTCATCCCGCGGCAACCCGGAGGCGGCGACAGCACGGCCGACACCCCGTTCGTTTCCGTAGATCCGGGCGGTGTCGATGTGCCGGTAACCGGCATCGAACGCGACCGCGACCGCGTCGGCGACGGCTGAATCGTCGATCTGCCACACGCCCAGTCCGAGCTGTGGGATGTCGACGCCGTTATCGAGGCTGATCGCCGGGACAGTGCTCATGCCTCTATCTCACGGGTTACCGGCCGGTCCGCGAAAGGCATGCAGGTGTGAGAACTGCCTCATTCCGAGGTGACGGCGTATGACTTCGCTGCGGGTTCCAGGAACTCCAGAAGGCTTGTTCCTTCTTTCTCGAGCTCGGTGCGGACCTTCTTGGTGAGTTTGCCGAACGGGGTCAGCCGCAGGGTGGCGACGCCGCGTTTGAGCTCGCTGATCCACAGGCCGGCGACCATGCCGTCGACCAGATACGTCGACTTGACCCGCAGGTTCTTGGTGAACACTGCCGGCTTGTACTCGTCGGCGATGATCCTGGACCGCTTGACATGCGAGAGCAGCACGTTGTCGAACTCCGGCAGGTACCGCACCGGTGCGTCGGTGTCCTCGTCGGGCCGCGGAGCGTCCGGTACGTCGTACAGGTCCTTGCCGGCGGCATCCTTCAGGACGACCAGGTCGCCGGCGACCTTGTCGAACACCGGCTTGGCCTTCTGCAGACCGGACCAGGTCTGGAAGTCGGCCGGGGTGGCCGGGCCGAACGCGGCCAGGTATCGCAGGACCAGTTTGCCCGGTACGGCGCGCTTGGCCGGCTGCTTGCCGAGCCAGTCGTCGGAGAGCGTGAACGGTGCGTTGGCCGGGAACCCCCAGCGGCTCCCGTCCGGTACCACCACCAGCGGGACCAGCATCCGCGTCGTGTAACCGAGCGCCCGGTCGTTCAGGCCGGGGAACCGCTCGGTCAGCGCCGAGCGGATGTCGGCGAACCTCATCGGCCCGTCGGCGAGTACCTCCCGCGCGGCCTCGACGACCTCGTCCGGCTCGACGCCCTCGGACCGGTCGGCCAGCACCGACATCGCCCCGGCAAGAACCGGCTGCAGCGTCATCCGGAACGTCAGGTAGTCCTTCGCGCTGAACAGGTGCAGCGTGCCGCGCATCAGGGTCGCCCGCACCACGGTGCGATCGTCGAGCGTCTTGTGGAGGCTGTCGGACTCGAAGCCGGTCAGCCTCGTCCACAATCCCACGTACGGGTGCTTCGGTTCCTGTCCCTGTAATCCGGCGAGCCGCTCGACCGCCTCGGCCGGCTCGGCGTCGTGCCGTTCGAGCAGCATCTGCCGCGCCAGCATGGCCCGGTTGATCGCTCGCTCCGACATCGCCGCCATGGCCAGCGCTTCGCTACTTGATCGCGAGGACGTCGGCCGGGTTGATCTCCGGCGGCGTGCTGAGCAGGCGGTCGGCGTTCTGCATCAGTGCCGCGGCGATCGGTCCGTTCAGGTGGGCCTGCCGTTCGGTGTCGGACGGGAAGGCATCGACGATCCAGAAGGTGGACGCGTCGGTCCGCAGCGCCATCCACACCTCGGTGCCGGCCTCCTGGTTCGCGAGGGCGAGCGCTCCGGTGAGAAACTCGGCCAGCTCATCCTGGGTTTCCGGCTTGGCGACCATCTTCACCACGAGACCTACCGAGACCATGTCCTCACGTCCTTCGTTCGTCTGGCTGGGCTGCCTGGTCCCGACGGTAGGCCGGGCCGGGAAAGCTGGCCAGATCGAGTTGGCTATGAGACGGACAGTTCGTCGCGGGCTTCGGTGAAGGCCCGGACGGCCTGCTCGACGTCCCCGATCGAGTGCGCGGCCGACAGCTGGGTGCGGATCCGGGCCTTGCCGTGCGGCACCACCGGGTAGGAGAAGCCGATCACGTAGATGCCCTTGTCCAGCAGCCGGTCCGCCAGCCGGCCGGCCTCGGCCGCGTCGCCGATCATCACCGGCACGATCGGGTGGTCGCCCGGCAGGATGTCGAACCCGGCCTCGGTCATCTTGGACCGGAACAGCGCCGTGTTCGCCCGGAGCCGGTCGAGCAGTTCGCTCGACGATCCGAGCAGCTCCAGTGCCTTCAGCGACGCCGCTGTGACGGCTGGTGCCAGCGAGTTGGAGAACAGGTACGGCCGGGCCCGCTGGCGCATCAGCTCGACGATCTCGGCCCGGCCGGACACATACCCGCCGGACGCACCGCCCAGCGCCTTGCCCAGCGTGCCGGTCATCACGTCCACTTTGTCGGTGACGCCGAACAGTTCCGGCGTACCGCCACCCGTGGGCCCGACGAAACCGACGGCGTGCGAGTCGTCCACCATCACCAGCGCGTCGTACCGCTCGGCCAGCGCGCAGATCTCGTCCAGCGGCGCTACGTACCCGTCCATCGAGAACACACCGTCGGTCGCGATCAGCCGGTACCGGGCGTCGGCGGCCTCCTTGAGCCGGGCCTCCAGGTCGGTCATGTCGCGGTTCTTGTACCGGTACCGTTTGGCCTTGCACAGCCGGATGCCGTCGATGATGCTCGCGTGGTTGAGCTCGTCGGAGATCACCGCGTCCTCGGCGCCGAGCAGCGTCTCGAACGTTCCGCCGTTGGCGTCGAAGCACGAGCTGAACAGGATCGTGTCGTCGGTGCCGAGGAAGGCGCTGAGGGCGCCCTCGAGCTTCTTGTGGATCTCCTGGGTGCCGCAGATGAACCGCACCGAGGCCATCCCGAAGCCCCAGTCGTCCAGCGCCTGCTTGGCCGCGGCGATCACCTCGGGGTGATCGGCCAGGCCGAGGTAGTTGTTCGCGCAGAAGTTGAGGACGGTGCCCGAGGCAACGGAGATGTGCGAGTTCTGCGGTGAGGTGATCACCCGCTCCGCCTTGTACAGCCCGTCGGACCGGATCTGCTCGATCGTCGCCTGCAGGTCGTCCTTCATCGTGCCGAGCATCAGTTCGTCTCCCTGCGTGTCTCCTTGCCGGTCTCCCCGGTCTGCAGCGTCTCGCGGGTCCAGTCCAGGATCACCTTTCCGCAGCGTCCTTCACGAGCGGTGTCGAAGGCCTGCTCGAAGTCGGTGTACCCGAACCGGTGGGTGATCACCGGGCTGAGGTCGAGGCCGCGCTCGAGCATCACCGACATCTCGTACCAGGTCTCGAACATCTCCCGGCCGTAGATGCCCTTGATCGTCAGCATGTGCAGCACCACGGTGCTCCAATCGATCGCGATCTCGTCGGCCGGGAGGCCGAGCATCGCGATCTTCCCGCCGTGGTTCATGTTCGCGATCATGTCGCGCAGCGCGGCGGGCTTGCCGGACATCTCCATGCCGACGTCGAAGCCCTCGCGCATGTTCAGCTTCGCCTGCGCGTCGCCGATGCTCGTCTCGGCGACGTCGAGCGCGAGTGTCACGCCGACGGCGCGGGCCAGTTCGAGCCGGTAGTCCGACAGGTCGGTGATAACGACGTGCCGGGCGCCGGCGTGCAGGGCCACCGCGGCGGCCATGATCCCGATCGGCCCGGCACCGGTGACCAGTACGTCCTCGCCGACCACCGGGAACGACAAGGCGGTATGCACGGCGTTGCCGAAAGGGTCGAAGATCGCGGCAACATCCAGGTCGACCGGGTCGCGGTGTACCCACGCGTTCCCGGCCGGCAGTGCGACGTACTCGGCGAACGCTCCCGGTACGTGGACGCCGAGCCCGCGGGTGTTGATGCACAGGTGCCGCCGCCCGGCCCGGCAGTTGCGGCAGTGCCCGCAGACGAGATGACCCTCGCCGCTGACCAGGTCACCGACGGCGACGTCGCGAACGCCGGCGCCGATCTCGACGACCTCGCCGCAGAACTCGTGCCCGGTGATCAGCCCGACCGGCACGTTCTTCTGCGCCCAGTGGTCCCAGTCCTGGATGTGCAGGTCGGTGCCGCACAGACCGGTACGAAGCACCTTGATCAGCACCTCGTCCGCGGCGATCCGGGGCTCCGGAACGTCCTGAAGCCACAGGCCCGGCTCGTTGCGGGCCTTCACCAGCGCCTTCACGCTCGCCTCCAGCTCGTCGTACCGCACGCCGTTGTGCGGCATCCCGCACAGTACGACGCCGCTCCCAACACCGCGAACGCCGGCTTGTCGCCGGCCACGCTGTTCTGCCGTGCCGTCCTGCCGGCGGCCGCCGCCATCGCCCGCCGAGCGGTTGATCATCGCGATCCACCAGGCCATTAGGCTCGACAGCCATGAGTGAGACGTTGCTGGCGCTGATCCGGGATCGTGCCGTCGTACACGGGCGAGTGACGCTGTCGTCAGGACGGGACGCGGACTACTACGTCGACCTGCGCCGGGTCACGCTGGACGGCGAGGCGGCGCCGCTCATCGGGCAGCAGATGCTCGCGCTGACAGAGGACCTGGACTACGACGCCGTCGGCGGCCTCACGCTCGGCGCGGACCCGGTCGCGATGGCGATGATGCACGCCGCCGCGGCGCAGGGCCGGCGGCTGGACGCGTTCGTTGTCCGGAAGGCCGAGAAGGCGCACGGCCTGCAGCGCCGGATCGAGGGCCCGGACGTGGCCGGACGCCGGGTGCTCGCCGTCGAGGACACCTCCACGACCGGCGCGTCCGTGCTCACCGCGGTCGAGGCACTGCGCGCCGAGGGCGCAGAGGTGGTAGCGGTCGCGGTGATCGTCGACCGGGCGACCGGGGCCAAGGAGAAGATCGAGACAGAGGGTCTGGAGTACCGGTACGCGTTCGGCCTCGGCGACCTCGGGCTGGCCTGATGCCGGGGGCGACGCCCTGCCGAGGGTGATCGACCCGGGACCGGGCTAGGGTCGTACCCGGAAGTTCCGACTACACGGGAGCCGAGCATGGTGTGGGTCATCATCCTGGTGGTCGCGGTGATCGTGATCGTCGCGATCGCCTTGATCGTGTCGTACAACCGCTTCGTCAAGCAGCGCAACCTGATCCAGGAGTCGTGGCGGCAGATCGACGTGGAACTACACCGGCGGTACGACCTGATCCCGAACCTGGTCGAGACGGTACGGGCGTACGCGGCGCACGAGCGGCATGTGTTCGAGGAGGTGGCCCGGCTGCGGACCCAAGCGGTCAGCGCCGAGGGTGCCGCGCCCGAGCAGCGGGCCCAGGCCGAGGCGGCACTGTCCGGTGCGCTGCGGCAGCTGATGGTCTCGGTCGAGGCGTACCCGCAACTCCAGTCGAACCAGAACTTCCTCAGCCTGCAGCGTGAGCTCACCGACACCGAGGACCGGATCGCGGCCGGCCGCCGGTTCTACAACGCCAACGTGGGCGACTACAACACCCGGGTCGAGGCGTTCCCGTCGAACCTGATCGCGGGGATGTTCAAGTTCGACAAGGCCGGCTACTTCGAGGTCGAGGACCAGCAGGTCCGGTCGGTGCCGCAGGTCTCGTTCGGCACCATCGGCGCGGTGGACGGCGAGCAGCCGCCCCCCGCGATGAACCAGGATCCGGCGTCGGGTGCGATCCAGCCGGAGATCCCCGGCAACGGCCAGCCGCAGCCAGGCCTGCCGCCAGCGGGTGGCCCCGGTTACAGCGGTCCACCCACCGGTGGTCCTGGTTTCGGCGGTCCGCCGGCCGGTACGCCCGGCCCGCAGGACGGCCAGCCACCGTTCACCGGCGGCCGCTGACACAGCCCGGCGCGTCCCCGAGCGACGCGCCGACCTGGATTCAGGCCCGGGTCACGATGCTGGCAATCACCGCGCCCGGGCCTGCCCTCCCCCCGGTACCGGAGTACACGATGCTCCGTGCGGATACATCCCGCGTACATCCGTCGCTCTCCGGTCGCTCGCCAGCGTCGTCACGACGTGTCACGATTGGGCGGGGTTTGCGCGGGAGTTATGTCCGAGAGGGGCTGGGGTGCGTGGCGGTCTGAGGTACGAGATCCTCGGCCCGATGCGCCTGCCGCACGCCGATGGCCAGGCGCTACGGGCCGGCAAACCGCGCCAGTTGCTCGCGACCCTGCTGCTGCACCCGAACCGGTTCGTCTCGACCGACCTGATCGCCGACGCGTTATGGGAGGGACGTCCGCCGGCGTCGGCGACCGCGAACATCCGCACCTACGTACGCTCGCTGCGGTCGGTGCTCCCGGCACCGATCGACACGTCGGCGGCCGGGTACAGCATCGAGGTCGGCGTCGACGAGCTCGACGCGAGCCTGTTCGAGTCGTTGCTGGCCGAGGGCGGGCACCTGCGGGTCGCGGGCGATGAGCAGACCGCGCTGCGGATCTACGGCCAGGCGCTCGGCCTGTGGCGTGGCCGGCCGCTGGAGGACCTCACCCCGGCCTCGGCCTGGGAGGGTTCGCTGGCCCGGCTCGAGGCGCAGCACCGCGGCCTGACCGATGCCCTGCTCGACCTGCGGCTCGCGCACGGCGACCACACCGGCGCCGCGTTGCTGCTCAACGACCGGCTCGCCGAGGACCCGTACGACGAGCAAATGTGGGCCCGGCTCGTCGACGCGCTGGCCGGCGCCGGCCGGGTGGGCGAGGCCCGGGCGGCGTACGAGAAGGCGGCCGGCATCCTCGCTGAGGAACTCCGCGTCGAGCCGGGCCCTGAGTTGCGCGCCGCGGGCGCACGTGCCCGCAAGCCCCGGGCGCCGGTACGCCGGTCCGCCGCGGCGACGACTCTCCCGCGCGACACCATGTCGGCGGTCCCGAGCCAGCTCCCGCTCGACCTGCCCGACTTCAGCGGCCGCGACTCGTCCCTGGAGCAGCTGCGTGACCTGGTCTGCGGCCGGGACCCCGTACGGCCGCCGATCGCGGTGATCTCGGGTCCGCCCGGCACCGGCAAGTCCGCGCTGGCCGTCCGGCTCGGGCACCTGGTCCGCGACTCGTTCCCGGACGGGCAGATCTATCTGGACATGCTCGGCGCCACCCAGCCGCGGGATCCGGCCGGTGCGTTGTTCGACCTGCTGCGGAGTCTCGACGTAGCGGACTCGGCGGTGCCGTCGGACCCGGAGCGGCGGTCGGCGGCGCTGCGGTCGGAGCTGGCCAGCCGGCGGGTGCTGATCGTGCTGGACGACGTGGTGGCGGCCAGTCAGGTGCTTCCGCTGCTGCCCGGTACCGGCGCGTCGGCCTTGGTGATCACCAGCCGGCGGATGCTGCCCGACCTGCCCGGCGCGGACACTGTCCAGCTCGACGTACTCGACGAAGAGGAGGCGATCGGCCTGTTCCGCCGGCTCGCCGGGATCGGCTGGGTGAACGGGGACGAGGGCGCGGTCGCCGAGGTGATCGATGCCTGCGGCAACCTTCCGCTGGCGATCCGGATCGCGGCCGGCCGGCTGGTGCAGCGGCCCGACCTGACCGTCGCCGATCTGGCCCGGCGGCTGCGCGACGAGACGCACCGGCTCGACGAGTTGACCCTCGGCGAGCTCGCGGTCCGGACCAGTGCGGACCTGAGTTATGCCTCGCTCGGCCCGGACGAGGCCCGGCTGTACCGGGTGATCGGCTACCTGGCGGTGGGCGATTTCTCCGCACGTTCGCTCGGCGCGATCGCCGGGCGGGCCGCCGCGGACCGGTCGCTGGACCGGCTGATCGAGGCCAACCTGGTCCAGGTCAGTACCCGCGACCATGCCGGCGGGTCCCGATTCCGGCTACACGACCTGCTCCGGCTGCACGCGACCCAGGTCGGTGACCAGGCCGAGCGCAAGCAGGCCCTGGACGACCTGAGCGTCGTGATGGACGCGGTGCTGACGCGCTGCCTGCAGGCGTACGAGCGGCTGCCGTTCGAGTACTTCGGCATCCCGGACAAGCACGCTCCGGTGCCGCAGGACCCGAAGCTCACCCCGGCAGCGGCGGTCGCGTGGTTCGATGCCGAGCGCGGCGGATTCGTCCAGACCGTCCGGGCCGCGGCGCAGGCCGGGCTGCACGAGCATGCCTGGCGGATCGTCTCGGCGTGGGGGCTCTACCTGGACATGCGAGCCGGGTTCGACGAGTGGGGTGAGGCGCACCTGGTCGGCCTGGCCAGCGCGCGGGCCTGTGGCAATCGGCTCGGTCAGGGCATCATGCTGCGCAACCTCGGCCAGCTGGGGATCTACCGCGACGACTACGCGATGGCCGGCCGGTCGCTGTCCGAAGCGGTTGCGATCTTCGCCGAGATCGGCGACCGGGCCGGCGCCGGCGTCAGCGCGGTCGGGCTCGCCACCCTTGCCCGCCTCGACGGCGACATCGATCGGGCGCTGGAACTGCTGTCGAGTGCGATGCGGGACTTCGTCGCCGTCGGTGATCTCAACTGTCAGGCCGTCGCCCGGAGCGCCATGGCGAACGCGCTGCGCGAGCGCGGCGAGCTCGAGCCGGCAACGAAGCACCTGGCCACGGCGTACCGGCTGGCCAAACAGCTCGGCGACCCGCACCGGGAGGCCAAGGTCCGGCGCCGCATCGCCGAGGTGCGTGTGGCGCAGGGCCGGCACGACCAGGCCGTCCGGCAACTGCGGACCGCGCTGGCGATCCTGGAGCGGCTCGACGACGACCACTGCGCGTCGTACGTCCGGCTCAGTCTGGGGCAGGCGCTGCTCGCGCTCGGTGAGCAGGCGTCGGCGCGGCGGATGCTCCTGCAGTCGATGGAGATCGGGCACCGGCTCGGCGACCGCAGCGTGGAGGCCGAGGCCGCGGCCCTGCTCGGGGAGCTGTACCGGCAGTCCGGTCATATGGACTCGGCCCGCCGCTATCTGGGCCGGGCGGTCCGGCTGTGGCAACTGCTCGCCAAGGACGAGGACGCCGAGGCCGCGCGCCGTCAGCTTGCCGCCCTCCGCTGACGGTACGGGCTGACGGTACGGGCTGAATGTACGGCCGATGTATCCCGGCCCGGCAGGATCCTGTTTCTGGTTGACGGTATGGCCCGGCGGGTCGGGGTAGTCGCGGAGGTGTACGGGGTGTCACAGGGGGTGAGCCGCCGGGATCCCGCCGGTCCGGCCGTCAGCCGATCGCACAGCCAGATCGACTGGCGGGTGTCCGCGTCGAACCCGCGCGACGTCGAGTCCGCGCTGGCCTGGCAGCTCGAGCGGGTCGGCTCGACCGCATGGCGGGACTGGTCGCTCAAGTTCCAGCGGATGGCGTTCGGCTACAGCCAGGACGCCGGCTGGCACGACGCTACCGAGGCCTCGGCCTGGCTCGGGTCGCATGATCTGCTGTACACGGGCGTACCGCCGCGCGGAGCGCTGGTCTGGCATACCGTCGACGTGACCAGGGTGGCGTGCTCGCTCGGACGCGGTCAGGTGGTGGGCGCGTTCCCCGACGTCGGCGTGGCCGTCGTGGGTATCGAGCAGCTCAGCGAGCCGTACCTTTGGTCGGCTCCGTTGTTCCCGTTCGCTCACTAGCAATCTTGTTCCGGCGGCGGGTGAGCATGTAGTCGATCACCATCGGGACCACCGAGAGCGCGACGATCAGGATCAGTGCGGACTCGAGGTGGGTGCGGATGAAGTCCACCTGACCGAGGAAATATCCGAGCACGGTGACACCCGTCGCCCACAGCACGGCGCCGATGCCGGTGTAGACGAAGAACCGCCGCTGGTCCATCCGGCCGGCACCGGCGACGAGCGTGATGAAGGTCCGCACGACTGGTACGAACCGCGCCAGCACGATCGCCCGGTTGCCGTACTTGTCGAAGAACTCGTGCGTGCGCTCGAGGTACTGCGGTTTGAGGATGCGGGCGTTCGGATTCTTGAACAATGCCGTGCCGAGGACCCGGCCGATGTAGTAGCCCGACACATTGCCGAGGAATGCCGCGATGGTCAGCAGAACACAGGCGAGCCACAGCGGTACATCGATGGTCCCGGTCGCGATGAACAGGCCGACGGCGAACAGCAGCGAGTCACCGGGCAGGATCGGGAACAGCAGGCCGCACTCGATGAACACGATCAGCAACGTCACCCACAGTGCCCAGTCGCCGAGCTGGTTCAGCAGCCACTCGGCGTCCATCCAGCTCGGCATCAGCTGCGGGAGCAGTTGTGTCGTCAGCGAAAGCACCGGCTCAGACTAACGGGTCGTACCTGAGTTCAATCTGAGAAGGCCTCCGCTCCGGGTGCCGGGACTCGGTTAGCCTGGCGCGCGTGACGGACGAGGTGGGCGTCGGGCCGTGGCAGGGGCCCTGGCCGGACGATCCCCGGTACGACCCGGAGCTGCTCGAGCACGGCGACCGGCGCAACGTGGTCGACCGGTACCGGTACTGGCGGCTTGAAGCGATCGTCGACGACCTGGACAGCCGCCGGCACCCGTTCCACGTAGCGATCGAGAACTGGCAGCACGACCTCAACATCGGCTCGGTCGTCCGTACCGCGAACGCGTTCCTCGCCGCCGAGGTGCACATCGTCGGCAGGCGGAAGTGGAACCGCCGCGGCGCGATGGTGACCGACCGCTATCAGCATGTCCGGTATCACGCCGACGTCGGCAGCCTGCGCGACCTCGGGCTGCCGCTGATCGGGATCGACAACCTGCCCGGCTCGGTGCCGCTGGAGACGTACGATCTGCCGCGCGAATGCGTGCTGCTGTTCGGCCAGGAGGGACCCGGGCTGACCGACGAGGCGCACAATGCCTGCGACGTGGTGCTGTCGATCGCCCAGTTCGGATCGACCCGCTCGATCAACGCGTCCGCCGCGGCCGCGATCGCGATGCACAGCTGGGTACGCCGCTGGGCTATCCCCGAGCGATGACGAGGTCGTACTCGACGGTCGCGTACGGCTCCGCCATCGCCCGGCCGTCCGGCGCGGTGCCGGGCGGATGCTCCGCGAACTCGGCGACCAGCGACGGCTTGACGCCGAACACGGCGTCTGTCTCGAGGTACTCGTCGCCCGCCACGAAGACGTGCGTGATCAGCCGCTGGTAGCCGGGCGCGGTGACCATGAAGTGAATGTGCGCGGGACGCATCGGACCGCGCCCGGCCGCATGCAGCAGTTCGCCGACCGGGCCGTCGTCCGGGATCGGGTACGCCACCGGCCGTACCGACCAGAACCAGAACCGACCGTCGTCGGCGGTGAACAGGTGACCGCGGTTCTGCTGCTCCGGCAGGTCCTTCTGGACGTCGTAGCGGCCTTCGTCGTCGGCTTGCCATACCTCGACCCGGGCGCCGGCGACCGGTCCGCCGTCCATCTCGCTTACCGTCCCGCGGACCAGACAGGGCATACCGGGAGCGCCGTTCGCCAGGTCGTTGCCGTTGGCAACCTCGGGTGAGCTCTCGACGAAGAACGGCCCGAACACCGTCGGCTCGGTCGCGCCGGACGGCGTCCGGTCGCCCAGCCCGACGGTGAGCATCGACAGGCCGAGGACGTCGGCGAGCAGGACGAACTCCTGCCGGGTGGCGCCGCAGGTCTGCCCGGTGCGGGTCAGGAAGTCGATGCCGGCGAAGTACTCCTGCTCGGTCAGGCCGACCTCGCGGGCGAACGCGTGCAGGTGCCGGACCAGCGCGGTCATCACTTCGCGGACCCGGGGGTCGGCCGATCCGGCGAAGCTCGCCACGACTTGGTCGGTGAGGTCGTCCATACGGGTCTCCTAAGACGGTCGGCGGCCTTCCCAGGCATCGTGGAGCAGTGTCCGCAGCGTGTCGCGGTCGACTGGGATCGGGTTGTCCGGCAATGGCATCGTGCCCGCGACCTCGCCGGCCTGCTCCTCGGTCAGCCCGAGGTCCTTCAGACCGCCCGGCTGGAACATGTCGTACAGACCTTGCGGTCCGCCGACGGTCTCGGAAAGTGCCGGTGGTATCGCGGCGGCATTGAGCGCCGCGACGTGGGGAAGGACTGCGGCGTGGGTCTGCGCGTGCGGCAGGTTGTGGCTGCCGCCGAGGACGTGGCAGATCTTGTGGTGCAACCCGGTACCCGCCGTCGCCACTGCGGATCCGGCCAGGCAGGCGCCGTACAGAAGATTGCTCCGGGCAACCATGCTGGTGTTGTCCTTGCGAACCTCGGCGAGGCCGTCGGCGAGCGTACGGGCGCCCGCGACGGCCGTGAGGTCGATGATCGGATTCGCGCGGGTGGTCCAGACCGCCTCGACGCAGTGCGCCATCGCGTTGGCGACGCTCGGGACGGTGACGTCGAGCGGAAGGTTCCGGCTGAGCTCGGGGTCGTACATGACGGTGCGCGGCAGCACGCGCAGGTCGGTACCGGTGCGCTTCTCGCCGTGGCTGGTCAGACCCCAGACCGGTGTCATCTCCGATCCGGCGTAGGTGGTTGGCACGGCGAGGATCGGCAGACCGGTCGTCAGCGCGACGGCCTTGGCGAGGCCGATCGCCGAACCGCCGCCGATGCTGACCAGGACCCTGGCCCGCGACGCTTGTGCACGGGCGTTTTCTGCGAGGTCGTCCGGAACGTGCTGGCGAACCTCGGTGAGCCTGGCGACAACACGATCGCCCAGCCGGTCCTGGACGCGGTCGCCGGCCTCATGCGCCGACCCACCCGCAATCAGCAGAACGCCACCGTCGGTGAGTAGGTCGATCTCGTCCCGGACACGGTCAAGTGAGCCCGGCGCCAGGACGACCCGGCCGGGCAACGAGACGTGAACGAACGACTTGACCATGACTTCGGACACTAGTCCGATATGTCCAAGACCGTCCGGCCCGATCGGCGCATGCTGCGGGTATGAGCTTCGATCTCGGTGCCGCGGGCACCTTTCTCACCAGTCATGGCCGGGTGCTGGACCGGCGCAGGTTCGACGTACGCACGGGCTCCGGTTCTTTGGAGGCTGTCCTCGACGCCGTCGACGGATACCGCAACCCGGACGGCGGGTATGGCTGGGGCCTGGAGCCGGACCTGCGCGATGTGACCAGCCAGCCAGGCGCGGCCTTGCATGCATTGGAGGCGATGGCCGACGCCGCACCGCTGACCACGCCGCGGGCGGTGGAACTGTGCGACTGGCTCGACGCGAACTCGTTGCCGGACGGCGGCGTGCCGTTCGCCCTGCCGGTCAAGAGCCCGGTCGCGTGTATGCCGTTCTGGGCCGAGGCCGATCATTCGGTGTCGTCGTTGCAGATCACCGCCGCGGTGACGCTCAACGCCCTGCGGGTTGCACGGCACGACACGGCGGTTGCCGGGCATCCGTGGCTGGCCCGGGCGACGGCGTACTGCCTGGATCAGATCGCGGAGCCGGACCGGGAGTGGGGAGCGATCGAGTTGATGTTCGCCCTGCTGATGCTGGACCGACTCGCCGACAGCCGGCCGGAGGTGGTCGACGAGATCGAGCGGATCGGATCGGTGATCCCGCCGGACGGCGTTCTGCACGTTCAGGGTGGGCTTCCCGACGAGGTGATCCGCCCGCTGAGCTTCGCGCCGTACCCGGACCGGCCGGTGCGGTCGCTGTTCAAGGCCGATGTGATCGCGGCCGATCTTGAACGGCTCGCATCGGATCAGCGTGACGACGGCGGATGGCAGCAGGACTTCGCATCGTACTCACCGGCTGCCGCCCTCGAATGGCGCGGTTACCTGACGGCCTGGGCGGTCGGCGTGCTGCTCGCGAACGGGGTTGCACAGGCCGCGTGACCGGTGGCTCGCGCGGCGGTTGGCTCAGTCGGTCTGGGTGACCTTCTTGAGGCCGCGCGGGGCGTCGGGGTCCAGGCCGAGACGGCGGGCGAGGGCCTCGACCGTGCGCTGGGCCGGGATGACCAGCGTGAGCGGTGCGACCGGTTCGGGCAGGTCGGGTGCCGGCAGGTCGACGTCGCAGCGGTTCGCGAACTCGGCGTCGCCGCCGATGCCGAGGATCCGGCTGCCCTTGTCGCGGACGGTCGCGGCCAGCTCGGTCATGCCGGGCAGCGCGGGGCCGTCGCCGGCCGCCACGAGGATGGTGACCAGATCGGCGTCGACGACCGCGATCGGGCCGTGCTTGAGATCGGCGTACGACAGGCCGCGGACCGGCTGCAGGCAGGTCTCCTCGAGCTTGAGCGCGACCTCGAGCGTGGTCCCGAACGACAGCCCGCGTCCGCTGGCCAGCACGTCGTGCGCGCTCGCGAGCAGCTCGGCCGCCTCTTCGACCGACGGCTCCAGTGCCTTCGCCGCGACCTCGGGAACACGCGCGATGTGCTCGTCCAGCGTGCCGGGCGTAGGCGCCAGTGCGTCGACCGCGGTGAGGATCGCGGCCAGCTGGGTCGTATACGTCTTGGTGGCCGGTACCGCCTTCTCCACACCGGCCTGGGTGATCAGTGCGACGTCCGCGACTTCGGCAAGTGGGCTATCGGCGTAGTTGGTGACGCCCACCACCGCCGCGCCGTTGCGCTTCGCCCAGGCCGCGGTGTCGACGATCTCCTGAGTCGCGCCGGACTGGCTGACCGCGATCACCAGCGAGTCCGCCAGGTCGTACGCCGCCCCGTACAGCGTCGCAACCGAAGGAGCGGCAAGCGACGCCTGGCGGCGGGCGTGGATCTCGGTCAGGTACCGCCCGTAGACACAGGCGTTGTCCGACGACCCGCGGGCCACGAACATCACGTGCCTTCGGCCCTCGCCGAGCCGGGTGATCTCGTCGCGCAGCGGAAGTACGTGCTCGAACGTCGCCGCCAGCGCTGCCGGCTGCTCCGCGATCTCGGCCGCCATCTGAGTGGTGGACACCACTGCGATCACTGGTCCTATCTGGTCTTAACAGGTATGCTGCCCACGCTAGCATCAACACCCGCCGCTGGGATCCCTCTGGCGCGGGTGACACCGAACAGGATGCGAGGCTCCGGCGATGGTGGCGACGAAGCGGGCACAGGTACGCGAGGTGCTCGAGCGACTGGTGGACGCCGAACTACACCCGGGTGACCCGATCCCGTCCGAACGGGCGCTGGTCGACCGGCTGAACGTGTCCCGGGTGACCGTCCGGCAGGCGATCAGCGACCTGGTCGAGACCGGCGCGCTGGAACGCGTGCACGGCAAGGGAACCTTCGTCACCGGTCCGCAGGTCGACTCGCAGCTCCACCTCACCTCGTTCTCCCGTGAGATGCGGGCCCGCGGTCTCGAGCCCGGCACCGTCGTACTGTCCGCGACCGAGATCGACGCCGACCTGCAGACCGCCAACGGGCTGCGGGTCGCCGAGGGCACCAAGGTGATCCGGGTCGAGCGGCTGCGTACCGCCGACGGCTCGCCGATGGCGTACGAGATCGGCTTCTACCCGGCCAAGTTGTTCCCCGGCCTGCTCGGCCGCGAGCTCGGCACCCTGTACGACGTGTTCGCCAGCGAGTACGACGTCGTGGTCACCTCCGGCGAGCAGACCGTACGCGCCGACAACGCCGACGGTCATGTCGCCCGGATCCTGGGTGTCGCCCGGCGCGCACCGCTGCTGGTGCTGGAGCGGACTACCTTCGCCGGACGCCGTGTGGTGGAGTTGTCCTGGTCGGCGTACCGTGCCGATCGCTACCGGCTGCACATGGCCCTCACGCCCAGGGGACCGCGCACCAGCTGAACCCTCTGTCGGTCCGCAACGGCGCGGCGCCGGTGTCTACTACGGATTCCAAGGAGTACCGCGAGAATGCCTATTGCCACTCCCGAGGTGTACGCCGAGATGCTCGACAAGGCGAAGCGGGACAGCTTCGCCTACCCGGCGATCAACGTGAGCTCCTCGCAGACCCTGAACGCGGCGCTGCGCGGGTTCGCCGAGGCCGGCTCGGACGGCATCGTCCAGGTGTCCACCGGCGGCGCGGAGTACCTGTCCGGCCCGACGGTGAAGAACATGGTCGCCGGCGCGGCTGCGCTGGCGGCGTACGCGCACGAGGTCGCGAAGAACTACCCGGTCAACGTCGCGCTGCACACCGACCACTGCCAGAAGAACAAGCTCGACGGATTCGTGCGTCCGCTGCTGGAGATCTCCGCCGAACGAGTCGCGCGTGGTGAGAACCCGTTGTTCCAGTCGCACATGTGGGACGGGTCCGCCGTACCGCTGAAGGAGAACCTGGAGATCGCCCGCGAGCTGCTGGCCAAGGCGGCTGCGGCGAAGATCGTGCTCGAGATCGAGGTGGGCGTGGTCGGCGGCGAGGAGGACGGCATCGCGGCCGAGATCAACGAGAAGCTGTACACGACCGTCGAGGACGGGCTGGCGACTGTCGAGGCGCTCGGCACCGGCGAGAACGGCCGGTACATCACCGCGCTGACGTTCGGCAACGTGCACGGCGTCTACAAGCCGGGTGCGGTCAAGCTCCGGCCGGAGATCCTTCGCGACATCCAGGAGGCCGTCGGAGCGAAGGTCGGCAAGGACAAGCCGTTCGATCTGGTCTTCCACGGCGGCTCCGGCTCGACGCTGGAGGAGATCCGCGCGGCCGTCGACTACGGCGTGATCAAGATGAACGTCGACACCGACACCCAGTACGCGTTCACCCGGCCGGTCGCCGGTCACATGTTCACCAACTACGACGGCGTACTGAAGGTCGACGGCGACGTCGGCAACAAGAAGGTGTACGACCCGCGCGCGTGGGGCAAGGCCGCCGAGCAGGGCATGGCCGAGCGGGTCGTCACCGCGTGCGAGGACCTGCGTTCGGCCGGTACGTCGGCCGGCAATGCCTGATCACTCGTTCATCGGTCTCTTCTGGTGAGTGTCGGCACCCGGGACTAGCGTCGGTACCGGGTATCCGACTTCTACCGGGGAGGTTGACGATGAGTGGGCGGGTAGTGCACTTCGAGATCCCGTTCGACGACGGCGCGAGGGCACGGTCGTTCTATGCCGACGCGTTCGGCTGGCAGGCGATGGAGATCCCGGACATGGGATACACGCTGGTCACCACGGGTCCGAGCAGCGAGACCGAGGGCCCGACCGAGAAGGGCTTCATCAACGGCGGCATGTTCGGCCGGGAGGGCTGGCCGGCGGCGCCGGCGCCGGTGATCACGATCGACGTCGACGACGTCGAGGCGGCCCTGGAGAAGGTCGAGCAGCTCGGCGGCAAGACCCTGCTCGGCAAGCAGGCGGTCGGTGACATGGGCTGGTCGGCCTACTTCACCGACACCGAGGGCAACACGATCGGCCTGTGGCAGTCAGCCCAATCCTGACCGTGCAACAACCCCGGCCGGCACCCACTCGGGCGCCGGCCGGAGTTTGTGTCGGTTGTCAGTCGTCAGGCAGTTCGATGTACGGGATCGGATTTCCGTCGGTGTCGCGCGGCTGTGGCTCCGGAGTCGCAGCCGCGATCTTCACCGCGAGCGGGTCCGGTTCGCGTCCGTCCTCAATGTCGATCTCGACGACGAGCTTCGCTGCCGCGACCTGAACGGGCGTGACCCAGTCGATTCTGGGCATCCTGGTCTCCCTCAGTCGTGGTGTCCGTGCGGAACCCGGCGGCAGCAGGGTAAGCCGTCGCGGCCTCCATCACGGCTGCCGACACGGCGTTGACGAATGCCCTGTCCTCCCGGATCATCACGTGGGCGTCCTTCAGCGCCTTGAGGGTGGCCACACCAGCCAGTCCTCGTCGCATGTCCGATTCGGTGGCCAGTTCGACCGCCCAGCGAAGCAGGCGCGTCGTCTCCTCGCTGCGGCCGCGCCTGTTCTGCTGGTTCGCCGTTCTGACCGACAACGAGTGCGCCTTGCGGGACATGCCGTATGACAGCGTTGCGGTTGCGATCGCGATGACCGAGCCGGCCAGCGAGAGGATTCCGGTCAGCATGGGAGGTTGTCGGGTTCTAGGACAGCGGTCGGGCGGGGGCGGCGGGGTCTGCGGCGGCGGGTCGGGTCAAAGGTACGGACTCCGGAGCGGGCCGCCGCTCGAGTGAACGCAGTCGCGATGCGGTCGGCGACCCCGGCGGGGTTGTCGAGGTCGTGCCAGCCGATCCAGACGTGCTCGGCCGGCGGTGGCTCGTGGTCCGCGGAGAAGGCGTCGGCGCGGTCGTCGTAACACACGTGGTCGCCCCAGTACGGCTGCCAGGGGTCGAACTCGACCACAGTCCGCTGGTCCGCGAACCATAACGCCGGCGCCGGCGAGTCGGCGTACTCGAGCTCCAGCGGCGCCGGCCGATCCGAGGGTTCAGGCAGTCCGGCTGCACGGACGATATGACGCAACCGGGACTCACCGACCGAGCAGGAGCGAGTCGCCATCCCAGCCAGAACGGATCGTGCCCGGCCTCGACCGCCCTCTAGTGTTGCGACAGCCACGGCCAGGGTCGCCGGGTTGACCAGACCGGCATGACGAGCCGCGTCCGCCACCGCGACAGCCGCATCCGCCGATGCGGTCGCGGCCAGCTCGGCGACGGCACGGTCGGGCCCGACCAGGTTCAGCCCGTTCCAGGTGCGGATCGCGGGCAACTGGCCGACGTGCCGATGGATGCCGCCCGCGACTCGGCCTGCCCTGCCATCGGCAGAAGTCACATGCACCGTAGACAGGTCGAGCCCCCACAACGGCAACGCGTGCAGCGCCGCCGCCGACTGGTGGCTCGCTACCAGTCCCGCCGGGCCGTCGCGGAGCAGCGCGTACAGCCGGCGCAGGTGCAGCATCTCCTCGTCGACGACGAACAGCATCCGGCGGAACGCATACCTGCCCCGGCCGACGGCCCGCCAGGAGCCGCAGCGCAGGAGGTGGTCGATGGCGGCGCCGTCGTACCCGCAGGCCCGCGCGTCGGCCCGGGTGAAGACGCCGCCCCTGATCGCGGCCATCACGGCCAGTTGAGGGTTCACGCCGGTAAAGATGGCGTCGTCGGGACTACCCGCGCGGGCCGTCCTCAGATTCTGTGGACAACCCTGTCAACGGACCAGACCACGGACATACTTCAGACCAGTGACGCACGGTTGGGGATGAACGGCATCCACAACAGCGGCATGCCGGCCTCCTCGGGCGTACGACAGCCCTTTTTCTCGTTGCAGACGGCATGCGCCGCCACTGCGTTCAGCCACTCGGCGCGACCACCGCGCGAACGTGGAAGCACATGGTCCATGGTGTCGGCACCGGTACGGCCGCAGTAGGCACAGCGGAACTTGTCCCGTCGCAACACGCCCTGCTTGCTGTACTTCACCCGGCCGGCCGCGTACCGCCAATGCGTGACGACGTACCGGACGAGGCGCAGCACACGCGGTACCGGAAAGGGGCCGATCGTTCGCGAGCCGTGCGCCTCCTCGACGACCGCGACCTCGCGGACCAGCATCCGGATGGCGTGCGGAATGGACACGGTGTGCAGGGGCTCGTACGACGCATTCAGGACGATCACGCTCATCCGCGGCCCTCCTTCCACACACCAGTGTCCGCTACGTGGCCAATGCACGCAGGTTTTCAAGCATCCGTGTCCACCGGTGAACGGTCAACGGGTTTGGGCGACTTTGGATCGACGGCGGAGCGACTACTGTGCGAACACATGAGCTTCGACAACCTGCTTTCCGGCCCGCCCGAGACCAGACTGCCCGATGATCCGGCCGCGCCGGAGCTTGCCGCGGGCAAGGATCCGGCCGAGGTGGCCGCGGCGTACCCGGCCTCGTCGCTGGCCTGGGCCAGCCTCGCGGAGGCGGCGCTCGCCGACGGTCGCACGATCGAGGCGTACGCGTTCGCACGCGCCGGCTATCACCGCGGTCTGGACGCGCTGCGGCGCAACGGCTGGCGGGGGCAGGGCCCGATCCCGTGGGAGCACGAGCCCAACCGCGGATTCCTGCGTGCCCTCGCTGCCCTGGGCAAGGCCGCCGGCGCGATCGGCGAGACCGAGGAGCAGGAGCGCTGCGCCACGTTCCTGCGGGACTCGTCGGCGACCGCCGCCGAAGAACTCGGCTGAGGAAGTCCGCCCGACGTGTCACTGTGATGCCCGTGGAAGTGGCGTGTGACGAGTCGGGCTACGAGGGCGAGAAGCTCGTCGACACCACCGGCGACGTCTTCACCCACGCCGGCATCGACCTGGACGACGCGACCGCTGTCGCGTGCCTGGGCGAGCTCCGCAAGCGGATTCGTTCACCCGCGTCGCAGTACGGCGCCAGCCACGTCCTCCGTGAGAAGAACCGGGCCGTCCTGGTCTGGCTGCTCGGACCGGAGGCCCAGCTGCTCGGCCACGGCCACGTGCACCTCATCGACAAGGAGTTCTTCCTCGTCGTCCGGCTCGTCGAGCTGCTGACCGATGGGCAGGGCCCGCGGGCCTTGTACGACGACCGGCGCTGCTTCGACCCGCAGCACTGGCACGCGTTCCTGTCCACGGCGAACGACCTCCTGCGTCACGTGGACCGCTGGGATCGTGCCACACCACTGGACTCGTTCTTCCACATGGTCGATCTGCTGCGTGCGCGTACTGCCAACGGCGTACTGGACGCTTTGGACCGTCGGAGGGCGGAAGCCGTCCGCGAGCAGTTGTTCGACGATCCGCAAGTGATACGACCAGCCGATCCGCTGGTCCCCGCCATCCTGCGGGCGGCCGACTACTGGGGTCCCGAGGCCGAGATAGCGCACGACCGGCAGAACCTGCTGTCGACCACGCGGATCGAGCAGATCAAGGCGATCAGCGGATTGCGGAGCTTCCGGCTGGTCAGCTCCCAGGTCGACCTGCGCATCCAGCTCGCCGACATGCTGGCCGGCGTCGTGCGGGTGATCGCGACCGACGAGCTCAACGGTCGCGGCGATCCCGAGCTGACCGCGCTGGCCCGGCCCTATGTCGACGAGCGGTCCGTGTGGGCCGATGCCGTGAGCTGGGCCCGGCTCAAGGGCTGACGCCCGTGCCGGTTCCGGTACGCCGAGGGGCTGAGCCCGGTCTGCCGGCGGAAGTGCTCGCGCAGATTGGCAGCGGTGCCGAGGCCGGCCCGCCGGGCGACGGCGTCGACGTCCAGGTCCGTTGTCTCGAGCAACTCGCGGGCCCGGTCGATGCGTTGCCGGTGTAGCCAGCGCAGTGGAGTGTCACCGGTGCCGGCTAGGAACCGGCGGTGGAACGTGCTCGGGCTCATCGCCGCCCGCCCGGCCAGCTCGGTCACGGTGATCGGGCGATGCAGATTCGCGCTGGCCCATGCGGTGACGTCCGAGAGGCCGGGTTCGCGGGCCGGCGGTACAGGTCGCTCGATGAACTGCTGCTGCCCGCCGTCACGGTTCAGCGCGAACACCAGGCGCCGGCTGACGATCGAGGCGACCACCGCGCCATGGTCGGCCCGGATGATGTATAGGCACAGGTCGAGTGCCGCTGCACTCCCGGCCGCGGACAGCACCTGGCCGTCGTCGACGAACAGCACGTCCGGCCGCAGCGTGACCTCCGGGTACATCTGGCGGAACTGGCCGCTCCACTTCCAATGGGTGGTGACGGTGTGCCCCTCGAGGACGCCGGCGGCTGCCAGCGTGAACGCCCCGGTGCAGAAGCTGACCAGCCTGGCGCCGCGCCGGTGAGCTGAACGGATCGCGTCGAGCACCCGGGGATGCGCGGATACCTCCGGATCGGGCCGGTTCGGGACGATCACGGTCTCGGCGGCCGCGACATCGGCCATTGTGCCCGGCACGCTCATGGTGAACAGGCCCTCGCGCATCCGTACCCGCCGGGTCGGCGCGCAGGCGCTGAAGTCGTACAGCCGGCCGCCGAGCTCGGACCGGCTGATCCCGAACAGCTCGATAGCCACCGTCATCTCGAACGGGTTCGACTCCTCGCCGACGATCAGCGCCACGCGATGCAAGCGAGAGGATCCTTGCGTCATTGTCCATTTCTACCACTCGCGGCGACGGCATGGTGTGTCTGACGATGAGCGGTATGACATGGACAGCGACCAATCTCGAAGCGGCGCTCAAGCAATTCGACGACCTGTGGGACCCACGGATCGTCGCCACGCTCAACGACTACGACATCCGCGTGACGAAGGTGAAGGGCGACTACGTCTGGCACAAGCACGACAACACCGACGAGTTCTTCCTGGTCATCGACGGCTCGATGGACATCTGGCTGCGCGACGACGACGGCGAGCACACCGTGACCCTGAATCGCGGCGACGTCTTCGTCGTTCCGAAGCAGACGGAGCACTGCCCGTCCTCGCCCGGCGGCGCGTCGATCGTGGTGATCGAGCCGGCGGGGCAGCCGACCACCGGTGACGGCACCGAGGACATCCCTGCACATCTGAGGACGACGACGGGCCGACCGCTGCGGTGATCGGGTGCGCCGACGGCGGTCAGCCGCGTACCGCGTAGGCCGGGACGTGGCTGCCCTCGCGGGCGCAGGCCGCCGCGTACTCCAGCGGCGCCATTCCGACCTCCTCGGAGAACTCGCGCGAGAAGTGCGCCTGGTCGAAGTACCCGAGATCGACCGCCAGCGCCGCCAGCTCGTCGGTCCGGCCGCGGGCGAGCAGCTCGGCGCCGTCGTGCAACCGGTACCGCCGCAGCACCCACTTCGGCCCGACCCCGACGTACCGGCGGAACAGCCGCTGCAGGGTTCGCACCGGTACGCCGAACCGCTCGGTGAGCTGGTCGACCCGGGTCAGCTCCCGGTCGGTGACGATCGCGCCGACGATCCGGAGCACCAGCTCGTACGACGGGTCGTCCGCGGCGGTGAGCCGGTCGGACAGGAAGGCCTCGACGACGGCCCGGCGACGTCGGTCATCCGACGCGGACAGCACCAGGTCGGTCAGCCGCTCGGCGTCGTCGAACACGTCGGCCAGCGGCAGCACGTCGTCGCGGAACGAGCCGACGTCGATCCCGGTGAACGCGCCGAACCCGCCGGCCCAGAACTTCACCCCGAAGGTCCAGCCGGCACCGGTCAGCTCGCGGGTGAACTTCTTGGTGCAGACGCCGTTGACGAAGGCGCCGGTACGGGCGTCGGTGACCTCAAAGGTGACGTTGACGCTCGGGTGCGGCAGCACCTCCGCGACGTACGGCGGCTGGTCGCGCAGATCCCAGCGCACCGCCCAGTACCACTCGACGAACCGGCCCACCGCCGGCCCGGCATGCAGCCGGTCCAGCGTGCGATGCCGGGCCTGCTCCTGCGGATGCAGGATCCCTTTCTCGTCGCCGAACTGGGGCACCGATCTGCTGTCGCTTTCTTCCAAGACGGTCCGGGACGCCCGCGCGAGGCTGTCGCTATGACGACCAACGTAAACCCCGTCCCCGACGGTTATCACTCGCTGACCCCGTACCTTGCCGTCGGCGACGGCGCGAAGGCGATCGAGTTCTACCAGGCCGTGTTCGGCGCCGAGGTGCTCAGCCGCAGCGATATGCCGGACGGCTCGGTCGCGCACGCGGAACTGCTGATCGGCGACTCGATCCTGCAGTTGAGCAACGAGATGCCGCAGATCGGCCTGCGGGCGCCGGCCGCCGAATGGGTGCACTCGTCGGTGGTGCACTACTGCCCGGACGTCGACGCGGCGTACGCGCGGGCGATCGAGCGCGGAGCCAGGACCGTGGAGGAGGTGCAGACCTTCGTTACCGGTGACCGGTTCGGCACGATCATCGACCCGTTCGGCCATCGCTGGGCGATCATGACCCGGGTCGAGGACGTCTCCCGCGAAGAGGCAGACCGGCGCGTGAACGAATGGCTGGCTTCGCAGGCGATGCCGGAGAACTGAGCTAGCGGCCCGCCGGAACCGTCCCCTGCGGCAGCTTCGGCGGGCCGCTGTCAAAGAGTGTGCACATGATTACGGACGATGGCAACCGTTGGTATCGAGATGACTGCTAGTTGTCACGGACTCCGACCGTCACCGAGCTGCGCCGCTACGGTCCGGTAGGCTTTGGCCGCAAGAGCCCCGACGCTGTTGCCGACAGCCGACCCGGGGCTTGTCTGTTTCCGGCCTGGAGGCGGTATGCCCGCGATCGTGCTGGTCGGTGCCCAGTGGGGCGACGAGGGCAAGGGCAAGGCGACCGATCTGCTCGGCAACACGGGCGTCGGGATCGACTACGTGGTCAAGTTCAACGGCGGCAACAACGCCGGCCACACCGTCGTCATCGGAGCTGAGAAGTACGCCCTGCACCTACTCCCGAGCGGCATACTGACGCCCGGAGTGACGCCGGTGATCGGCAATGGCGTAGTGGTCGATCTCAGCGTGCTGTTCACCGAGATCGACGACCTCAACGCCCGCGGGCTGGACACCTCGCATCTGCTGGTCAGCGCGAACGCCCACGTGATCGCGCCGTACAACCGCACCATCGACAAGGTCACCGAGCGCTTCCTCGGCAAGCGCCGGATCGGCACCACCGGTCGCGGGATCGGCCCGACGTACGCGGACAAGATGAACCGGATCGGCATCCGGATCCAGGACCTGTACGACGAGAACATCCTGCGGCAGAAGGTCGAGGGTGCGCTCGACGTCAAGAACCAGTTGCTGGTCAAGGTGTACAACCGGCGTGCGGTAACGGTCGAGGAGACCATCGAGGAGTTGCTCTCGTACGCCGAGCGGCTGCGGCCGATGGTCGCCGACACCGCCCTGTTGCTCCACCGCGCGCTCGACGAAGGCAAGACCATCGTGCTCGAGGGCGGCCAGGCGACGCTGCTCGACGTCGACCACGGCACGTATCCGTTCGTGACGTCATCGAACGCGATCTCGGCCGGTGCGTGCACCGGCTCGGGCATCCCGCCGACTCGGATCGACCGGGTGATGGCGGTCGTCAAGGCGTACACCACCCGGGTCGGCGAAGGCCCGTTCCCGACGGAACTGCTCGACGCCGACGGCGAGTGGCTGCGCAAGCAGGGCTTCGAGTTCGGTACGACGACCGGCCGGCCACGCCGCTGCGGCTGGTACGACGCCGTGATCGCCCGGTACGCCGCCCGGATGAACGGCGTGACCGAGTTCGTGCTCACCAAGCTGGACACCCTCACCGGGCGGAACAAGATCCCGGTCTGCGTGGCGTACGACGTCGACGGCGAGAGGTACGACGAACTGCCGATGACGCAGACCTCGTTCCACCACGCCCGGCCGGTGTACGAGGAACTGGACGGCTGGACCGAGGACATCACCGGCTGCCGCTCGTTCGAGGATCTGCCGAAGAACGCGCAGCGCTACGTCAAGGCGGTCGAGTCGATGAGCGGCGCCCGTATCTCGGCGGTGGGCGTCGGGCCGGAGCGCACCCAGATCGTCATGCTCTGAGCCCTGTGGAAACTTGCCGCGGTCATACCGCGGTCATACCGTAGATCTCATGGGCGTCAAGAAGAAGACCTTGTCCTTTCCCGAACAGGTCTGGTCCGTGATCGAGGACAACGCCCGGCTCGCGCACAAGACCCCCTCGGCCTACGTCAGCGAGCTGATCATGAAGCAGGAACGTCTGCGGCGCGGCCTCGAGGCCGTCGGCGAGTGGGAAGCAGAACACGGCAGCTTCACCGCCGAGGAGATCGCTTGGGCCGACCGTGTGCTCGACGCGGCGTCGGCGCCAGATGCCGACGGCCTGATCGACGTCGAGCCGGTGCCCGAGTCGCTCAAGAACGATCGCAGGTGACACTCCTCGTCTACGACGCCGGCGCACTCATCGCCGCCGATCGCGAACGGCCGAGATTCTGGTTGATGCACGAGCGTGCGATGGAACGCGGGGTGGAGCCGATCGTGCCGGCCACTGTGCTCGCCCAGGTCCGCCGCCGGCCGACGCAACGCGGTCTGACGAGGATGCTGCGGGGATGCCAGGTGGCCGTGCTCGGTCGCCGTACCGCCGAACTGGCGGGCGATCTGCTCGGCATCGCCGATCGCAGCGACATCGCCGATGCCCATGTCGTGGTGTGCTGCCTGATGTTCGACGCCAGCTGCGTGACATCCGATCACGGCGACATCCGCTACTTGGCCGAGGCGGCCCGGTCCGACCGGAAGGGCAGGTTCGGGCGCAGCCGGCTGCCGATCATTCCGGTCTGAGGTGACGGGAATTCGGTTGGCCTGGGCAACGTTCGGATCTGTCGTGAGCTTCGTGTTGACGTTCGGGCTGTTCGCGGACCCATCGGCCTTCGGCCGGTCGGGCGTTGATGCCTGGGCGCCCACGGATGCGCTTCTCACCTGCACCGGCGCGCGACGCTGACCCTCCTCCTGCTCCAGCAGGACCGACGGAGGAGGGTGGCCTGAGCTCCGGCCTCCTCCTTGAGCGGCGGCCGGATCGCGCGGTCCTGGCGCGGAATCCCTTCACCGGACCCAGCGGTTGGCACCCGCCCGCGCACGTCGTACGCCACGACAACACGTTGCTACGAGCAACGGAACCATGCAGGAGAGAGACAAGGAGTATGGCCAAGAGCCTTTACGTGCGGACCAAGCCGCACCTCAACATCGGGACGATGGGTCACGTCGACCACGGCAAGACCACGCTGACCGCGGCGATCACCAAGGTGCTCGCCGAGGCCGACCCCGTGCACAACCGGTTCGTCGCCTTCGACGGTATCGACCGGGCGCCGGAGGAGGTCCAGCGCGGTATCACCATCAACATCTCGCACGTCGAGTACGAGACGGCGACCCGGCACTACGCGCACGTCGACATGCCCGGGCACGCGGACTACGTGAAGAACATGATCACGGGTGCGGCCCAGGTCGACGCCGCGATCCTGGTCGTGTCCGCGCAGGACGGCGCGATGCCGCAGACGCGTGAGCACGTGCTGCTCGCGCGCCGGGTGGGTGTGCCGTACCTGGTGGTCGCGATGAACAAGGCCGACGCCGTCCACGACCCCGAGATCCTCGACCTGGTCGAGCTCGAGGTCCGCGAGCTGCTGAGCGAGTACGGGTTCCCCGGCGGCGAGGCGCCCGTGGTCCGCGTCTCGGCGCTCAGGGCGCTCGAGGGTGACCCGCGCTGGGTCGCGTCGATCGTGGAGCTGCTGGCCGCGGTCGATGACTACGTACCGGTGCCCGACCGCGAGCTCGGCGAGCCGTTCCTGATGCCGATCGAGAATGTGCTCACCATCAGCGGCCGCGGCACGGTCGTCACCGGTGCGGTCGAGCGCGGTTCGCTGCGGGTCGGCGACGCGGTCGAGGTGGTCGGTCTCGGGCCGACGGCGGCCAGCGTGGCCACCGGGCTGGAGACGTTCGGCAAGTCGCTGGAGCGGGCCGAGGCCGGTGACAACGCGGCGGTGCTGCTGCGCGGTGTCCGGCGCGACGAGATCCGTCGCGGTCAGGTGCTGGCGCTGCCGGGCACGGTCACGCCGCACCGGCGGTTCCGGGCCATGCTGCACGCGCTGACCACGGCCGAGGGCGGGCGGCACACGCCGTTCGCAGCGGACTACCGGCCGCAGTTCTACTTCCGTACCACCGATGTGTCCGGTGGCATCGACCTCGGCGGTACGCCGCTGGTGATGCCGGGTGACACGGTGGATCTGACGGTGGAGCTGGGCAAGCCGATCGCGATGGAGACCGGCCTCGGCTTCGCGGTCCGCGAGGGCGGCAAGACCGTCGCCGCGGGCACCGTGACCGAACTGCTCGACTAGGGCGTGTCAGACACGCCTAGCTGACACGGCGCCCGGAGGGTTACTCCGGGCGCTGTTCAGTTGACGAACGGTATGTCGATGTGCGGAAAGTCCGGCAGGTGCGGCAGCTGCGGAGTGCTCGGAAGCTGGCTGCGGTCGAACGGGTCACTGAGCGGGGTCCAGGTGGTGTCGACCCCGGTGGCGACCAGGTATACGCACACCAGCGCGACCGACAGCAGCGAGGCCACCACGATCGCGCGCAGCCAGACCGGCCGTACCGCGACCCGGGCGATCGAATGCGAGCCGCGGCGCAGCGACGAGCCGCCCGGACCCCACCACGCCGTCAGGAGTCCGATGAACGCGCCGACGCCGGACGCGACGGCGACCAGCGGCTGCCAGTCCAGCCCGTACAGCGCGACGCCGCCGACAGCCGCGAAGCCGCCGGTGACGGCGCCCATGAACAGCGGCAGGATCAGGCACGGGATGGTGATCAGCATCGAGGTGGCCAGGTGGACCGGGCTGGCCAGCGTCGCCACCCAGCCGTCGGACCGGCCACGCCCGCCACGGGTCTGGCGACGCCGCAGCAGCGTCGTGCTGGTGCGGTCGACCAACCGGGCGACCACGATCAGCAGCCCGGTGACGATGCATGCGAGCACCGGCGCCACTGCGGCGAAGGCGGCCAGCGCGAGGAGCAACGAGAACAGCGTGCCGGCCCGGCTCGACGTCACCGCCGCCTTGGCCTGCTGTGCCTGGGCTGGAGCGGGCGGCACCTGGTAGTTCTGCGGATAGCCCGGTGCCGGCTGCTGGTAGGCAACAGGTTGGTACGCGCCGGGCTGATACGCCTGCTGCTGGTGCAGCCCGGCGTGGTACGCCGCCGCCCGATCGGCCTTTCCGGCCGGCTTTGGCGTGCGCTTGGGGATCAGTGGCGGAATCAGCGCAGCCACCTGCTCCGGCGTCGGGCCGGTGTCGGCAGGCAGCTGCTTGGTCCCGTCGGCCGGCATTACGCGAGTCCTATCCGGCCGCATGGTCGGCGACATCACCGTCGGCGACTCGCGCGGGACGAACGCGATGCGGCCCTCGGAGTACCGGTCCAGGCCGCGCAGGATCTCCTCGGCCGTCGGCCGCTGCGCGCGGTCCGGCGACAACGATGCGGCCAGCAGCGGCGCCAGCCGCGGGTCGATGCCCTCGAGGTCGGCCTCGCCGCTGCGGACCCGGGCCAGGACGGCCTCGAACGGTCCGGTGCCGAACGGGCGCCGGCCGGTGGCGGCGAACGTCACGGTGGCCGCCCAGCCCCACCAGTCTGTGGAGGCGGCGACCGGCTCACCCGCGACCAGTTCGGGTGCGATGTAGCCGGGCGTGCCGATCACCAGACCCGTCGCGGTGATCCGCAGGTCGTCGGCCGCCTGGGCGATGCCGAAGTCGATGATGACCGGGCGCTCGTCGTACATGAGCACGTTGCCGGGCTTGAGGTCGCGGTGCACGACGCCGACGGCGTGGATCGCCTGCAGCGACTCGGCCAGGCAGCCGGCTGTCATCAGCAGCCTGCGCGGTGTCAGCGGCCCCCGTTCCTCGACCAACTCGTCGAGTTGCGGTCCGGGCACGTACCGCGTCACCAGGTACGGCCGGTCGCCGTGCAGGTCGTGGTCCAGAACGCCGGCGACACCTGGGTGCGAGATCCGCTGCAGCGTCGAGACCTCGCGCTCCAGCCGAGCCCGGGCGGTCGGATCGTGCGCGACGTGCGGACGCAGCACCTTGACCGCGACCCGCTCGTCGTCCGGTCCGGTGCCGAGGTAGACGACGCCCATACCGCCCTGCCCGAGTCGCCGTACGAGCCGGTAGGGACCCAGCTGTTCGGCAACCGGCGCCTGCTCGATCGTCGGCTCCCCCAGGGACATGCCATCTACCGTACGTGCTGGCAGGGCTAGCGCCTGCCCGCTCAGGTTTCGATCACATCAAGGCCCAAGAGCCGCGCTGCTTCTGGCATCAGGTAAGGCTTACCTAATCGAATCCGATGTCCAACGCCGCCGCAGTCGATAGACGACCAGACCGGCGGCCAGGGCGCCGAGCGTGCCGAGGGTCAGGTCGCCGAGGGTGTCGGTGTACGCCGTCTGCAGTTCCTCCGAGTGCCGGATGAACGCCCAGTACTCGCCGACCTCCCAGATCACCGCGGCCGTGCTGCCGAAGCCGAGCGCGAACATCACGGTCAGCCCGCGCGAGGTCGCACTCGGGGTGAACGCGATCAGCACACCCGCGGTCAGCAGACCCCAAAGCACGAAATGCATCAGGTCGTCCCACCACCACACCGTGTCGAACAGGTCCAGCCGGTTGCCGGCCAGATCGACCAGCCAGGGCAATGTGATGAGCAGGTCCGCCAGCCAGGGAAACGCCTGCCGGCCCCGGCGGGCGACGTACCAGTAGACCGGGAGCGCCATCGCCCCGATCGGGTACACCACCAGCCGGGCGCCGGTGGCCTTGCCCTTGATGCCGCTGAGATCCGGCCAGATCAATGCCGAGAGCAACAACGCGAACAGCAGCAGTTTCGCCGCCACGTCGGCGATGACGACCGCACGCGCTCCCGGGGCCCGAACGGCATCAGCAGTGGTCATGCTCCTAGTGAGCCAGAAACTCCAGCCGTTCGGATGAGTATTCCTACGCTGATTCTCAGTTCACGGAGATCAGGTCGACCACGAAGATCAGCGTCTCGCCCGGCTCGATCACACCACCCGCGCCGCGGTCGCCGTAAGCGAGGTGCGGCGGGATGACCAGCTTGCGCCGGCCGCCGATCTTCATCCCCTCCACGCCGGCGTCCCAGCCCTGGATCACCTGGCCGGCGCCGAGCTGGAAAGCCAGCGGGGTACCGCGGTTGTAAGACGCGTCGAACTCCTCGCCGGTCGAGTGCGCGACGCCGACGTAGTGGACGTTCACCCGCGATCCGGCGGTCGCCTCATCCCCGTCGCCGACGGTGATGTCGGTGATCTCGAGGTCGCTCGGTGGCGGCCCGTCCGGAAAGTCGATCTCAGGCTTCTCAGTCATTCCACGACCCTAACCTCCGGTCGAGCGGTCGTGTCCCGGTGGCTGCCGATAGGCTCGGGGGCCGTGAAGGTTCTGGTGCTGGGGACCGGGGGGCGGGAGCACGCACTGGCCTGGGCTTTGACCCGCGACCCCGACGTCGAGCAGGTGTACGCGGCGCCGGGCAATCCGGGCATCGCCGCGGTGGCAGAGTGCCGGCCGGTGAATATGGCCGACAACGGCGCCGTCGTCGCGCTGGCGCGTGAACTCGGTGTTGACCTGGTGGTGGTCGGGCCCGAGGCGCCGCTGGTCGCCGGGGTTGCCGATCCGTTGCGCGAGGCCGGGTTCGCGGTGTTCGGCCCGTCCGCGCAGGCCGCCCGGATCGAGGGCTCGAAGGCGTTCGCCAAGGACGTGATGGCCGCCGCTGAGGTGCCGACCGGCCGGGCGTACGTGTGCACGACTCCGGAACAGGCCGCCGCGGCGATCGACGCGTTCGGCGCGCCGTACGTCGTCAAGGACGACGGGCTGGCCGCCGGCAAAGGCGTAGTGGTGACCGCAGACCGCGACGTCGCGCTGGCGCATGCGGCGCGTTGCGAGCAGGTACTGGTCGAGGAATACCTGGACGGCCCGGAGGTCTCGCTGTTCGCGATCACCGACGGCACCACAGTCGTACCCCTGCAGCCGGCCCAGGACTTCAAACGACTCCAGGACGACGACGAGGGACCGAACACCGGTGGGATGGGTGCGTACACACCGTTGCCCTGGGCACCCGATGGGCTGCTCGACGAGATCGTCGACCGCGTCCTGCAGCCGACGGTCGACGAACTGCGTCGGCGCGGCACCCCGTTCGTGGGTCTCCTGTACGCCGGGCTGGCGATCACCTCCCGCGGCCTGCGGGTGATCGAGTTCAACTGCCGGTTCGGCGATCCCGAGACGCAGGCGCTGCTGCCGATGCTGCAGTCGCCGCTCGGCTCGTTGTTGTACGCGGCGGCGACCGGCAAGCTCGACGAGTTCGGCAAGCTGCACTGGCACCACGGTGCGGCGGTCACCGTCGTCGTGGCGGCGCAGAACTATCCGGCAAAGCCGCGCGGCGGCGACGTGATCACCGGCATCGACGAAGCGGTCAAGTCCGAGGACGTGCAGGTCTTTCACGCCGGCACCTCCGCCGACGGGGACCGGCTGGTCACGTCGGGTGGGCGCGTACTCGCCGTCACCGCAGTCAGTGAGGACCTCGAGCCCGCTCGGCGCAAGGCCTACGCGGCGGTCGACCTCATCTCGATCGACGGCTCGCAGCATCGCACCGACATCGCCGCGAAGGCCGCCCGCGGCGAGATCAGGGTCTGACACGGTTCCAACCTGCCGTTGGGGATCATCGTCTGAGGTGGTGTTACGACAGCGCGAGGTGCTCGTGGCGCGGCGCGATGACGACGCGTACGTCGAGTTCGTGACCGTCGCCGGCCGCGGACTGCTGCGCACGCTTTCGGGGACAATGGGTGCGTGCCTGTGATCCCCGACGTCCTCGCCTCGCGGTACGCCAGTCCCGAAATGGTGCGGCTGTGGTCCGCCCAGCACAAGATCGTGCTCGAGCGCCGGTTGTGGCTCGCCGTTCTGGCCGCACAGCGTGAGCTCGGCGTCGAGATTCCGGACGGAGTCATCGAGGACTACCAGCGTGTCGTCGACGACGTCGACCTGGAGTCGATCGCGGCCCGCGAACGGGTCATCCGGCACGACGTCAAGGCGCGGATCGAGGAGTTCAACGCGCTCGCCGGGCACGAGCACGTCCACAAGGGCATGACCAGCCGCGACCTGACCGAGAACGTTGAGCAGCTACAGATACATAGCGCGTTGGAACTCGTGCGCGACCGGGCAGTCGCTACGGCGGTCAGGCTCGGTGCCCTCGCCGCCGAGCACGCCGAGTTGGTGATCACCGGCCGGTCCCACAACGTGGCCGCGCAGGCCACCACGCTCGGCAAGCGGTTCGCCTCGGCCGCCGAGGAACTGCTGATCGCGATCGAGCGGGTCGAGGAACTAATCGAGCGCTACCCGTTGCGCGGGATCAAGGGCCCGGTCGGTACGGCGCAAGACATGCTCGACCTGCTCGGCTCACCCGACAAGCTCGCCGATCTGGAACGACGAGTGGCTACGCACCTGGGCTTCAGCCGGGTGCTGACCAGCGTCGGGCAGGTGTACCCACGCTCGCAGGACTTCGAGGTCGTGACGGCACTGGTCCAGTTGGCGGCCGGCCCGTCCAGCCTGGCCAAGACCATCCGGCTGATGGCCGGGCACGAGCTGGTGACCGAGGGTTTCAAGGAGGGCCAGGTCGGCTCGTCGGCGATGCCGCACAAGATGAACACCCGGTCCTGCGAACGGGTGAACGGGCTGGCGGTGGTGCTGCGCGGCTACGCGTCGATGACCGGTGAGCTGGCCGGCGACCAGTGGAACGAGGGCGACGTGTCCTGCTCGGTGGTCCGCCGGGTCGCGCTGCCGGACTCGTTCTTCGCGCTGGACGGCTTGTTCGAGACGTTCCTGACCGTGCTGGACGAGTTCGGCGTGTTCCGGGTGGTGGTGGCGCGCGAGCTCGACCGGTACCTGCCCTTCTTGACCACGACGAAGGTGCTGATGGCCGCGGTGAAGAACGGCGTCGGCCGGGAGACCGCGCACGAGGTGATCAAGCAGCACGCGGTGCAGCTCGCCCTCGACCTGCGCAAGCGGCAGTCCGGCAACGACCTGTTCCACCGGCTCGGCGAGGACGGCCGGCTCGGGCTGACCGAGGCGCAGATCGTCGCGTCCGTCGGCGAGCCGCTGTCGTTCACCGGTGCGGCAGTTGCTCAGGTCAACGAGGTCGCACACCGGGTGGAGGAACTGGCCAAGCGATACCCGGAGGCCGCGGCGTACGCACCCGGCGAGATCCTTTAGCGAGGTAGTGCCGGCGGTGCGAACCGCCGGCACAATCGATCTCACTTGCCGCGAAGGATGACCACACGCTCGTCGAAGTCGACTCCGCAGTCGAAGATGCCGCAGGCGAAGCCGAACGAGACGGTCGCGGCCTTACCACCGGCGAACTTGCCGTTGAAGGCCGGCACGGTGGCGCTGAACGGCCGCGAAGTGCCGTCGCATTGCACCTCGACTTCGGTGGCCCCCGAGACCGTGCCGCGCCCGACCCGCTGGTCGACCTGGACGTCGACGGCCGCGAACAGTGCGGTGCTGTCACAGGTGACGGTGCCGAAGATGGTGGCCGAGCCGTCCCTGTTGTGGACACCCGATGTGACGGCGATGTCGATCGTCGGCGTCGGCGGAGCCTGGTCGACGTTGAGCCGCATCGTGCCGCCGTTACCCGCGCCGTCGGACTGGTCGTCGATCACGATGATGGAGTAGGTCTGACCGGCGACGGCTTGCCACGCGGTCGCACCGGGCGCGCAGGCCTCGACGATGAAACTGCCGGGGCTGCCGGTGGCGACGAACACGCCCGCCGAGTAGTCCGATCCCGAGACGTCGGCCACCAGCGTGGCGTCGGCGGTCGCGGTGACCTCGTACCAGACACTCGCGTCCATCGCCGGCGCGCCGCAGACCGCGTTGAGCTCGGTGTCGTCGGCGTCCGTGGTGGCCTGCGAGGTGTCCTGGGTGGTGCTGAACGGCAGCGCGCCGATCGTGATCCGGCCCCCGAACGTGTCGTTGGCCGGCGGTGCCGCGGCGGCGGTGCCGGCGGTGGCGGCGAACGTCGCCAACACGATGGCGACGAGGGCGGCCGGACGGACGAATCTCATGATGGAACCCCCTCAGTGAGTGGCGCCCCGGGCAGAGCGCGCTCTACTTCGTTAGACGACACGCTGGCCGGGAAATGTTGCGCTCCGCTTCTGATTAACAACGTCTGGTTATCGAGCGTTAGGTTCTGACCGAACTCCGAAGCTCGACAAGCTCCCAGCGAAGTCCCAGCCTCGTCGCACCGGCGGCTCAGTTCCGCCGGACAGCATCGACGGCATGGAGACCTCGACACCGCTCGCCCTGACCGCACCGGTGCGCAGCCCGCTCGAGACGCGGGTGGAGATCGTCGTGCCGGTGCGGAACGAGGAACGCGAGCTTGCACACAGCATTCGCCGGCTCCGGTCGTTCCTGGACGAGTCATTCCCGTTCGGCACTGATGTCTGCATCGCCGACAACGGCAGCACCGACGGCACCGCCGCCATCGCCCGCCGGCTCGCTGCCGAGTTGCCGGGCGTGTACGTCGTACAGCTGGCCGAGCCGGGACGCGGCAGGGCGCTCAAGGCGGTCTGGTCGCAGAGCACGGCGGACGTACTGGCGTACATGGACGTGGACCTGTCCACCGATCTGAACGCGTTTCTGCCGTTGGTTGCCCCGCTGGTCGCGGGGCACAGCGACGTCGCGATCGGGACCCGGTTGACCCGGGGCTCGCGGGTGGTACGCGGCCCGCGGCGGGAGATCATCTCGCGTGGCTACAACACCTTGCTGCACGGGGTTCTCGGCGCTCGCTTCAGCGATGCGCAGTGCGGCTTCAAGGCGATCCGTCGTGACGTCGCCGAGCAACTGCTGCCGCTGGTGCAGGACACCTCCTGGTTCTTCGACACGGAGTTGCTGGTGCTGGCCGAGCGGGCCGGGCTGCGGATCCATGAGGTGCCGGTCGACTGGGTCGACGACCCGGACTCACGGGTCGCACTGGTCCGGACCGCGATCGACGACCTGCGCGGTGTCGCCCGGGTCGGCGCGGATCTGGCCCGCGGGCGGATCCCGCTCGACGAGGTCCGCGCCGCGCTAGCCCGGCCCGAGCCGCCCGTCGGGTTGCTCACTCGTGCCCTGCGGTTCGCCGTCGTCGGTGTGCTGAGCACCATCGCGTATGCGGTGCTCTACCTGTTGCTTCGCCAGGTCGACGTACCGGCGCAGGTGGCGAACGTCCTTGCGCTGATCGCGACGGCGGTAGGGAACACCGCGCTGAACCGGCGGTACACGTACGGCATCCGCGGCCGGGCCGGTCAGGGCCGCCATCAGATGCGCGGCCTGGTGACGTTCGCGCTCGGCTGGAGCCTCACCGCGTCGTCGTTGTGGCTGCTGCACGCGGCCGTCGCGGCACCTTCCCGTGCGGTTGAGATCACCGTGCTCACGGTGGCCAACCTCGTTGCCACAGTGGTGCGTTTCAGTCTCTTCCAGACCTGGGTCTTCTCATCCGACGAACCATCCGTACGAGCGCTGGAGAGTGCGCGATGACCACAGTTACCAACCGCACGATGCCGGCTCCTCGGCTCGGCGTCCGGGTCGCACGGCTCGAAGGCTCGACGATTGGATTCGTCGCTCTGCTGATCGGTACGGCTGCCGCGTACCTGTTCGGCTTGTCCCGCAACGGCTATGCGAACGAGTACTACGCGGCTGCGGTGCAAGCGGGCTCGCAGAGTTGGAAGGCCTGGTTCTTCGGGTCGTTCGACGCATCCAGCTTCATCACTGTCGACAAGACACCCGCCTCGCTGTGGGTGATGGGTCTGTCGGCGCGCCTGTTCGGGTTGAACAGCTGGAGCATGCTCGTACCCGAGGCGCTGATGGGCGTCGGCAGCGTGGCCCTGCTGTACGTGACGGTGCGCCGCTGGTTCTCGTCGTCGGCAGCGCTCATCGCGGGTGTGGTGCTGGCATCGACGCCGGTCGCCGTACTCATGTTCCGGTTCAACAATCCGGACGCGCTGCTGGTGCTGCTGATGGTCGCTGGCGCGTGGGCCGTGACCCGCGCGATCGACTCGGTACGGCGGCCCGGCTGGTGGATGGCGCTGGCTGGTGTGTTCGTCGGCTTCGCCTTCCTCACCAAGATGTTGCAGGCCTTCCTCGTCCTGCCGGCCTTCGGCCTCGCGTACCTGATCGCCGGCAAGCCACGGCTCGGCAGGCGGCTGCTCCATCTGGCCGGAGCTGTGGGCGCGCTGATCTTCTCGGCCGGCTGGTGGATCGCCATCGTAGAAGTGCTGCCCGCGTCGGCCCGGCCGTACATCGGCGGGTCGCAGACCAACAGCGTCCTCGAGCTCACCCTCGGGTACAACGGCCTCGGCCGGCTCACCGGCTCGGAGTCCGGCTCGGTCGGCGGCCGCGGCGGCTGGGGCGGTGCGACCGGGGTGAGCCGGCTGTTCGCCGACGAGATGGGCGGCCAGATCAGCTGGTTGTTGCCAGCGGCAATCATAGCGACGATCGCGCTTGCCGTGCTGGCCGGCACTGCCGTCCGGACCGACCGGACCCGCGCCTTCGCGGTGCTGTGGGGCGGCTGGCTGGTGGTCACCGGCGGGACGTTCAGCTACATGGAAGGCATCATCCACAGCTACTACATGATCGCGCTCGCTCCGGCGATCGCGGCACTCGTGGGAGCCGGCACGATCGCGCTCTGGCGCCGGCGGCACGACCTGATCGCGCGGGCCGCGCTGGCCGGTGGGGTGTTGCTCACCGGTGCCTGGAGCTTCGCGCTACTGGCCCGGACCCCGGACTGGCATCCGTGGCTGCGCTACGTCGCCCTGTTCGCTGGACTGGCCGGCGCACTCGCGGTCCTCATCGCGCCGGCGCTCGACCGGGCACTGGCGAAGCCGGCCGGTGTGGTCGCTGCGGTGTTGATGGTGGTCGCTGGTGTTGCCGGGCCGGCGGCGTACTCGCTGGACACCATTACGACCGCGCATGCGGGCGCGCTGCCCTCGGCCGGTCCGGCGAGCGCGGCCGGCCCCGGCGGCGGGATGCGGATCGGCCAGGCACCGCCGCAGGGCATGCCGGGTGGTGGCCTCACCAGGGGAGGCGGCGGCGGTGTCGGCGGGTTCCTCGGCGGCAACGGCACCAACGGGGTGTCGTCGGATCTCGTCGCGCTGCTGCAGCAGGGTGCCAAGGGTTACGAGTGGGCGGCTGCGGCCGTGACCGCGAACGGTGCCGCGCCGCTGCAGATCGCCTCCGGTGAACCGGTGATGGCCATCGGCGGCTTCAACGGAACCGACCCGGCCCCGACGCTGGCCGAGTTCCAGCAACTCGTTGCCCAGGGCAAGATCCACTACTTCATCGCCAGTGGCGGCGGGTTCGGCGGCCCGGGTGGCAACGGGTCCTCGAACGAGATCAGCACCTGGGTGCAGGAGAACTTCACCGCACAGACCGTCGGCAACACCACCGTCTACGACCTCACGGCCGGATGACTGCGATGAACCAACCGAGGGAGCAATCGATGACCGAGACCACCTACGCGCCGCCGCAGCCGACTGAACCGCCGCCTGCTACGAGGCCCCCCTGGATGCAACGGAGGGGAATGGTGACGGCCGTGGCCGGCGGCGTGCTGGCGATCACAGCCTTCCTGAGCGGGGCGGCAGTGGGACACGCCTGGGACGGATCGTCGTCTGGGGGCACGACCCCGTTCGGTCCCGGTGGCGGGCGGTTCGGGAACCAGAACGGCCCGTTCCAGGGCGGCCCACCCGGCTTCCAGAACGGTCAGGTGCCGCAGGGTGGGGTGTCCACCCAGGGTCAGCCGGCGCAGGCGACCCGCGTTACCTGGACCGCCGGGCAGGCGGCATCGTTCGACGCCTTGTCGCTGTACGGAGTCTGGTTGACCCCGGCGCGGGTGCCGGAGAAGGTTGCCGTCCACCGGTCGGTCGGTGTGAGCTAGGCCGGGTCCAATGCGCTGAGGTCGAGATCGGCGAGGCGGTCGACGTCGTAGAGGACGTCGATCGCCGCGATCCGGTCGCCGACGACGGTGAAGCCCATCACTGCCAGCACCCGGTCCTTGGCGATCACGACGGCACCAGCGGTCCCGTTGACCAGCGCCGGACGCAGGAACGGCGCGAAGCGGGCCCCGGTCGACGCCTGACCGGCGACGGCATCGGCACCGTGGACCACCAGCGTCCGCCCGGGCCGGGAGGCCCCGCCGTCGGCGCGTAGCACCACGTCGGCGTCGAGTACGGCGACCAGTCGTTCGAAGTCGCCGTCACGGGCCGCGGCGAAGAACGCGTCGACCACCTGGCGCTGGCGTGCCACATCCGGCTCGGGCACCGGTGCCGCGTCCCTGACCCGGCGCCGGCCGCGGCTGGCCAGTTGCCGGGCGGCGGCCGGGCTGCGGTCGAGCATCGGGCCGATCTCCTCGAACGGCACAGCGAACATGTCGTGCAACACGAACGCCAGCCGCTCGGCCGGCGACAGTGTGTCGAGCACCACGAGCAGCGCAAGGCCGACCGCGTCGGCGAGCAGTGCCTCCTGCTCCGGGTCGATGCCGCCCTCAGCGCTCACGACCGGATCTGGCATGTGTACTTCGAGCGGCTCCTCCTGCCGCCGCTGGCGGGTGCGCAGCATGTTCAGACACACCCGGGCGACCACGGTCGTCAGCCAGCCGGGGAGGTTGTCCACGTCGGCGGTGTCGGTGCGGTTGAACCGCAGCCAGGCCTCCTGGACCGCATCGTCGGCCTCACTGAGCGAGCTGAGCATCCGGTACGCCACCGCTCGCAGCCGCGGCCGGTGCTGCTCGAACGCTTCGGTCAGCAGGGGTTCCTGGTCCATCCCGGTCACATTCCTCCGTTGTGCGGGGTCACCTGCTTGACCCCGCGATCGGAATCGATGTGACACAGAAACCGGAGACAATCATGACCTCATCCATTCTCGTGACCGGTGGCACCGGGACGATCGGGCGGCTGGTGGTGTCGCGGCTACGGGCCGCGGGCCATGACGTCCGGGTGCTGAGCCGGCGCGAACGCGAGTCGGTCGATGGCATCGAGTACATGATCGGCGACCTCGGCAGCGGCGAAGGCCTCGGCCCGGCCGTCGAGGGTGTGACCAAGATCCTGCACCTGGGCGGCAGCGCCAAGGGCGACGACCAGAAGGCCCGCAACCTCGTCCGCGCCGCGGCCGAGGCCGACCGGCCGCATGTGACCTACGTCTCGGTGGTCGGCACCGACCGGCTCCCGGTGGTGAGCCGTACCGACCGGATGCTGTTCGGCTACTTCGAGGCCAAGCGGATCGCCGAGGGGGTGATCGCGGACTCCGGGTTGCCGTGGACGACGCTGCGGGTGACCCAGCTGCACGAGGCGATGCTCGTGGTGGCCCGCGGGATGGCGAAGTCGCCGGTGATACCGGTGCCGAGCGGCTTCCGGTTCCAGCCGGTCGACGGCGGCGAGGTGGCCGACCGGCTGGTCGAACTCACCCTGGACGAGCCCGCCGGGTTGGTGCCGGATCTCGCCGGTCCGACGGTGTACCCGTTGCGCGACCTGGTCCGGAGCTATCTGCGGGCCACCGGGCGGCACCGGCTGATGATGCCGGTACCGATGCCGGGCAAGGCCGCCCGTGCGTACCGCGAAGGGGCGAACCTAGCTCCGGTCAACCCGCTGGGCAAGCGCACGTGGGAGGAGTTCCTCGCCGAGCACGTCGCATGAATCGGGTTGCAGCCGGTACGACATACCGCGAAAACTGGCGCGCATGCCGGAGCAGCGCACGTTCGAGGAGCTGGTCGCAGAGGGCGAGGCCGTACCGACCGAGGGCTGGGACTTCTCCTGGTTCGAGGGCCGGGCCACGGAGGAGCGGCCGTCGTGGGGGTATGCCCGGCTGATCGGTGAGCGGATGCGCGGCGTCGGTGCCGCGCTCGACGTGCAGACCGGCGGCGGTGAGGTGCTCGCGAGCATCCCCGAGCCGCCACCGTTGCTGCGGGCAACCGAGTCCTGGCCGCCGAACCTGGAGGTCGCCCGGCGGAACCTCGCACCGCTCGGCGCCGAGGTGGCCGAGGCGCCCGACAACGGTCCGCTGCCGTACGGCGACGAGACATTCGACCTGGTGGTGTCGCGGCACCCGACCGTGACGATCTGGCCCGAGATCGCCCGGGTGCTGAAGCCCGGCGGCAGCTATCTGTCCCAGCAGGTCGGCGCCGGCAGCATGCACGCGGTGACCGAAGCGATGATGGGCCCGATGCCGATCGGCGCCGACCGCAGCACCGAGGTGGTGTCGGGCGGTGCCGAGGCAGCCGGGCTTGTCGTCACCGATCTGCGGCACGAGTCGTTGCGGACCGAGTTCTTCGACATCGCCGCGGTCGTGTACTACCTGCGCAAGGTGATCTGGATCGTTCCTGGCTTCAGCGTCGACAAGTATCGCAACCGGTTGCGAGTCGTAAATGAGCAGATCCAGCGCGACGGCGCATTCGTTGCCTATAGCAAGCGGTTCCTCATCGAGGCGCGGAGGCCCTGAGCCCGGCGAGCAACCCGTCGACGGTACGCCGTACCGCGATGGCGAACTGATCGTCGCCGAGGCTGGACCCGGCCCCGGCGACTCGGTCGTACATGAGCCCGTCGAGCATCGCCGCCACCGGCCAGGCCGCCGTCGCGGGATCCGGTACGCCGTACTCGGCCAGCGCGCCCGCGAGCATCTCCCGGAGCCGGGTGCCGGACTCGACCAGGGCCGCCCGCAGGCCGGGTCGGCGCACCGCCTCCAGCGAGAGCTCGTAGCGGGCCAGCAGGTCGTCGGGCCGGCTTGTCGAGGTGCCGATGACGAGCCTGATCAGCAGATCCGGCAAATCGTCCGCCGCCGGCAACGGCCCGCCCGCCAGGTCGCGCTGGACCATCCGCTCGACGCAGGCGGTCAGCAGCGCGTCGCGGGTGCGCAGGTAGTACGACGTCGAGCCCGGCGGCAAGCCGGCTTCGGCATCCACGGCCCGGTGTGTGAGCCCGCGCAGCCCCTTGGTCGCCACCAGGTGAATGGCCGCGTCCGCGATCGCCGCGCGTCGCTCGTCACCTAGCGGAGGAGTCGGCACGGGAGAACAGTAGCGCCAACATCCTCTACAGGTGTAGAGTCTGCAGACATGCGACGAGCTGTGGTGGTTGGAGCAGGGATCGGCGGGATGACGGCTGCGAGCGCGCTGGCGCACGCGGGCTGGCAGGTGACCGTGCTCGAACGGGCGCCCGAACTGGGCGAGGTCGGCGCCGGCATCTCGATCTGGCCGCCCGCGCTCGCGGTGCTCGACGACCTGGGGATCGGCGACAAGCTGCGCGGCGAAGCCTCGCTGTCCGGTTCGGCCGGCGTCCGGCGCCCGGACGGCAAGTGGCTCGCGGCGGTCGACCCGTCCGGGTTCGAGCTGCCCTCGCTGGTGCACCGGGCCTGGCTGCACGAGGCGATCCGGAGCAGCCTGCCGGACACCGTGGACGTTCGTACGGGCGTCATCGTCGTCGGCGCGACCGCCGACGGCACGCTCACGACCGAGGCGGCCGGGCCGATCTGCGCGGATCTGGTCGTGGCGGCGGACGGGATCAAGAGCGTGGTACGCCAGGCCCTCGTGCCGGACGGCCCACCGCCGCGCTACGCGGGTTATACGGCGTACCGCGGGATCGCCCCGGCCGGCGTCGTCGATACCGGCGGTGAGACCTGGGGCCGGTCGCAGCGTTTCGGGTACGTACGCATGGTCGACGGGCGCGCCTACTGGTACGCGACGGTCAACGTTGCCGAGGGAAGCAGTGCGGCGGCGACCGCACACGCGGACGTGCTGCGGCTGTTCGGCGACTGGCACGACCCGATCCCGAGTCTGCTGGCCAAGACACCGGCCGAGGCGGTGCTGGTCAACGACCTGTACGACCTCGAGCTACCGCTGGCCTCGTTCGCACAGGGCCGGGTAGCGCTGCTCGGCGACGCGGCGCACGCGATGACGCCCAACCTCGGGCAGGGCGCCTGCGCGGCGATCGAGGACGCCGCCGCACTGGTCCGTGCGCTGGAGGCCGAGGCCGATGTCGCGAATGCACTCCAGGCCTATGACGCCGAACGGCGCGGCCCGACCGCGAAGCTGATCCGCCGGTCCCGGCAGATCGGCAACCTCGGCCAACTCGACAACAGGTTCGCCGTGGGCCTGCGCGACACCGGCCTGCGGGCGTTCGGCGGAATCGCCAAGCTCACCAAGCTCCGCAAGTCCGGCACCAAAGCAGCCTGAGCCGCCTCGGCATGCTCACCGTGATATCCGCCGGTGCGCGGGCGAGCGTGGGCGCCGCGGCGTATCCGCGCCGCAGGTCAGAGCAACGACACACCCAGGCTGAGCAGGATGAACCGGGTCAAGCGACCGGCCAGCACGGACGCCGCGAACGTGACCAGCCTCATCCGGCTGGCGCCCGCGATCAGTGCGACGGCGTACAGCGGCGGCATGCTGAGCGTCGCGCTGAGCAACACCACGGGCACGCTGAATCGCTCGTGGCTCAGCAGGTCCAGTAATCGCTTGCTGACATCGCGGTAGCGCTGCCGGAAGCGCCCCCACCTCGTGTCCAGGTCGAGGGCCTTGGGTTCCTTCTTGCTGTGCCGTTCGTGGTACTCCTGGCGATACCGGACAGCCATGAACATCGCGACCTTGCCGATGGTCTGGCCGATGGCGACGCCGATCGCGGCGAGGATCGGGTTGAGCAGGTGCGAGACGCCGACGGTGACCAGGTAGGTCTCGGCGTCCATGAAGGGCACGATCGCCGAGCCGATGCCGAAGGCAACCGCCAGCACCGACTGCCACACCCAGTCGATCACGCTCATTGATTCCGAAGGTACAGGGCACACCCGGTGCGGAGGCGAAGGATAGGATTGCGTCGTCTTTCGTCTACCGAGCCGGGACACCGGTCGAGCATGAGGAGTGGTCAGTGGCCCGCGTTGTCGTCGACGTGATGCTCAAGCCCGAGATCCTCGACCCGCAGGGCAAGGCCGTCCACGGAGCGTTCGGACGGCTCGGTTTCGACGGTGTGGCCGACGTCCGGCAGGGCAAGCGGTTCGAGATCACCCTGGACGGCGAGGCGACCGAGGAACGGGTGGCCGAGATCCGCAAGGCCGCCGAAACCCTGCTGGCCAACCCGGTGATCGAGGATTTCGCCGTCCGCGTCGACGCCGACCCGGCACCGGAAGCCACGGACTCCGCCGCCGAGATGGACGCAGACGAGGCGGCCGAGGGCGAGGGCGGGGAGTCGTGAAGATCGGGGTGGTCACCTTCCCGGGCTCGCTGGACGACGCCGACGCCCGGCGGGCCGCGGGAATCGCCGGTGCCGAGGCGGTGACGCTGTGGCACGGCGACGCCAACCTGCACCGTGTCGACGCGGTGGTGTTGCCCGGTGGTTTCTCGTACGGCGATTACCTGCGCGCCGGCGCGATCGCCCGCTTCGCACCAGTGATGGACAAGGTGATCAAGGCGGCGAACAAGGGGATGCCGGTGCTCGGAATCTGCAACGGCTTCCAGGTCCTGTGCGAGTCGCACCTGCTCCCCGGTGCGCTGATCAAGAACGACCACCGCAAGTTCATCTGCAAGGACCAGCGGCTCCGGATCGAGAGCAACAAGACCGCCTGGACCAGCGAGTACGACGACGGCCAGGAGGTCACCATCGTGCTCAAGAACCAGGACGGCGGGTACGTAGCCGACGCCGAGACGCTGGACCGGCTCGAGGATGGGGGCCGGGTGGTGGCGCGCTACCTCGACGGCAACCCGAACGGCTCGTACCGCGACATCGCCGGCATCGCCAACGAGGCCGGCAACGTCGTCGGCCTGATGCCGCACCCGGAGCACTGTGTCGAGGCCCTGACCGGGCCGTCCACCGACGGACTCGCCTTCTTCACGTCGGTGCTGAAGGCCACTGTGTGACTCTCGTGCGTCGCTGGCTGCTCGGCGCGCTCGCGGTCTGCTTCGCCGCCGTCGCGACCGCGATACCGGCACGGGCGAGCATGCAGGCCGACGTCGTGGTCATCGGCGTACCTGGGCTGCGGTGGTCCGACGTGCAGGCCTCGCCGGAGCTGACGGCGCTGATCGACCAGGCGAACGTCGGGTCGATCTCGGTCCGGACGGCAGGGCCGCGCACGTGCCCGATCGACGGCTGGCTGACGATCAGCGCCGGCACCAGGGCGCGGGCCAGCGAGGGGAGCGGGCCGTGTCCCGCGATGCCCGCGGTCGACGGTGCCGTCGTCACGGGATGGCAGTCGTACATCGACCTGCAGCACAAGTACCGCACCGACGCGGACATCGGCCTGTTAGGTGTCTCGGGCAATGACCCGTGCGGCTTCGGGCCCGGCGGCGCGGTCGCGACCGCTCGCAAGGACGGCACGGTCGGACGGTGGCAGCCGGACTTCGACCCCGCGTTGCTTGCCCGATGCAACGATGCCGTCGTCGACGCCGGCCCGCTGCCACCAGGCGAGGGTCGCGCGGCGGCGCTCGGCCGAGTAGCCGCGATGGTGACGCAGGCCCGTGATCAGGACAAGTGGGTCCTGCTGGCCGGTATCGCCGACGAGCCGAACCCCGCGCATGCCGAGACCCTGGTGGCGATGCAGCTTCCGCCGGATGGCGAGCCGCGCTGGCTGACCAGCAACTCGACCCGGCGGCAGGGCCTGGTCCAGATCACCGATCTGACCGCGACGCTGCTGTCTGACAGCGCGCCGGACGCACCTCTGGACGGTGCCGAGATCTATGCCACCGGTGATCCGCACGGCGGTGCCGCCGCCGTGATCGAGGATCGCCTGGACACCAACGAGCGGTACGAGCAGCCGCTGCGGATCCTGACCCCCGTCGCGCTGACGCTGGTGGCCGCCCAGGTGCTGGCCGTGGCCTGGCACAGACTGCGCCCGTCGCGCGCTTCGCGACAGACCGCCGTCGCGACCCTGCTCACGCAGGGCGGCTTCTTCTCGGCGGTCTTCCTCAGTTCGGTGACGAACTGGTGGCGCTGGCCGCGGCCCGGTCTGGCGCTGTACCTCGTGACGCTGGCGATCAGTGTCGCCGTCGCGGCCGGGTCGTACGCGCTGTTGCGGCGGCGGGCGGCGCTCGGGCCGTTCGTCGTGGCGTACGTCGTGCTGGTGGTCGACGCCGTAGCGGGCACACCGCTGCAGGTGGGCAGCATGTTCGCCCAGGGGCCGGTGACCGGCGGGCGGTTCTACGGGTTCGGGAACTCGACCTTCCCCGTCATCGCGGTCGCCACCCTCACCCTGGCTGCCGTGGCGGCCAACCGGCTGCAGTGCCGATCACGGCCGTACGCCGCGCTGGCGGCACTCGTCATCGGTGCCGGCGGGCTCATCGCGGACGGCACGCCCGGCTGGGGAACCGACTTCGGCGGCGTGATCTCGCTGACGCCCGCTGTACTGCTGCTGGCCTGGGTCGCGTGGCGCGGCCGGATCACCCTGCGTGCGGTGCTGGGGTTGGGGCTGACCGGCGTCGCGGCCGTTTCGGTGCTGGCTGTCCTGGACTACCAGCGGCCGCCGCAGGACCGGACCCACTTCGGAACGTTCTTCGCCCGGCTGCTGAACGGCGACGTCGGCAACGTCTTGGTACGCAAACTCGAACTGTCGCTGCGGTACCTGAACAACCCGGGCGGCTGGGCCTTGCTGGTCGCCGTTCTCGCCGCTTTCGTCGCGGTGCTGAGGCCGCACTGGGTGCCGTCCGCGGCGTACCGGAGGTTCGTCGACTCGGCCCCGATGACACGGCCCTGGTTGTACGCGCTCGCATTGTGCGGCGCGATCGCCATGGTCGTGAACGACGTCGGTGTACTGCTACCGGCGATCATGACCGGCTTCGTCCTGCCGATGCTGGTCTGCCACCTGCTGAGCGATTCTCCTACGCCCGACCGCTCGCCGAACCCGCCGGCCGGCTCCGGGTCACACGTCGCCGAATCAGGTGTGCGATGAACAGGCCGGACAAGATCGGCCGGTACGCCGTACTGCGCAAGCTGGGCAGTGGTGGATTCGCCACGGTCTGGCTGGCGCATGACGAGACGCTGGACGCCGAAGTGGCGATCAAGGTGCTCAACGAGCACTGGGTCGACGACCAGGACGTGCGCGACAGGTTCCTGGCCGAGGGCCGGTTCCTGCGCCGGGTGGACTCGCCGCACGTCGTCGGTGTCCACGACATCGGTGAGACCGACGAGGGCCGGCCGTTCCTGGTGCTCACCTACGCCGACCGCGGCACGCTCGAGCAGCGGCTCGCGGACGGGCCGATGGACATCGACGAGGCGGTCACCGTCATCAAGCAGGTCGCGGCGGGGCTGCGTGCCCTGCACAATCGCGACCTGCTGCACCGTGATGTGAAGCCCGCCAACGTGCTGTTCCGCGGTATGCCGGACGGTGACCGGGCGATGCTCGGCGACCTCGGGCTGGGCAAGTCGCTGGACGCGGTGTCACGGCTGACGCTGCCCGGCGGCACACCGGCGTACGTGGCTCCCGAGCAGGTGCGCGGCGACCAGCTCGATACCCGGGCGGACCAGTACGCGCTGGCGGCGGTGGCGTACTCGATGCTGTCCGGCCGGTCGCCGTACGAGGCCAAGACGCTCGGCGCGGTGCTCGCCATCGAGGAACCACCGGTGCCGCTGCGGACGTTGCGGCCCGAGGTGCCGGAGGTGATCGAGGCGGCGGTCCAGAAGGCGCTCGCGCTGGACCGTGACGAGCGCTGGCCGGACGTCACCGCGTTCGCCGACGCGCTGACCGCCGCCGAGCCGGCAGCGATCCCGGCCTCCGCCAGCCGTATCGAGCGCGAGCCCACGCCGCCGCCACCACGAACCGGAACGCGGACCTGGGTGGTCGCCGGGCTCGCGGCCGCCGTCCTCGGGGCCGGCGGCGCGTACGCCGGCGTGCGGCTCGGCACCAACAGGCAATGGCTCGAAGCGAGCGACACCACCGACACCGTGTCGGTACGGGTGCCGCGGTCGTGGGCCGGCGAGCTGGCCGGCTCCGGCTGGATCCCGCCGGGCTCGAGCGCTAACCAGCCCGGCCTCCTGGTCAGCGCGGACAACGACCGATGGGCCGAGCCCGGGTCCGGCGTACCGGGAGTGTTCGCCGGGCTGCTCGAGACACGCGGCCTGCCAACGACGATCGACCCGCCGCAGGACTGCGGCCCCGGCGCGGTCGAGCGCGAAGACATGTCAGTCACCGCTGTGTTCCCGGGCTGCCCGAACGGCACGACGACCTACGAGCGGGTGGTGCTCCAGGCCGGGCGCGCGATCCGGATCCAGGTACGCCGGTCACCCGACGACGAGAAGCAGGTCTACAAGGTGCTCGACTCCGTCACCTATCACCCACGCTGACCCGCTCGAACATCGCCGTCATCCGCTGCAACGCGGTCGACTGCCCGCGGTGGACGTTCTCGTACCAAGGCATGAGCGACCGGTACAGTTCGATCAGCTCGCGTGGCGGCTGCGTGCTCGCCGCGTTGTTCGTGACGATCCGCCCCGCCGCCGGAAATGCGAAGTGTTTCCGGATTCCGTGGACGTCCAGCAGCGGTCCGATGCTCATTTCGGTTCCCCCAAACCGCAGACCGAGGCTACGGCATGCCTCCTCCACGCGCATACGCGCAATCCGGCCAAACGGTTCACGCCGGCCTGAAGGTGCTGGGACGTCAGCCGAGTTTGTAGGGGTTGCCGACTGCCTGGTCGCCGGCGCCTTCGACGTACGCCGTCGCCAGCTCGCAGCCGCCGGTGCTGATCGAGCAGCGGACGATCGCGCCACGGCTGCCCTTCTCGGCGACCAGAAGAATGTGGTCGTCGTCCTCGTACGCGGCATTCATGACCGATACGCCCTGCCATTTCCGCAGCAGCTCGCCGTTGGAGTTGTCGAGTACCGCGACATAGCCGTCGGCGTACCCGTCCCGGTACGCCGGGCCCGCGAGCACGGTACGTCCGGCCGGCGCGAACGCGTCGACCTGGTAGTCGCAGGTCTTCCAGTACCGGCTGCCGTCGAAGCTGGCCAGCACGGACGTGCACGAACCGGTGTCGGTGAGGGACACCAGCGAAGCGACCTGGGAGCCGTTGGCCGACAACGCGGTCGGGTTGCGCACGTGCGACAGCCGGCTGACCTTGCCGTTGCCGATCCACCATTCGTACAGACTGGACGTCGAAGTGGTCGCCGATGCCCGACTGGAGAAGTACACCCGTTCGGAGTCCACCCCGAGGATCCGGATGCCGTAGTCGTCCGGCCGGGACAGCCCGACGGTCTCGCCGGACCTGTTGTCCCGCCAGCTCACGGTCGAGCCCTTGAGCACGCCGCCGCTGTTGAGGTCGAAGTTCTCGGTGGAGTAGGCGCTGTAGCTGCCGCCGGCCGACGACCGGACTCGGCTGACGTCCGGCACCCGCTCCGTCACCCGGCCCGCGCGGTCGAAGATCTGCAGTTCGGTCCGCGCGTCGGTAATGGCCACCACCGCCATCAGGCCGTCACCGGCCCGCGCGCCGGCCACGATCGGGCTCTTCGACGAGGCCTTGCGGCCGCCGCCGATCAGGGTGTGCTCGTCGACGTACGGGATCTGCGGGGCGGTGCCGCGACCGAGCGAGCCTGGGTCGAGGGTCTGGGTGACCGGCCGTCGCGGTGGCGTCGGCTTGGTCGTCGGAGTCTTGCCGGCCGACGGCGTCGTCGATGGCGCCGAGGTCGGCGGCGTGGGCGAGGCCGGGACCGAAGGGGTCGCCGACGGCGAGCTGTTCTGGATCGGCGCGGCCGGCTCGTCGGTCGCGTTGAGCTTCGGCACCTGGCGCGCCACCAGAGCGGTCGTGACGACCACCGCGGACGCGGCCACGCCGGCGACCAGGCCCAGCGCCTTGGCGTTCAGCTTCATCGTTCTCCGTTCCCACGGGACCTCTGCTCGTTGGACGGTGGCGCGTGCGGATATGTTCGGGCGTTGCTGAGAGGATGTCCGCTGCAGGGATCACCGCGAGGAACGGATACAGGAGCGCCCCGGGAGATGAGCATCGACTCCGTCGGCATCGCCGAGTCGACCCCAGATGTCGAACAGCCCTGGGGTGAACTGGGGCTGAAGATGGACGAGTACCACCGGATCCGCGAGTTGCTGGGCCGCCGGCCGACCTCGTGCGAGCTGGCGATGTACTCGGTGATGTGGAGCGAGCACTGCTCGTACAAGTCGTCCAAGGTGCACCTGCGCAGGTTCGCCGAGATCCCGCAGGAGACGCCGGCCGGCAAGATGCTGGCCGGCATCGGCGAGAACGCCGGTGTGATCGACATCGGCGAGGGCTACGCGGTCACCTTCAAGGTCGAGTCGCACAACCACCCGTCGTACGTCGAGCCGTACCAGGGCGCGGCCACCGGCGTCGGCGGCATCGTCCGCGACATCCTCGCGATGGGCGCCCGGCCGGTCGCGGTGATGGACCCGCTGCGATTCGGGCCGCTGCACGCCGAGGACACCAGGCGGGTGCTGCCCGGCGTGGTCGCCGGGATCGGTGGCTACGGCAACTGTCTCGGCCTGCCGAACATCGGTGGCGAGGTGGTGTTCGACGAGACCTACCTCGGCAATCCGCTGGTCAACGCGCTCTGCGTCGGCGTGATGCGGCACGAGGACCTGCACCTGGCCAAGGCGTCCGGCGTCGGCAACCAGGTGATCCTGTACGGCGCGAAGACCGGCGGCGACGGCATCGGCGGTGTGTCGGTGCTGGCCAGCGAGACGTTCAGCTCCGACGGCCCGGCGAAGCGGCCAAGCGTCCAGGTCGGCGACCCGTTCATGGAGAAGCTGCTGATCGAGTGCACGCTCGAGCTGTTCGCGGCCGGCATCGTCACCGGCATCCAGGACCTGGGCGGTGCCGGGCTGTCCTGCGCGACCTCGGAGCTGGCCAGCGCCGGCGAGGGCGGCATGCACGTCGAGCTGGACAAGGTGCCGCTCCGGGACGCCTCGCTCGCGCCGGAGGAGATCCTGATGAGCGAGTCGCAGGAGCGGATGATGGCCGTCGTCGAGCCCGGCGACGTCGAGCGGTTCCTCAAGATCTGCGCCAAGTGGGACGTCCAGGCCGACGTGATCGGCGAGGTCACCGACACCGGCCGGCTGCAGATCGACTGGCACGGCGAGCGAGTGGTCGACGTCGAGCCGCGTACCGTCGCACATGAGGGCCCGGTCTACCACCGCCAGTACGCCCGCCCTGCCTGGCAGGCGGCGTCGCTGAACAACCCGGCCGACAACCTGCTGCGACCGGTCAGCGGTGAGGACCTGCGAGCGACCCTGCTGCGGCTGGTCGCCTCGCCGAACCTGTGCGACAAGTCCTGGGTCACCGACCAGTACGACAGGTACGTGCTGGGCAACTCGGTGCTGAGCCAGCCGGAGAACAGCGGGATGATCCGGGTCGACGACACCAGCGGGCTCGGCGTCGCGGTGTCGACCGACTGCAACGGCCGGTTCGCCCGGCTGGACCCCTACGCGGGGGCTCAGCTCGCGCTGGCCGAGTCGTACCGCAACGTCGCCGTGACCGGCGCCCGGCCGCTGGCGGTCACCGACTGCCTGAACTTCGGCTCACCGGAGGACCCGGGCGTGATGTGGCAGTTCGCCGAGGCGGTACGCGGACTGGTCGACGGCTGCACGGCGCTGGGCATCCCGGTGACCGGCGGGAACGTGTCGTTCTACAACCAGACCGGCGACGTGCCGATCCTGCCGACCCCGGTGGTCGGCATGCTCGGCGTCATCGAGGACGTGAACCGCCGTACGCCGATGGGCTTCACCGAGGCGATGGACGGGCACCAGATCTACCTGCTCGGTGAGACGTACGACGAGTTGTCCGGCTCGGAGTGGGCGTACGTGGTGCACGACCACACCGGCGGCCGCCCGCCGCGGGTCGACTTCGACGCCGAGAAGGCGCTCGCCGACATCCTGATCACCGCCTCCCGCGATGGGCGGATCGCCGCCGCGCACGACGTGAGTGACGGCGGTGTGGCCCAGACGCTGGTCGAGTCGTGCTTGCGCGGCGGATCGGGTGCGCAGGTATCGGTGCCCGAGCACCTGTCCCCGTTCGTGTTCCTGTACTCGGAGTCGTCCGGGCGGGCCGTGGTCGCCGTACCGGAGTCGGAGGAGGAACGCTTCACCGAGCTGTGCGGGTCACGACAGTTCCCGTACACCAAGCTGGGCGTGATCGCCGGCCAGGATCTGGACGTGCGAGACCTGTTCTCTGTCCCGCTGTCCGAGCTCCGCGAGGCCTGGACCGCGACCCTCCCGGCGGCTATGGCCTGATCCGGGTCATCTCGGCGTGGTAGCCGCCGCCCGGCCAGACCCAGTCGCCGGCCAGCTGCTTGCCGTCGGCATCGAACGTGCCGCGGAAGAACGCCGGTGAACCCTTCTGACCACCCCAGATGGTCAGCGTGTCGCCGTCGAGCCCGTACACGTAGTCGAGCGTGTTGCCCTCCGCGTCGTACACGCGGGACTTGATCTCGGTACCCGGCTGCTCCCCGAACCTTTTCTCGCGGCCGATCATCTCGGTGAAGCGGTTCTCGTGACCGGCCTGGGTAAGCGTGCCGCGCTGGACCAGGAAGTACCCGCCGTCCAGCCATTCGAACGTGACAGTGCCGCTGGCCTCGCCGGACACGCTCCACGTTCCGACCAGCCGGCCCAGCTCCTGCAGTTCGTCGGTGGTGATCATCACGGTGTTCCCTTCGTTCTCGGGGTGTGTTTGTGCTGCTACCTCGGAGCGGGGGGCATCGATCTGGACATCCCGCACGCGCCTTCAAGTCCTGACGGCGCTACCGATCCGGGGACCTCGCACCGCGGGCAGGGGTTCGCACCCTGTCCTGTAGAGGCGCGAACCCTGATGTGGGGCGCGAACCCCGACTGGAGGGCGCGAACCCCGACGGCGCCAATCGGACAACGGCGCGTCTCCGGCGACATCGCACCGTGGGCAGGGGTTCGCGCCGTGGGCAGGGGTTCGCACCCCCTTCTGCTGGGGGGCGAACCCCGATGGAGGGTGCGAAGCCCGATCAGAGTGTGGCCAGGATGCGGCGGACGTCGGCGGCGGACGCCATGGTGAGGGCACGGGCGGCCAAGGCCCGGGCGTCTGCGAGACTGACACCGCGCAGGCGGGCCTTGACCAGCGGAACCTGAGGACCGACGGCGCTGAGCTCGCTGACACCGAGACCCGCCAGCAGCACCGCCGCGTCCGGATCACCGGCCAGGTCGCCGCAGACCGCGACATCGTCGACCACATCGGTGACCCGGCGGATCAGCGTCAGCACGGCCGGGTCGAGGGCGTCGGCCAGTCCGGCGACGGCAGCGTTCCCGCGGTCTGCGGCCAGGGTGTACTGGGTCAGGTCGTTCGTGCCGATGCTGACGAAGTCCAGCCCGGCCGCCAGGTGGTCGATCCGCAGCGCGGCCGCCGGTACCTCGACCATGATCCCGACCGGGATGTCGCAGCCGACCAGCCCACGTGCCCAGGTCAGCTCCTCGGCCGTGGCGACCATCGGGAACATCACCCGTACCTCGGTCTGAGCCGCGGCCCTGCAGACGGCGGCCAGTTGGTCGCGCAGCAGGCCGGGCCGGTCCCGGAACACCCGCAGCCCGCGTACGCCCAGGAACGGGTTCGGCTCGGCCGGCTGCGGGAAGAACGGCAGCGGTTTGTCGCCGCCGGCGTCCCAGGTCCGGATCGTGATCGGCCCACCGACTGCCTGGCCGATCGCCACGAACGCTTCGGTCTGCTCCTCGACCGACGGCGCGGTCGCACGGTCGCCGAACAACACCTCGGTACGGACCAGACCCGACCCTTCGGCGCCGAGCTTCGCCGCGGCCGTCGCGTCGGCGACCGATCCGACGTTGGCGTGAACGGCGATCCGGTGCCCGTCGGTCGTCTCGGCCGGTGCGGCCGCGTGCTCGATCGCGGTACGCCGCTCGCCGACCCGTCGGTCCAGCAGATCCCGGAACCCGCGCTCGGTCTCCGCGTCCGGCCCGACGACGAACCGACGGGACCTCGCGTCGAACCCCACCAGTTGGCCAGGCATGACCACGACCTTGCCCACGTCGGTGATGATCGGGATGCCGCGAGACTTGGCGACGATCACGCCGTGCCCGGTGGCGCCACCCGCTCTGGTCGCTATGCCGAGCACCACCGCCGGGTCCACGGTGGCGGCCGTCGCCGGATCGATCTCCGGTACGACGAGGATGCCGCCGGCCTGGTCGTCCTCGGTTGGTGTACCCGCCAGCGCGGCAAGGATCCGGCGGCGTACGGCACGGATGTCCTGGGCCCGGGCTCGCTGGTACGGATCCTCCAGGCCCTCGAACCGGGCAGCGATCCCGTCGAGCGTGTCCGACCAGGCCTGCGGGGCGGGCGTACCGGTTTCTAGGGCCTTGCTGACCTGGTCATTCACATCGGGATCATCGAGCAGCGCCAGGTGCGCGTCGAAGATCGCACCCTCGTCGGAGGTGTCGCGGATCTCGCTCAGCCGGGTGGCGACGGCCTTCACCGCGTCGGCCGACCGGGTTCGCTCGGTGTCGGCATCGCCGGTGACATACCCGGACAGATCGACATCGGTCGCGGGCACGATGGCGGGCCCTATCGCAACGTCGACACCCGAGCCCTGCCCGGTCGAGACCCGGGCGGGCGCCGCCGGTGCCGGCTCGAGATCGCCGAAGCCGGTGGCGGCGAAGTCCGTGATCGCGGCGAGCGCGGCCGCGGCGTCCGGCCCCTCGGCGGTGGCGCGGAGCTGGTGACCCTGGCGGGCGTCGAGGGTGGCGACCAGGCTCAGGCTGGCGGCGTCGACCGGACCGCGGCCGGTGGTCAGGTTGGTCAGCGTGACCCGCGAGTCGAACGAGCGGACCAGCGCGACGAGTTTCGCCGCCGGCCGGGCATGCAGGCCGTGCGGGTTCGGCACCGGGATCTCGACCCGCTCGGCACCCTCCTCGACCATTACCGATGCTGCCGACGCTGCCGGGGCGACATCGCCGATGTGCTCCTGCTTGGCGACCAGGCCGTTGCGCGCCTCGGCGGCCACCGCGTCGAGCGGCGCTCCGGTGGCGGCCAGGACGTAGGCCGCGACCAGGCCCTCGACCATCGGCGCGCTGGTCAGCTTCACTCGGGCCTGTACGTCCGGGTCGAGGAACTCCAGGGCCATCTCGGCGCTGAGCACGGCGCTGCCGAGGTCGAGCAGGACCAGCACGCCGTCCGGGCCGTCGACCTGCTCGATCGCGCCGCTGACCGCGGTCGCGTCGGTGCCGAACGTCGTCTCGTCCAGGCCCGCGGCGACCGCGATCGCCGGGCTGTCGCCGGTCACCATCTCCCGCGCCAGCCCGACGGCGGCGTCCGCCAGGGCTCGGCTGTGCGACACCACCACGATCCCGATCATGCGCTCACCATCCCGTACCCATCCGTTGCGTCCGAAGATGTGGTGCGGAACGCGCCAGATCTTCGGACGCAACGGGTCACGACAGTGTGCGGGCTGCGGACTCCACGAGCAGCGTGGTGCTGGTCGCACCGGGATCCTGGTGGCCGGCGCTGCGCTCGCCAAGGTACGACGCCCGGCCCTTGCGGGCCACCAGCGGGATGGTCGCGTCCCGGCCCTTCGCGGCCGCCTCCGCCGCCGCGGCCAGGGCCGGTCCGATGCCCTCGCCCTGCGCCGCGTCGTACGCCTCCAGCGCGGGTGCCCAGGCGTCGTACATGGTCTTGTCGCCGGCCTCGGCCTTGCCGCGGGCAACGATTCCCTCGACGCCCGCCCGCAGCGCGCCACCGAGCTCGGCCGGGCCGATCTCGGCGGCGCCCGCGAGTGCGGTGCCGAACCGCAGGAAGAACGTCCCGTACAGCGGGCCGCTGGCGCCGCCGACCGTGCTGACCAACGTCATCCCGGCCTTCTTGAGCAGCGCGTCAGGGCTCTCGAAGCCGCCGTCCAGTGCGGCCACGACCGCCTTCATCCCGCGGTCCATGTTCGCGCCGTGGTCGGCGTCACCGATCGCCGAGTCCAGCTCGGTGAGCATCGCGGCGTTCTCGTGGATGGAGCCGGCGAAGTCCCGTAGCCAGTCCGACAGGCTTTGGACGTCGATCATGCTCCCCACCGTAGACCGGGTGTGTTGACGGGCGCGTCCCACAACCCGAGCAGGTCGTCGTCGACCTTGAGCAACGTCACCGAGCAGCCGGCCATCTCCAGCGAGGTGATGTAGTTGCCGACCAGCGACCGGGCGATCGAGACGCCGGCCGCGTCGAGCAGCTGCTTGACCTCGTTGTACATCAGGTAGAGCTCTATCAGCGGCGTACCGCCCATGCCGTTGACGAAGGCGACCACCGTGTCGCCACTGCCGTACGGCAGGTCCGACAGCACCGGGTCGACCAGCATCTGGGCGATCTCCTTGGCCGGTGCCAGCGGCCTGCGCTCCCGGCCGGGCTCGCCGTGGATGCCGATGCCGACCTCCATCTCGTTCTCGGCCAGCTCGAAGGTCGGCTTGCCCGCCGCCGGGACGGTGCAGGAGGTGAGCGCCATACCCATGCTCCGGCCGTTGTCGTTCACCTTGGTCGCGACATCGGCGACCTCGGCCAGTGACCGACCCTGTTCCGCGGCCGCGCCGGCAATCTTCTCCAGTAGTACGGTCACGCCGACGCCACGACGGCCGGCGGTGTACAGCGAGTCCTGGACGGCCACGTCGTCGTTGGTGACCACCGACTTGACCTCGGTACCGGCGTCGGCGGCGGCCATCTCGGCGGCCATGTCGAAGTTCATCACGTCGCCGGTGTAGTTCTTCACGATGTGCAGCACGCCGGCGCCGCCGTCAACCTCCTTGGTCGCGGCCATCATCTGATCCGGCACCGGGGAGGTGAAGACCTCGCCCGCGCAGGCCGCGTCGAGCATGCCGACGCCGACGAATCCGCCGTGCATCGGCTCATGCCCCGAACCGCCGCCGGAGATCAGCCCTACCTTGCCCTGTCGGGGGGTGTCCTTGCGATAGACGACCTTGAGTTCGTGATCCACCCGAACCCGGTCCCCGTGCGCAGCCTCGAAACCGCGAAGCGCTTCACTCACAACATCAGCAGGGTCGTTGATGAGCTTCTTCATAAGCACATTCCCTTACGACACCGGTGCCGCGGTCAATAGCAGTCAGTGACAACCTTCGCCGTAGTGCGAACACGGCCCACCCAAACCCGATCGTTGGACACAAATGGTCACGCCTGGTCACCCGGCCAGCAGTCACCCGCGGTACGGGCGTGACCATTTGCGTCCAACGATCGGCAACGGAAAAGGGGCGCCGACGGTCAGTCTTGGAGGGGCGGGGCGTGCGCGGTCGGCGACAAGCACGGTCAGTCCTTGGGGCGGAGAAGGGGGCGGACCACCTCACGGGCGTCGTGGATGCGGGACTTGACCGTGCCCAGGGGTGCGCCGACGGCGGCGGCGATCTCCTCGTACGACAACCCGTAGACGTCGCGCAGGACCAACGGTGTCACCATCTGCGGCTTGTCCTTCTCCAGCGTCTCCAGCGCCTCGAGCAGGTCCAGCCGGGTGCCGGCGATCACCGAGGTCGTTCGCGGGTCCGGGCGTTCGAGCTGCTCGGGGTGGTGCGCGGCGGCGGCGCGTCGCTTGAGCTTGCGGTAGGTCGTCCGCGCGGAGTTCGCCGCGACGGTGTGCACCCAGGTGGAGAAGGTGCTGCGGCCCGAGAAGGTGCCGATCTTGGTCGCGATGTTGATCATCGCCTCCTGGCAGGCGTCCTCGGCGTCGGCGCTGAACGGGAGAACGCTCTTGCAGATCCGCAGCACCTTCGGCTGGATCGTCCGCAGCAGGTCGTCCATGGCCGCCGAGTCGCCGTCGGCCGCGCGCTGGGCGAGCACGGAGAGTTCGTCAGAGCTGACACCGTTGTCCGTTCGATCGCCCATTGGTTACCTCGTCGTTAGCTATTCACCTGACCTGCGCCCCGGAGTGGCCCATAATGCCGTGCATGGGGGTTCCGGGCCGATTCGGGCGTTACGTGGTGCGCCGACGGCTGGGTTCTGGGGGTTTCGCCACCGTCTGGCTAGCGCATGACGAACAGTTGGACGCCGACGTTGCCATCAAAGTTCTCGCCGACAACTGGGTCGACGACGAGGCCGTCCGGCGGCGGTTCCTGGAGGAGGGCCGGTTCCTGCGCCGGGTCGAGTCCGAGCACGTGGTCCAGGTGCACGATGTCGGCGAACTCGACGACGGCCGCCCGTTCCTGGTGCTCACATACGCCGACCGCGGCACACTGGCCGACCGAATCCGCACGGAGCCGCTGGCGCTGGCCGAGGCGGTGGACGTGGTGGTCCAGATCGGCCGCGGCCTGCAGGCGCTGCACCGGCGCGGCCTGCTGCACCGCGACGTCAAGCCGGCCAACGTGCTGTTCCGCAGTACCGACGACGGCGAGCGGGCGGTGCTGTCCGACCTCGGGCTGGGCAAGTCGCTCGACGAGGTGTCCAGGATCACCCTGCCCGGCGGCACCCCGTCGTACGTCGCCCCCGAGCAGGCGCTGGGCGAGCGGCTCGACGCCCGGGCGGACCAGTACTCGCTGGGCGCCGTCGCGTTCGCGGCGCTGACCGCCCGTTCGCCGCACCAGGTCAGCGGGCTCGGCGCGGCCGGCCGGGTGGAGGCGCCACCGCGACCCAGCGAGCTGGGCGCAGGCGTACCGGACCGGATCGAGGACGCGATCATGCGTGCGCTGGAGCCGGACCGGGAGAACCGCTGGCCGGACGTGGCCGCGTTCACCGAGGAACTGGTCGGCGGGCTGAACGAGACCACCAAGTCGCTCGAGACCGTGCCTGCCATGACCGTCGAGAAGGCCCGGGTGCGCGTGCAGGACCGGATGGTGACGGTGATCGGAACCAGCACCGACGAGATCACCGGACCGCTCGCCGTCGTCGACCGGCCGACGGTCCAGGGCCGCCGGCGCCGTCGTCGTACGCCGTGGATCGTCGTCGCCGTGGTGGCACTGGCGGCCGGTGCGGCCGGCGGGTACTACGGCCAGCGCTATGTGGCCGGCCTCGAGATGGTCATGGTGGGCGGCAATGATCTCGGGATCAAGGTTCCGCGGGCCTGGACCAAGCATGTGTCCACCGAGGACTGGCAGCCGCCGTCCGGCGGCGCGCAGCCCGCTCTCCGCGCGGCCAAGAACACCACGAGCGCCGCGCCCGGTGTGTTCGTCGGCGTGCTGCCCGGCGCCCGGCTGCCTGCCGACGTTCCCGGTCATCGCGAGTGCGGCCAGTCCGGCCGGACCGACCCGACCAGGATCAACGGGCAGCCGGCGCTGACCAAGGTGTTCAGCCGCTGCGCCGGAACGGCGTACATGCTGGAGCGAGTCGTCCTCGAGGATGACGGCAAGCTGCTGTGGATCCAGGTACGGGCCGACGACGCCGACCAGGTCACACAGGTGGCCGACTCGTTCCAGTACAACGCCGGCCAGACGTCCTAGCTGGGTTTGTCGGACTCCGTCCGCACCAGATGAGCGGTCTCGGTCGCCCGCTCCAGTACCACCCGCAGGGCGTCGACGTCGCGGGTCCGGCCGGTGACGGCGAGTTCCATCCCGTCCACCCATCGGATGCGCACCCACTTGCGGTAGTGGTCGGTGACATCGACGTAGCTGTAGGCGAGTTCCTCGTACCACCGGGTCGTGCCGTCCACGTGCGACTTCACGCTGCCGCTGTCGCTGGTGACGTTCGCCAGCCCGGGCGTGCCGTTGCGCCGCAGTTGGGCCTCGCGGTACTTGCCGGCCTGAGCTATCGACGTCATCTCGGGCCGGGCCGCCACCCGCAGGTTGTACTCACGAACCTGCCGGAACCGGCCCTCGTTGTTCTCGCCCGGCAATCGGATGTGGTCGGTCCAGTCCAGCGGGATCTGCACCTTCAGCGTGTTCGGAGTACCAGGCACCTCGGCCCAGTCCCATTTGCTGGGCTCCTCGAACGCGGGCGGGTACGCGGGATCCTCGCGGACCGACAACGCCGGGGTCGAGATCACCTGCGGCGGGATCGCGGACAGCGGAGCGGGCGTACCGGCGGAGAGCGGCTGCTTCTGTGTCAGCAGTCCAGCCCCTCCGCCACCGAGTGCGCCGACTGCGGCGACGCCGACGACGGCACCGACCAGTGCCGCCGTCCTGCCACCCACGTCCGACCCCTCTCCGGCACTGATCCCCTGATGTCAAGACGTCTGGCAAGCCTGAAAGGTTGGCTCGTCAGTCGAGCCGGAGCACGGTCGTGGAGGCGCGTTCGAGCACCTTGTGCAGGGCCGGGTCGTCCTGCGGCAGCCCGGTGACGCTCATCTCGACCGCCACGTTGCCCGGAGCCCCGAACCCGATCCAGCGCACGAGCACCGACCGGACCGACTGGTTAGGTATGTACGTATACGCGAGCGTGGCGACGTTGCGCGAATCCCCGTCCCGGCCAGTGAGCGGACCGCTGGTCTGCGGACCCAGGCGCAGATCGTTCTCGTACGGCTGGCTGCCGCGGAGGTTGGCGACCAGGATGTTCATCGAGTCGGTCGGCGGCCGCTCGATCAGGAAGCCGGACTCGATCCGGATCCAGCGCTTCCCGGTCGGGTCGACGTACCGGACCTCGTCGGTGTAGTCCGGGTTGCGCCTGATCTGCCAATCGGCCGGCACCTGTACGTTCACCCGGACCGGCGGGTGTGGCTGCTTGGTCACGCGGAACTCGACGGTACGGAAGCTCAGCTCGTCCGGGTCGAGCTTGGGGGTGTCGTCCGGCAGCGGCGACTTCTTCGGCAGCGACGGGGTCGGCGACGCGCTCGGCACCGGTGCAGCCGCCATCGGCTCCGGCGTGCCGGTGCTCATACCCGGTCCGGGCTCGGTCAGCCGGCCGGCCGCGTAGCCGCCCAGGACACCGACGACCGCCACCCCGACCACGAGGGCGACCAGGCGCGTTGTCGTGACAGCCACCGCACCCCCTCCTCGTGACCGGCGCCGTCCGGAATCGCCGTGACTCCCTACGGTAACCGCAACCACCGAACCGGTTCAGCCGGCCAGGATCAGGGTGGTGGTCGCCTGGGCGAGAACGGCGTCCAGGCCGGTCTCGTCCTCGGGCCGGCCAGAGGTGGTGATCTCGACCGCGGTCCGGCCGCCGTCACCGAGCGCGACGAATCTGTTGATCACCAGCCGGTGGCCGCGGTCGGCGTTCAGGTAGGTGTACGTCAGGGTACGGTGCGTCAGCGTCCCCGGGCTCCAGGCGACCTGTTCGCTGCCCTTGTCGCGGTGCAGCACCTTCAGTTCCTTGGTGGACTTCCGCAGGCTGCGTTCGCGGGCGGTCATCATCTCGTCGATGGTGCGCGAGTTCGCGGTGGCGTCGACGCGGAGCCGCCAGGTGCTGCCGGGCCCCACGAACCAGGCGTTGTACTGGTCCTGGCGGACGTACTTCCAGCCCTTGGGCACCTCGAGGCTGATGTCGGCGACCTTCGTACCGAACTTCTTCTTCTCGAACTGCAGCGCGCTCGGGTCCAGCGGCCCGGCCGCCGGGTCGGCCGACGTGCGGGTCTCGACCGGTGCCACGCTCCGTGACGGCGACGAGTCCGCTACGGGCTTGTCGCCGGAGCCGCCGCGGAGCACCAGGATCAGCGCGACGACCACGGCACCGGCCAGGACGCCGGCCACCATGGCGAGCACGGCATTCCGGCGCTGACTCATCTGCGCAGGCGGCGGCGCAGTCATGATGCCTCCGGCGAACGGGTCGGGCGGGACCGACGTACGGTATCCGTCGTGGGTGACGCAGGCCAGTCCGTCGCGGCCGCCTTGGAGCGGTACCGGTCCGGGACGGCCGAGCGGGCCGACCTACGTCTCCTGACCAAGCATTACCTTGCCCGGTTGGTGGCCAGAGCACCGGGTCATGCCGTCGAGGTGCGGGTGCCGCCGTACGGAGCGGTCCAATGTATCCACGGCCCGCGGCATACCAGAGGGACGCCGGGCGCGGTGATCGAGATGCCGGCCGACGCCTGGATCGACGTCGCGACCGGCGCGATGACCTGGGCGGACGCGCGGGCGGCGGGCCGGATCCGCGCCAGTGGTGAACGAACCGACCTGAGCGAATTGCTGCCGCTGTAAATCCGATCGCAGCCGGCGCGGCGCCATGCCAGCATGACCGCGACGCGCGGACCGACGAGCACGCCGTCCGCGAACGCCGCGTCCGCGCCCCCGCCTGAACCTTGTGACCCACCGCTATCGTCGGGACCGTGAGGGTGATCGCGGTGGTGCTGGCCGGCGCCGCGCTGCTGGTTGCCTGCAGCAACGACCCGCCGCCGCAGGGCAACTCGCCGCCGCTCGTCTCCACCCGGCCGCCCTCGGCCGCCCCGTCGTCGCCGTCACCTACCGTCACATCCTCGGAAGCACCAACTGAGACACCAACTGAGACACCGGCGGTGACTATCGCCGACACCTTGTGCTCGCGGGCCGACCAGGCCGCCCTGACCCGGATCCTCAAGGCACGCCGGCTGACGATGCGGTCTGACGTCACGCCCTTGTTCGGCGTACCGACGTACGACGCGTGCGCCTTCACCGTGACCCCGGTGAGCGGGAAGCCGTACACGCTGCGGATCGGTGCTTCGGTGCTGCCGACCGGTCCGGCAGACCTGGCCACCGCGCGGCGCACGTACGACGTCACGCGGGGAAGGTCCGAACGCTCGCGGGCGGCGGCCGTCGGCCAGGGCGGATACGGGACGAGCCGGTTCGTCGTGTTCCTCGGTTCCGGCCGACTGGTCCTGATCAGCGGCCCGGCCTCGTTCGCGCAGAACCTCGCCGTCGCTCGTGAGATGGCCAAGCAGACGTCAGGGCTGCCGGCCGCGCCGACGGAGGTCACACTGCGGGAGTGCGAACGTGCGGGCGCGGCCGCGGCGAAGGTGCTCGGGGCGCCGCCGACGATCCGCCGCGACCGGGTCAACGAGTCCGGCGACACCGAGTGCGGCTGGGCGATCGCGACCGGGACGATTTCCAGTACGGCGACCACGGTCCGCAACGCGGTGCAGGTCTTCGAGGTCAACGGACGTAAGCCGGGCGCGGAGCCGGTGCCGCTCGGCGACGACGGCCTCTACGACCCGAGCACGCACGCCGTCCAGATCCGGATCGGCACCGACAAGGTCGCTACGTTCGCACCGGTCCCAGCCGGTCAGGCCGCCAAGAACGACGTGATCGCGTTCGCTTTGCGGCTGTCCGGCCTGTACACGCGCTAAAGGTCGACCGGGCCGCCGCTGCGCCAGTACTGGCCGCTGTCGCGGTCGAGGAGTTGGGCGTCGACGAGGTACCGGCGCAGCGTCACGTGGTCGTCGTAGACACCCATCAGGATCCGGTTCACCGCTGTCTCGTCGTACCGGACACCGGGCTCGAACAGTTGCGCGACGCGTTCGAGCAGGATGGTGCGGCGGCTCCACTTCGCCGGGAAGGATGTGATCCGGCCGTCGCGGACGAACGCGCGGAACACCTTCAGCGTCTCGGGATCCGGGTCCGGTCCGGGATGCACGTCGGTCACGGGCCCCATCCTAAAACGGTGGGTTCGCGCTGCGAGAGCGCGAACCCACCCCACGGATCCACATTCAGGACTGGCGCTGGACCGCCTTCTCCGCGCCGGCGCCGGTCAGCGACCGGACCTCCATCTCGGCCCACTTGTCCTCGTTGACAGGCTCCTTGCTGGTCACCGTGCCGAGCCAGCCGAGCGCGAACGCCAGCGGGATCGAGACGATGCCCGGGTTGTCGAGCGGGAACCAATGGAAGTCGATCGACGTGTCGGTGATCATCGACAGGCTCTTACCGGTCTTCGCGTCGACCTTGCCCGACACCACCGGCGAGAACGCGATCAGGATCACCGCGGAGGACAGGCCGCCATAGATGCTCCACAGCGCGCCGCGGGTGTTGAACCGCTTCCAGAACAGCGAGTAGAGGATCGTCGGCAGGTTCGCCGATGCCGCGACCGCGAACGCCAGTGCGACCAGGAAGGCGATGTTCTGCCCGTTGGCGAAGATGCCGCCGATGATCGCGACGGCGCCGACGATCGCCACGGTGATCCGCGCGACCCGGACCTCGCCGTCGGCGCTGACCTGGCCCCTCTTGATCACCTGACCGTAGATGTCGTGCGCGAACGACGTACTGGCGGCGATGGTCAGGCCCGCCACCACGGCGAGGATCGTCGCGAACGCGATCGCCGAGATGATGCCGAGCAGGAGTTCACCGCCGAGTTCGTACGCCAGTAGCGGTGCCGCCGAGTTCACCTTGCCCGGTGCGGCCTTGATCTTGTCCGGCCCGACCAGCGCGGCCGCGCCGTACCCGAGCACCAGCGTGAACAGGTAGAACACGCCGATGATCCAGATCGCCCAGACCACGCTGCGGCGCGCCTCCTTGGCCGTTGGCACCGTGTAGAACCGGGCCAGCACGTGCGGCAGACCCGCGGTGCCGAGCACCAGTGCCAGCGCCAGCGAGATGAAGTCGAGCTTCGTGGTGCCGCTGATGCCGTACTGCAGGCCCGGGGCGAGGATCTTCTCGCCCGCAGTGGTGTTCTTGTCCACCGCCGCACCGAGCAGGTCGGACAGATTCCCGTTGTACTTGCCGAGCACCCAAAGGGTCATCACGCCGGCGCCGATGACCAGCAGCACGGCCTTGACGATCTGCACCCAGGTGGTGCCCTTCATACCGCCGACCATCACGTACACGATCATCAGCAGACCGACGACCGCGATCACGACACCCTGCCCGGCCTTGCCGTTGACCCCGAGCAGCAGCGCGACCAGGCCGCCCGCGCCGGCCATCTGGGCGAGCATGTAGAAGAAGCAGACGCCGAGCGTCGAGATCGCGGCGGCCATCCGGACCGGCCGCTGCTTGAGGCGGAACGACAGCACGTCGGCGAGCGTGAACCGCCCGGTGTTGCGGAGCAGCTCCGCGACCAGCAGCAGCGCGACCAGCC
>JBKPSJ010000028.1:0-12752 GCA_046765875.1 Actinomycetota bacterium
TTCGCCAAGCTGCCGCTCGACCCGTCCGGCGACCGGCGCGTGCAGGCCGTGCTCACCTACCTGCGCGGCTGACGGCGGTACGACATCGACCGGTTGCTTCCGGCAACGTTCCTGTACGGCGTGCTGGCGCTGCTGGTGGTCGGGGTGGATGTGCTGGTGTTCACCCTGGCCGGCAGCCTGCTCGGCCAGCGCGCCTCGGCGCTGGTCGCGATCGCCGTCGTCGCCGTCGTCTACGCCCCGCTGCGGACCTGGCTGTGGCGGACCGCCCGCCGGCTGCTGCGCGGCTCGCGCGACGACCCGTACGCGACGGTGGCGACGCTGGCCGAGAGGCTCGAGCTGGCCAGTGATCCCGACGAGCAACTCGCGGCCGTGGCCCGGACCGTGGCCGAGGCATTCCGGCTGAGGTACGTGCGGGTCGAGATAGAGCGGCCCGGCGGCGAGCGGGCCGGCGTCGAGTACGGCGAGCCCGCCGGCGAGCTGGTCTGGTTGCCGGTCGGGTACCGCGGCGAGCCGGTCGGCTGGCTGATGCTCCCCGCCGCGGACCGGCCGGTTCTCGGCGAGGACGACCAGCGGCTGCTCGGTGACCTGGTCCGGCAGGCCGCCGCGGCCGCGCGCGCCAGCGAGCTGAGCGCGTCCCTGCAGCGGATCCGGGCCGAGCTGGTGGTCGCCCGGGAGGACGAGCGCCGCCGGCTGCGGCGCGACCTGCATGACGGGCTCGGCCCGAGCCTGGGCGCGGTCGCGCTGCGGATCGAGGCGGCACGCAACCTGTCCCGGTCCGAACCGGACCGTGCCGACGAGCAGCTCGGCCGGGCGGCCGACGACCTGGCCGGGATCCTCGCCGAAGTCCGCCGGCTGGTGCACGACCTGCGCCCGCCCGCGCTCGACGAACTCGGGCTGCTGCGGGCGGTCGAGCGACAGGCCGAGCGGTTCGGCACCGACGGACTCGAGGTGCACGTCACGGGCCGGGGTGACCTGTCCGGACTGCCCGCGGCGGCCGAGGTGGCGGCGTACCGGATCGTCTCCGAGGCGCTGAACAACGTTCGACGGCACGCTCAGGCGACCAGGTGCGAGGTGACGCTGTGCGCCGACGGCGCCGTGCTGGAGGTTCGGGTACGCGACGACGGTACCGGGATAGCCGCGGACGTCGCCGCGGGCGTTGGCATGGTCTCGTTGCGGGAACGGGCCGCCGAGTTGGGCGGATCGTGTACGGTGACCTGCCCCGAATCGGGCGGCACGCTGGTGACCGCCCGGCTGCCGCTGCAGGAGGTGACCGCCGGTGCCCGATGAGCCGATCCGCGTGCTGCTGGCCGACGACCATCCGGTGTACCGCGACGGACTGGCCGCCCTGCTCGGATCCGTGCCGGGCATCGACGTGGTCGGCACCGCAGGTACCGGCGGGAGGCTGTCGACCGGGCCGCCGACCTGCAACCGGACGTCGTCGTGATGGACGTCCAGATGCCCGGTATCGACGGCATCGAGGCGACCCGGCGGGTGACCGCGGACAGCCCGCACATCGGTGTGGTCGTGCTGACCATGGCCGAAGAGGACAGCACGCTGTTCGCGGCGATGCGTGCCGGTGCCCGCGGCTACCTGCTCAAGGGCGCGAACCAGGCCGAGATCGTGCGTGCGATCACCGCGGTGGCGCAGGGCGAGGCGATCTTCGGCCCGGCGGTCGCGCGCCGGGTGGCCGACTTCTTCGCCGGCTCCCCGGGGGCGACCGTCGAGGCGTTCCCTCAACTCACCCCGCGCGAGCGGGAGATCCTGTCGCTGGTGGCGGCCGGGCGGTCGAACGCCCAGATCGCCTCCGCGCTGTTCCTGTCACCGAAGACGGTGCGCAACAATGTGTCCAACATCTTCGCGAAGCTGCACGTCGCCGATCGCGCGGCCGCGATCATCCAGGCCCGCGACGCCGGCCTCGGCACCTGACCCGGGCCGGCCCCGGCGCTCCGCCGGGACCGGCCGACGATCGATCAGGACTGGGCCAGACCGGCGAAGAACTGCCGGACGTCGGCGGTGTACACGTCGGTCGCGGTGTGGGCCAGATAGTGCCCCTCACCGTCGAGGGTGTGCCACCACACGATGTTCTTGTGGTCGCGGTCGGCGAACCGGCGGATCGACTTGAAGTCGCCGGCCTTCGACGCACCGAGCCCGAGCGGGACGGTGGTGGGTTCGGGCTGTTCAGGTTTCTCGGCCTTGGCGTCGTCGTGATAGAACCGGATCGCCGAGCCCGCGGTCCCGGTCAGCCAGTGCACGGCGACGTTGGTGATCAGGAAATCGTCGTCCACGTCCAGCATCAGCTGGCTGTTCCAGGCCAGCAGACCGGCGGGGGAGTCGGCCAGCGCGTGCGCCAGAGTCTGCGGCTGCTGCGAGTGCAGGATGTTGAACGCGCCCTTCTCCTCCCAGAACCACTGCAGGATCTTCATCCCCTCCAGCTCCTCCTCGCTCATCCCCTCGAACTCGGACGGGTCGCCGCTGGGGAACGAGAAGATCTGCGTGACGTGTGCGCCGACCACGTGCTCGGGGTCGATCCGGCCGATCTCGGGCGAGACCATCGAGCCGCCGTCGTTGCCGATCGCGCCGTACCGCTCGTACCCGAGCCGTCGTATCAGCTCGGTCCAGGCCTTCGCGGTCCGGACCGTGCCCCACGGCTTCGTGGTCGGGCCGGACCAGCCGAAGCCGGGCAGCGACGGGATCACCAGGTGGAACGCGACCGCCGGGTCCAGCCCGTGCGCCCGCGGGTCGGTGAGCGGCCCGATCACGTCAAGGAACTCGACGACGCTGCCCGGCCAGCCGTGCGTGACCACCAGCGGCAGCGCGTCGGGCTCGGGCGAGGTGACGTGCAGGAAGTGGATGGTCTGCCCATCGATCTCGGTGGTGAACTGCGGGTACTCGTTCAGCCGGGCCTCCCACGCCCGCCAGTCGTATCCGGACCGCCAGCGCTCCACCAGTCGGCGTACGTCGCTGACCGGAATGCCGTACGCCGGCGCGGCGTCGTCGGTGAAGCGGGTCCGGGCCAGCCGGTCGGCCAGGTCGTCCAGGTCGGCCTGCGGTACGTCGATGCGGAACGGCTTGATATCAGTTGTCACCAGGGGCTCCTTCTGGTCTGGTTGTGGACTCTGGACTGATGACTCCAACGCTATGAAGCCCTGCGGTCAGGTTCTGTCCGCAAGGAAAACTTCTTCCGGCCAGAGGGAGCATGCCAAAGTGGTGCGGTGACACGGTGGGTCTGCCCGGAGTGCGGGCGCGAGTTCGCCAACGCGAACCAGGGCCACTTCTGCGAGCCCGCCGTACCGCTGGAGGAGGTGTTCGAGGGCCGGCCTCCCGGGCAGCGCGAGGTGTACGAGGCGTTGCTGGCGTACCTGGAAACTCTGGGCGGTGTGCACGCCGACCAGGTCCGGGTCGGCGTGTTCTGGAAGACGGATCGCAAGCTTGCCGAGGTACGGCCGATGGCCCGCGCCCTGTCGGTGAACCTGGTGTTGCCGCGCGAACTGCACTCGCCGCGGGTTGCGCACGTGAACCGGTATGCCTCGGACAAGGTCTGGCACTCGATCCGGCTGACCAGCGTTGACCAGATCGACGACGAACTACTCACCTGGCTGACCGAGGCGTACGACTACGCCACCGACTGAACGTCAGCCGTACAGCTTGTCCGCGTACGACGGCCCGTAGTACTGCTCGAGGTCCTCGAGCGACTCGTCGGACCGCTCCAGCGCCTTGGCGATCACCGCTCGGGACGGGAGCGCCGTGACGTCCCAGGTTTCCGGCTTCCACAGCCCCGAGCGCAGGAACGCCTTCGGGCAGTGGTGGAAGATCTCGTCGATCTCGACCACTACGGCGAGCACCGGCCGGTGGCCCCTGACGATCATCTGGTCGAACCACGGCGCGTCGCCGACGATCTTCGCGCGGCCGTTGATCCGCAGCGTGTCACCGCGTCCGGGCAGCATGTACAGCAGGCCGACGTGCGGGTTGCTCAAGATGTTCAGGTACCCGTCGGCGCGCCGGTTTCCCGGCCGCTCCGGGATCGCGATCGTGGTGTCGTCGAGCACCAGCGTGAACCCGTTCGGGTCGCCCTTCGGTGATACGTCACAGGTGCCGTCGGCGGCCGAGGTGGCCACCAGGCAGAACGGCGCCGCGGCCAGCCATTGCCGGTCCAGCGGGTGAAGCGTCGGGCGCGCCTTGTTCGCGACGCGCGGCAGTGGTGAACCGATCAGCTCGCGGAGTTGCTCCTCGTTCGTCACCTCAGTCATCCCCATGCCTCGATTGTCCCAGGGCGCTGCCAGGGGTTTTCCAGGGCTTTCCGAGGGGCTCTCGAGGGTGCCGGGCCGCGCCGGTGCGGGCGACCGGTGGGCGGGACCGGGCAAGATCGATGGCATGACCACGATGACCGCGCCGGTGCTCAGACCGCCGGACGAGGCCCGCCGGCGCGGGCTGCGGCGGATGCGCTCGGTCGCGCTGTCGCTGCTGCTGTTCGCAGCCGTGCTGTACGTCGCAACGCTGCACCAGGGCGGCGTGCTCGGGTTCGTCAATGCTGGTGCGGAGGCGGCGATGGTCGGCGCGCTCGCGGACTGGTTCGCGGTCACCGCCCTGTTCCGTCACCCGCTCGGGTTGCCGATTCCGCACACCGCGATCGTGCCGACCCGCAAGGACGCGCTGGCCGAGAGCCTGGAGGAGTTCGTCACCGAGAACTTCCTGTCCGAGGACGTGGTCCGGCAGAAGATGGCCGTCGCGAACGTCTCCGGCCGGGCCGGCCAGTGGCTTGCCGAGGGCAACCATGCCGAGCGGGTGGTCGCCGAGGCCGCCCGGGTCACCGGCGCCGTGCTGCCGATGCTGCGCGACGACGACGTCACCGCCTTCATCAAGGGCTCGCTGCTGCCGCGGTTCGCCGACGAGCCGCTCAGCCCGATCGCCGGGCACCTGCTGCAGTCGGTCGTCGACGACGGCGCGCACCACGCGCTGCTCGACCTCGCGGTGGTCGAGGCGTACGGCTGGCTGCGCGACAACCGCGACACCGTCGCCGAGGTGGTCGGCCGGCGCGCGCCGCGCTGGTCACCGCGCTGGGTCGACACGCTGGTGATCGACCGGATCCACCGCGAGGCGCTGGCCTGGCTCGGCGATGTCCGCGACAACCCGGCGCATCCCGCCCGTCGCGCGATCGACACGCTGCTCCGCGAGCTGGCCAAGGACCTGCAGGACGACCCGGCGATGATGAGCCGGTTCGAGACCTTCAAGCGCCGGATGCTCGAGCACCCCGACGTCGCCCCGGCGCTGACGGCGGTGTGGGACGCGGTCCGCAAGGCGTTGGTCGAGGCCGTGGCCGATCCGTCCGGCACGCTGCGGACCCGGGCCCGGCAGGCCCTGGTCGACCTGGGTAAGCGGCTGCAGCACGACGAAGACCTCCGTCACCGGGTCGACACCCGCGCCGCGGAGGCGGTCGGCTATGTGATCCGCACGTACGGCTCGGAGATCGTCTCTGTCATCTCCGACACGATCGAGCGCTGGGACGGCCGTGAGGCCGCGGCCCGGATCGAGTTGCATGTGGGCCGCGACCTCCAGTTCATCCGGATCAACGGCACCGTCGTCGGCGCGCTGGTCGGCCTGGTCATCCACGCCTTCACGCTGCTGCTGTAGCCGGGACCACCGGCGCGACCGTGGTCGCGGTACGCCGCTCGGCCGAGCGCACGGCCGGAGTGGTGGCCAGCCCGGCGGCCAGGAACAACAGCCCGACGATCAGCAGGCCCGGCGGACCCCAGCCGATCACCAGCGTCGTCAGCAGCAGCGGTCCGACCATCCTGGCGACGGCGGTGCCGGTGCCGAAGAAGCCCTGGTACTGGCCCTGCCTGTCGGCCGGCGCCAGCCCGAAGCTGATCTCCCACGACCCGGAGGCCAGCATCATCTCGCCGAACACCTGCAGTACTCCCGCGGCCAGCAGTACCAGCGCCGCGGTCCAGGCCGAGGTGCCGTACGCCGACAACGCGAATACCATGCACGACGCGAGCAGCAGCACACCGGCGTACCGGATCAGGCGGGAAGCCGAGCGCAGCCCGTTCGCCCGCCGTGCGACCCGGACCTGGAACAGCACGACGCTGGCCGTGTTGAGGATCAGGAGAGCCGCGGCGGACCAGCGCGGAGCCTCGGTGCGGTTCACGATCCAGAGCGGGATGACGATGCTGAGCAGCGGCATGTAGAGCAGAAGCACGGCGTTGAGCCCGGCGATCACGGCGTACGGGCGGTCGCGCAGCACAGCCAGCGCGGGCTCGCCGGCGACCTTCAGTACCCGCGGTACGGCGGGCAGCCGGCCGAGCAGCACCGCTGCGACCAGCAGACTCACGGCGTCCAGCCCGAGCACGACCAGGTAGGCGGGCGCGGAGTCGAAGTACAAAGCGGCGCCACCGAGCGCGGCACCGATCGCGAGCCCGGCGTTGGCGGTCGCCTGGAGTCGTGCGCGGACCTTGGTCCGTTGGGCCGGCGCGACCAGGCCGGCGAGCAGCGCCTGCCGCGCGGCCGCCAGCCCGCATTGCGACACGGTGTAGAGCAGCACCGCGGCGAGAAACGCGGCGAACGTCCGGGCGAGCAGCAGCGAACCGACTGCCGTGGCGGTGGAGACCGCCAGCGTGACCGCGGTGCCGCGCGGGCCGCGTCGGTCGGCGACGTGCCCGAGCGGTACGCCGGCCAGCAGCCCCGCACCCCACCCGATCGTCAGCGCCAGGCCCACCTGCGTGGCCGAGAAGCCGACCACCCGCGTGAAGTACAGCACGGAGGTGACCAGGAAGACGCCGTCGCCGATCGAGTTCGCCAGTTGGGCCGTCTGCAGCTTCATGGCACGACCGTACGTTGGTCATTGGCCCGGATGAAGCGCCAATCAGGCATATTTCGTCTGGGCCAATGTACGCTGCTCTGATGGACCTCCAGGTGAGCCTGGCCGGTCGCGGCGACCTGGCCGCGCGGATCTACCGGCAGCTGCGGGACGCGATCCTGGACGGCCGGCTGCGTGCGGGGGAGCGACTGCCGCCGACCCGCGAACTGGCCCGCAGTCTGGAGGTGTCGCGCAACACCGTCGCGACGGCGTACGACCGGCTCACCGCGGAGGGCTTCCTGATCGGGAAGGTCGGGGCCGGCACCTTCGTCAGCACCGAACCGGTGACCCGGCTGCGGTCGCGGTCGGCGCCGGCCGGGGGAGTACGGCCGCGGCCGTCGTGGCGTACGGCCGAACCGGTGATGATGCCACGGTTGGACGACCCGGTGTACGACTTCCGGGTCGGGATGCCTGACCCGCGGCTGTTCCCGCTGGAGACCTGGCGGCGGCTGGTCGCCCGCGAGCTCAAGCCGTCCGCGCTGCGGTCGGCCGCGTACGCCGACCCCGGTGGCCGGCCCGACCTGCGTGCCGCGATCGCCCGGTACGTCGGGGTGTCACGCTCGGTCCGTACCGGTGCCGACGACGTGCTGGTGACCAACGGGGCCCAGCAGGGACTCGACCTGATCGGCCGGGTGCTGATCGAGCCCGGTGCGGTGGTGGCCGTGGAGGAACCCGGCTACCCGCCGGCCCGGGCCGTGTTCGAGTCGTACGGCGCGCGGGTGGTCGGCGTACCGGTGGACTCCGACGGCCTCGACGTCACCGCGCTGCCGCGGACCGCGTCACTGCTGTACGTCACTCCGTCGCACCAGTTCCCGATGGGGATCCCGATGTCGCTGGCCCGGCGTACGGCGCTGCTCGACTGGGCGCAGCGGGCCGGTGCCGTGGTGGTGGAGGACGACTACGACAGCGAGTTCCGGTTCTCCGACCGGCCGCTGGAGCCGTTGCAGAGCCTGGATACGGCCGGCCGGGTCGTCTATGTCGGCTCGTTCTCCAAGACCCTGTTGCCGGGACTGCGGCTCGGTTTCCTGGTGCCTCCGGCGTCGCTGCGCTCCGCCCTCCGGGCCGCCAAGCAGTTGTCCGACTGGCATGCCGAGCAGACCAATCAGGCCGCGCTGGCCCGGCTGATGGACGAGGGCCTGCTGGCCCGGCACATCCGTAAGGCCGGCCGCGAGTACGCCGCCCGGCATGACCTGATCGTCGGCCGGCTGACGGCCGACTTCGGCGACTGGCTGACCGTCGTGCCGTCGGCCGCCGGGCTGCACGTCGCGGCCCTGGCCAGGCCCGGTGCCGACATTGACGGGGTGGTCGAGCGCGCCGCCGGCATGGACGTCGCCGTGGAGTCGCTGGCGCGGTACTGCGCCGCCGGGCCGCAGCACGGTCTGGTGATCGGCTACGGCCTGGCGTCGCAGGCCGGCATCCCGGAGGGCCTCAACCGCCTCCGGGAGGCGTTCAGGTCACCTTGACGCTGCGGGACGGGCTCACCCCGGTCAGGTGATCGGTGTCGGCCGGCTTGACCACCCGGTACGTCCAGGTGGCCCGGGTCGTCGGCTTCGGGTGGAACGAGTAGACGCTCGTCGACGACAGCTTGGCCGAGGTGACGTTCGCCCACGTGCCGCCGCCGACATAGCGCTGCAGGTACACCAGCTGGCCCGCGTGATTCGGGCTCACGCTGCCGGAGACCGCCACGGTGCCACCCAGCGGCACCGATGTCGGGCTCAGCCCAGCGGTCACGGCCGTCCGCACGCCGGTGAAGACCGTGCTGCTGGCCGAGCCCATGAGGGTGGTGTTGCCGCTGTTGTACCGCCACTGGAAGTCGTTCCCGGCGCTCGGCTTGTAGACATACGACACTGCGCCCGTGCTGGTGCTGGTCACGGTCCGCAGCAGCCGCCAGGTCGACGACCCCTTCTGCCGGGCGTACAGCTGTACCGCCGCACCGGCGACGTCCGCGCCGGTGTCAGCCCGGGTGATCTTGCCGGACACCGTCACCGAACCGCCGTACGTCAGCTCCGACGTCGACCGGGCGATGCTGATCCTCGTCCCGGCCAGCTTCGCCTCCGCGTACGGGCTGATCTGGCCGGCCCGGTCCTTCACCCAGACCCGGAAGGCGTAGTTGCCGCCCGAGCCGAGCCCGGTCGCGGTCGCGCTCGTACCCGTACCGGCGTAGACGGCGACGCCGTCGCTCGGGGTCGCCGGCGGTGCTCCACCGGTCGACCGCCGCACGATCACCTGGCTGAAGTCGTTCAGCGACGACAGCGTCCAGCGCAGGGTGGCCGATTGCAACGCGCCGGTGGCGGTCATGCCGGTCGCGGCAGTAGGTAGCAGATCCGCGCGGAACGTCGTCGAGAACGGCGTCTGGTTGGTCGCACTGCCGGTGTCCTTCACCGCGCCGACCATGATCCGGTACGGCGCGAGGTCGGTCAGATCACCCGTGGGTGTGATGGTCGCCGTCCTGGTTGCGGCGTCGTAGGTCGTGCTCCCGGGCACCGGCTGGCCGGTACGGCCGTCGGCGAGCCAGACGGTGGTGTCGGTGACCGAGGTCGCGTCGATATCACGCTGGAACGTCACGGTTGGCTTCTTGCTCAGCGAGTTCTCCAGCCCGAAGCTGTGCGGGCTCACATCCTTGACCCACAGCTGCGCACCGGGCGGACTCGATGCGCTGCCGACCGCGCTGATCGTCACCGTGTACGCCCTGCTGTCGACCGCCCCGTTGGCGTTCTCCACGGCGATGTACATCGTTCCGGCAGGTTCAGTGACGTCGACGGACTCAGCGGCGGTGTATGAGGCGTCGGCGTGCTTCAGCAGGTGCAGGTCCCCGTCGTACACGGAGATGGCCGCGTCCATGTTCTGCGCCCGGTTCGCGTCGTACGTAGGCGGTGTGACGGTCACGCGCACGTTCCGTTGACTGTCTGTCGTGTTGCTGAACCAGTCGACGTCACCTGCGGGTCCGAGCACGCGGCTGATCGTGCTCGTGAACGGGACGGCTCGGTTCGGCATGTCGTTGTCGCTCGCGGACGGCACGGCGACCGGCAGCATCTCGATCGCGGCCGGACCGCCGACCGCGGCGTTCGCGTCGACGAAGCCGTACCCGTAGTACGGGTCGATGCCACGCGGACCGTCGTCGCGTGCCGTGGTCTTGAACCGGTCGATCACCTGCGCCGGTGTCAGCGACGGGAACTTGGTACGCACCATGGCCGCGATGCCGGCCACCAGCGGGGACGAGAACGAGGTGCCGGCTCCGCAGCCGTACCAGTCCTGCTCGACGGGTGGTGCCGGATCCGGATCGGGGATCGGGCCGCAGTCATCCCAGCCCGGTGCCACGACGTCGACCCAGTCGCCCCAGGTGCTGAAGTCCACCAGCCCGCCGGCGTTGTCCGTGGCTCCGACGGCGAGCACCTCGGGGAAGGCGGCCGGGTACTGCGGCTCTCCCAGACCGGTGTTGCCGGCGGCCGCGACGACGAGGACCCCCGCGGCCGTCGCGTTGATGATCGCGTCATGCAGCACCGCGTCGGCCGGCGCGTCGCCGCCGAGGGAGAGGTTGATGATCTTGGCACCGTGGTCGGCCGCCCACTTGATGCCGGCGGCGATGTCGGCGTCGGCCGCCACGGGCTCGCCGCTGGAGGGATCGATGTGGAAGACCCGGACCGGCATGATCCGCCCGTTCCAGGCCGCGCCGGCGATGCCGAGCCCGTTGTTGGTATTGGCCGCGGCCATACCGGCGACCATCGTGCCGTGGCTGTCGATGTCGGTGTACGGGCCGCCGGGCGTCACAGCGTTGTAACCGGACACGGTCCGGCCGACGAGGTCCTCGTGCGCGGTGTCGACCCCGGTGTCGAGTACGGCGATGATCTGCGAGGTCGCGTCATGGTTCAAGATGCGGCTCCAGGCGTCCGGCAGCCGCAACGTGTTCAGGTAGCTCTGGTCGCCCTGCTGGTAAGCGGGATCGTTGGGGATCGACGCCTTGTCGCGCAGGTAGTTCAGCGAGGCCGAGGCGACGTTCGGGTCCTTGCGCAACTCGCGGAGCAGGCCGGTCGCGCTCCCGTCGGTGTGGACCTTGACGTACCGCCCGATCGTCTTCTCCGCCACCGCGCCCCGAGCGTGCAGGGACGCCGTGCGGGCGCCGGCAGAGGCCCCGGGCTCGAAGCGGACGACCACCGAGTGCGGGTCGTACTTCGGAACGGCCTTCTTGCCGGCCGGCCGGCGAGCGGGCAGGTGGACGATGTGCCTGTTCGACGACACACCGGGCTTGGCGGGTTCGGCAGCGGTCGAGGTGGTGGCCGTGGTGACAGGGACGAGGGCGCTCGTCACCAGGGCGCCGGCGGCGGCTAGGCGCAGCAGCATGGCGTGGTTCCCCCCAATGGTCGCGACGAGCGAAGTTCTCGTCAGTTCCTTTCGGGCCGTTCAGTACACCAGATATCCGGATTCGGATGCCGGGGCGTTCCGAACGGTTCGTCGAAGGTATCAGCGCACGCCGCGAGGGCGGAACTGGATGCTGATGCGGGGGCCGACGTAGCCGGAGGTCTTCGGGATCGCGTGTTCCCAGGTGCGCTGGCACGAGCCGCCCATCACGATCAGGTCGCCGTGGCCGAGCGCGTGCCGCACGACCGCGCCGCCGCCGCGCCTGGGCCGCAGCCACAGCGCCCGCGGCGCTCCGACCGACACGATCGCGACCATGGTGTCCTCGGCCGAGCCGCGCCCGATGGTGTCGCCATGCCAGGCGACGCTGTCGCGCCCGTCGCGGTAGTAGCACAGACCGGCGGTTCGGAACGGCTCGCCGAGCTCCCCGGCATACCAGGCGCTGAGCCGGTCGCGGGCCTCGGTGAGGATCTCGTCGGGCAGTTCGGCGTCCTCCTCGTAGAAGCAGGTGAGCCTGGGCACGTCGACGACCCGCTCGTACATCTGCCTGCGCTCGGCCCGCCACGGCACCACCCCGAGCAGGCGGGAAAAGACCGTGTCGGCACCGGTCAGCCAGCCCGGCAGGACGTCGATCCAGGCGCCTCGGCCGAGCACGGTCCGCCGTATTCCGGACAGCGGCCGCAGCCCGACCTCCTCGGCCGAGTCGAACAGCGAGCCCTGCAACATGGAGCCGAGTCTAGCACTGCAGTCGAACACACGTTCTATAGAGTTCGACCGAGCCGTCGCAATCCGCGCCGGTACCAACGCCGACGGTGAAGCGGTGGCCGGGAACGTGCTGACATGGCACCATCACTGCCAGAGATCGCTTTACCTTGGGGGAGCAACCGAATGATTCGAGCCAAGCGGACCTCCCGCCGCAACGGCCAGGATCCCGTAGAACCGCCGCCATCGGCAGAACCGGCCGAGCAGATCGTCGCCGTACCGGTCGACGACACCATGCCCACACCGGGCCGGCTCGGGCAGCTGGCGACGGCCGCCCAGACCCTGGCGGAAGGGATCGAGGCGGCCAACCAGGCGTTGCTGAGTGCCGGAGAGCTCGACTCGGGCCGGTTCTGGATGTCGCTCGAGGCCGCCGCTGACGCGGTCCGCCGGGCCGGTCAGGAACTGGAGAAGGTGGCCGGCGAACTGGTTCGTACGATGGCGATCTCGGCCGGGTCGTGCGCGGTCGGCTGGGGTGTCTGCCCCGAGCACGGGATCGCGCTGACCAGCATCATCGACAACCGGGTGGTGTGCCGGGTGCTGGGCTGCCGGCAGACCCCGGAGGCGCCGAGCATCCGCTGCTCGGAGCCGGTCGCGTACCGGGTCGTGGACGCCGAGGGCGCGGCCTTCCTGGCCTGCACCGGGCACGCGGTGGCCTGCCGCCGCGAACTCGTCGGCGCGGTGATCACACTGACGGCCGATAGCCTCGAGCATCTGTAGCGGGCAGATAGTCGCCCACCAGCGTGCGGTGCCACCAGGCGCCGGTCTCGCGCCGCTCGGCCCAGGT
>JBKPSJ010000029.1:0-5564 GCA_046765875.1 Actinomycetota bacterium
GCCGCACGACCCTTCGACTGGCGCTTCGGCCGCGACGACCTCAACCAGCTCACCCACCGGATCGCGGCATGACCCCCGACGAACTAACGGGCGTGACCACTAGTCACGGCGGCGGCCTCGGAGGCAAAGGCCCCGGTCAGAGAGCCGACGAGGGGACTCGAACCCCTAACCACCTGTTTACAAGACAGGTGCGCTACCGATTGCGCCACGTCGGCTGGTGGATTGACATGGTAGTTCACTCGACGGGACGGATTGGGTGGTGGATGCCAGCGGGTGACGGTGGCGTCGACCGCACCGGAAGCGCACCGCGCCAACCAGGCCGCCGCCCCCATCTGCGACCGGAAGGTCGGTGGTAGGCGGAGGCTCCGAATGGGCCCGTGGATCCCGGAGCCTCCAGGCCTCGCGGTCGTGACCATGCCTGGCCGCGAGATCCCCGGGCTGGCGACGGAGGTGGTCCCACCCGATCCCGCAGAGTTGCGCACACGTAGCGGAGTGACAGTACTACGCAGCGGCAAGACCGTGGCTAGTCGAAGAGTTCTTCTAGGAAGGACTTTCGCTTCTTGCGGTTCGGTGGGTACGGCTGGCGCGACTTGTAGTCGTCGTCGTAGCGGGGTTGCTGGCGGGGGCTGTAGTCGTCGTTGAAGAGTTGGGCGGAGTTGTACGAGGTCTCGGCATCAACGAGGCGTTCTAGTTCGCCGCGGTCCAGGAAAATGCCGCGGCACTCGGTGCACTGGTCGACGGTGACGCCACTGCGTTCGTAGGTTCGCATGGTGCCGTGGCACTTGGGGCAGGTCAGGGTCTCCATGCGCTACAAGGTAAGCAGAAGAATCGGCCAGATCGTCGTTTCCTCAGCGAACTTTTAGACACGGCTTCAGTCGAACAGCCCGAGGCGGTGGGCGGTCGCAGGTGCATCGCCATGAGTACGTACGTCGAACTTGGGCAGCACCTTCGACACATGCACGCTCACCGTCTTGACGCTGATCAACAACTCGTCAGCGATGTCCTTGTTCGACCGGCCGGCCGCCACCAGTCGCGATGCCTCGGTCTCCCGCTCTGTCAAGCCTGGTACGACATCCACACGAGAAGTCCCGATGTCCAACCGCGAGCTCCGCGCCAGCAACTCGATCTCGGACACCAGCGCACGGGCACTGAGATCAGAGGTCTGCTGATACACGACTCCCGCACACCCGAGGGCTGGCGGCTCACCTCGTTCCAGGACAGGCCCGGCTCCGGGAGATGACAGCGAACGGAATGCACGTCCTGCTATGGCTTGTCACGGACCTGCTCTGGAAGCTCGCTCCGAAGGGACCAAGAATGGCGAAGGCGCTCATCATCGGCGGCGGCATTGCCGGGCCGGTGGCTGCGATGGCGCTGCAGAAGGCGGGCATCGAGTCGTCGGTCTACGAGGCGTACGACGGACCGACCGACCAGACCGGGCTCTTTCTCAACACCGCGTCGAACGGACTCGACGCCCTGAAGACAATCGACGTCGACCTGGCCGAGCGGGCCGACGGGTTCCCGATCCCGAGAATGGTGTTCTGGAATAGAAACGGCAACGAGCTCGACGACGGCACCGTCAGCGCATGCGTCAAGCGCGGCCTGCTGCACAAGGTGTTGCGCGAGGAGGCGATCGCCCGTGGGATTCCTTACGAGTACGGCAAGCGGCTGAGCTCGTGCGCCGGGACCGCCGGCGCCGTCACCGTGGAGTTCAGCGACGGCACCGGCGCGAACGGCGACCTGCTGATCGGTGCCGACGGCATCCACTCCCGAACCCGCAGACTGGTCCACCGCAACTCGCCCGCGCCCAGCTACACGGGGCTGATCGGCTCGGCGGGTACAGCCGGCTGGACCACCTTGAGCCGACCGGCGAGGTCCAGCACTTCGGTTCAGGAAATAGGGTTCTTCGGCTATCTGGTCCGCGAGACCGGCGAGATCCACTGGTTCGCAAACCTGGCTCATCCGGAGACGATCGGTGCGCACCCGGTGCATGACATACCGACAAACACGCGACGTCGCCGAGCGCCGGGCAAGGCGCCTCGATCGCCTGCGAGGACGCGATCGTGCTGGCCAAGTGCCTGCGCGATCTGCCCGACCCGCCGAGCGCGTTCGCGACGTACGAGGGACTGCGCAGGAACGCGTCGAGAAGGTTGTGGCGTACGCACGCAAGCGTGGTAGCAACAAGACAGCCGACCCGGTGGCGCGGGGTGTTCCGGGACCTGATGATGCCGGTGGTCCTGAAGCATTTCGCCAGCGAGAAGGCGCACGAATGGATGTACCGGTACCACATCGACTGGGACGAGAAGGTGGGATGACACATGCGCAAGGTCGCTGGATGGCTGTTCAGTTCGCTCGACGGCGTGGTCGAGGCGCCGAACGAGTGGCAGTTCGACTTCGACGAGCAGATGGGCGAGGCCCTGGGCGCGCTGCAGGCCGAGCAGGACACGATCCTGCTGGGCCGAGTCACGTACTCCGAGTGGGTCGGCTACTGGCCGAAGCTGCCGGCGGACTCCCCCGACATTTCGTACGCGGACTGGATCAACAACACGCCGAAGTACGTGTTCTCGAACACGCTCGACTCGGTCGACGAGTGGCCGAACAGCACGCTGGTCAAGGGCTCGCCAGCGGACACGCTCGCCGAGCTCAAGCAGCAGGAGGGCGGCACGATCGCCACCGCGGGCAGCCCTTCGCTGGTCCGTTCGCTGATGGACCAGGGCCAGCTCGACGAACTGGTACTGATGATCCACCCGGTGGTGGCCGGCGGCGGGCGGAAGAAGCTGTTCCCCGACGACGCGGCGCTGACCAAGCTCAAGCTCATCGGGGCAACGCCAACCTCGAGCGGGGTCATCGTCGCCAAATACCACCCAGCAAACTAGGGCGTGCCCGGGCCCGCCGTCAGACCTCGGTGATGGTGGTGGCGTGGCGGCGGGCCAGGGATTGGTAGACGGCGGCGTTGTGGTCTACGAAGGTGCGGGCTCTGCCGTCGAGGGGTACGTGCTTCTTGGCCGGGCTGCCCATCGCGACCGTTTCGGGTGGGACGACCATTCCGGGCGTGACGGTGGCGCCGGCCGCGACCAGGGAGCGGGCGCCGATCTGGGCTTTGTCGAGGATGGTCGAGCCGTTGCCGATCAGTGCCTGCTCTCCCACCGTGCAGTCGTGGATCAGGCACAGGTGACCGACGGTCGCGTTCTTGCCCACCTCGCAGACGCCGTCGTCGACGTGGATCACCGAGTTGTCCTGGATGTTCGCGCCCTCGCGGACGACGATCCGGCCGAAGTCGGCGCGCAACACCGCTCCGTACCAGACCGAGGCTCCCTTCTCGACCACGACATCGCCGATCAGAGTGGCGGTCGGGGCGATCCAGGCCTCAGGATCGATGGTTGGGCTGACGCCTTCGAACGAGAACAGGGGCATGCTGCTCACTATGCAACACGATGATCAGGACCCCGTTGTCACCGTCGCGTCGGGCCGGCTGCGCGGCAGAGGTACCAACGGCGTCTGCGCGTTCCTCGGCGTTCCGTACGCGACGGCCCCGCTGTTCGGTAGGCCGGAGCCGGTGCCGCGCTGGGACGGAGTCCGCGACGCGGTCGAGCTGGGTCCGACCGCACCACAGCCGCCGTACGAGCCGCCGTTCGACGCGATCCTGAGCAACCCGCTGATCCCCGGGGACGAGTTCCTCAACGTCAACGTGTGGACGCCGGATCCGGGCGGGTCCGGGTTGCCGGTGATGGTCTGGCTGCCCGGTGGTGCGTTCCGGAACGGGTCCAACGCGTCGCCGGTGTACGACGGCGCCGCGTTCGCCCGCGACGGCTTGGTACTGGTGAGCGTCAACTACCGGCTCGGTGCGGCGGGATTCGCGGTCGTCACGGATGCGCCGAGCAACCGTGGTGTGCTCGACCAGGTCGCGGCGCTGACCTGGGTACGGGACAACATCGCGGCGTTCGGCGGCGACCCGGACCGGGTGACGATCTTCGGCGAATCGGCGGGCGGGATGAGCGTCGCCACGCTGCTGTCGATCCCGGCAACAGACGGGTTGTTCGGCCGGGCGATCGTGCAGAGCGGGACCGGTACGGCGGTCGCCGACCCGCGCGACGCGGCCATCCTCACCGCCTCACTCGCCGAAAGGCTTGGCACCGCTCCGACGGCATCGGCACTCGGTGAGGTCGACGTGGACAAGCTGATCGCGGCCCAGCGAGCACTCGCCCAGGAGATCCGGCTGCAGCCCGATCCGCAGCGCTGGGGAGCGTCGGTCATCGCCGCAGGCCTCGGCATCATGTCGTTCTTCCCGGTGGTCGATGGCGGTCTGATCCCGCGCCGGCCGGTCGATGCGGTCGCGGCCGGCGCCGCGCGGGGCATCGACCTCCTGGCCGGCAGCACTGCCGAGGAGTTCCGGCTCTTCCTGGTGCCGACCGGCGTAACCGCCGCGCTGACCGCCGAGGCGCTGCCGGGCCTGGTCGCCCGGCTCGGCGCCGATCCCGCGATGGCCGCCGCCTACACCGAGGCTCGGCCGGATGCCACTCCCGGCGACGTGTACGCGATTATCCTCACCGACGCCGCCTTCCGTATCCCGGCGGTCAGGCTCGCCGAGGGACAGATCGCGGCGGGCGGTACGGCGTACGTCTACGAGTTCGGCTGGCGCTCACCGGCCGGTGGGCTGGGTGCCTGTCATGCCCTCGAGTTGCCGTTCGTCTTCGACACGCTCGGCGCGGCGGCACCGATGACCGGACCGGAGCCGCCGCAGCCGCTGGCCGATCGGATGCACTCCGCCTGGGTCGCGTTCGCCATCAGCGGTGACCCGGGTTGGCAGCCGTACGACAGCGGCACCCGCAAGGTGATGACGTTCGACCACCCGGACTCGTCAGTCGTCGAGGACCCGCGGCCGGCCGAGCGGCTGCTCTGGGACGGCCGGCTCTGACAGCGCGGCGACCGGGCCGCGCAACGACAGCGCGATCGGCAACGCGACCAGCGTGGCCGCGGCCATCAACAGGAACGCGGGCGTCGGGTGGTCGACAAGCAGCCCGACCACGGTTGCGACGAGCACCCCGCCGAGCTGGCCGGTGAGCCAGATCAGAGCCGCCGCGGTGCCCTCGGCCTCGCCGGTACGCCGCTCCGCCAGCCCGAGCACCACCGGCAGGGCCGGCAAGAGCGCAAGGCCGATGATCGTCAACGTCGCGAACCCGGTGCCGACACCCGGAGCGACGGCGAGCACGAGACAGCAGGCGGAGCTGATCAGCCCGGCGAGCAGCAACGCGAGCACTTCCCGCCGCGTCCGGGCAGCCCAGATCGGGATGACGAGACAGCCGAGCACACCGGCGACGACCTGGAACAGCAACATCAGCGACGCGGTGTCGCTGGTGACCCCTTCGGGTTCGAGCAGCGCCTGGGTGTACGTCATCATCGCGACCGACACCCCGAACGGCATGAACACCAGCGCGCACAATCGCCGGATGAACGGATCACCCCAGGCCGATCGCAACGCGGCCAGCCCCGCCGGTGGCGCCGCATGACGCTGCTCACCCGGCCTGCGCAGAGCGACCACGAGGACCAGTGCGGCGATCACGGCGTAC
>JBKPSJ010000030.1:0-12882 GCA_046765875.1 Actinomycetota bacterium
GCGTCGGAGACCCCCGTGATCAGCGCGCGCTGGAGCAGGAGAAGCAGAACGACGGCGCCCGAGGCCATCGCGACGGCGACGACAAGAACCGCCGCGGCAGTGGATCTGCTCCGGACACTGGCGCGGCCGAGTCTATTGCTCGCCTTGCGCAATGAGGTGTTCATCGAAGCGTCGCGAACACGTCGTCCAACGGGGCGCCGGGCGTCCGGCCGTGTTCGACGTACCACTCCCGCCCGAGCATCCGCCGGAACAGCCACCGCGGCAGGCCGAGGAGCAAACCGAGCATGCGTGCACCGCCGTCCGAGCTCGCCTGGCTCGCATGCGCCTGGAACGAGCGGCGCTTCTGGTCGGAGTATGCGCGTACGTCGACGCGGTGGGTGATCGTCGATGTGGCGGAGTACGCCCGTTCATAGTCCGCGGCCCGGACGTCGGGCAGCAGGCCGGGGATCGCCTCGATGATCCGCGCGAGTCGCCGGATCAGCCGCCGGTCGATCGTTGCCTCGAGCACCAACTGGGTACCGGCCTGTTCTGCGGCGTAGGCCCCGACGGCGTGCACCTGCCGGTGGTCCGGATGCCCATAGCCGCCGGCCGGGTCGTAGATCGTCAGGGCATCGGCCCGCTCGGCACGGAGCAACTCGATCAGCGGCGCAGCGGCCACGTCGACCGGGAGCCGGCTGAACGCTCCGTCCGGCGCCGGCCCCGACGATCCCGAGTCCCGGAATCCGAATCGCACCACCCGCGCACAGCCGAGCACGGCGGCTGATCGGTCGAGCTCCTCGCGCCGGTACGTCGCCAGCCGTCCATCCGACCGGTACGACGAAGCCGCCGCGCCCGCCTCGCCGTCGGTCGCGACCGCCAGCACGACGCGATGCCCTTCCGCGGCGAGCCGGGCCAACGTGCCGCCCATCAACAGGGCCTCGTCGTCCGGGTGCGCATGAAAGGCCACAAGCGTGAACCGGGCAGGCTGCGCCATAAGCCGAGCATTGCACGGCCGCCGAAAACCGATCCAGTTGCTCTCAGCCTGTTCTCAGCGGGGGTGTTCCCGCCTTCGGCATCATGACCGCAGGACGCTTCAGCCGGTGGTACGCAGGGCCACCACGGGCGCCAGTCGCGCGGCGCGCAGCGCGGGGTAGAGGCCGGCTGCGACCCCGACGAACACCGACGCGACGAGGCCGAGCCCGACCGGCACGGGTGGTATCACGACCGCGATGCCCTGGCTGGCGGCGTACGCCCAGGTGACCGCGGTCCCGGCCGTCGCCCCAGCCATGGCCCCAAGGGTGCACAGCGCGGTGGACTCGACGAGCACCAGACCACCGACCACGGTCCGGGTGGCGCCGAGTGCTCGGCGTAGCCCGATCTCCGAGCGTCGCTCGAGCACCGACACGACTATCGCGTTGGCGACACCGACGCCGCCGACCAGCAGGGCGACGGCGCCCAGGCCGAGCGCGAGCGCGTTGAAGGCGTCGCGGGTCGCGATCCGCGCCACCAACACGTCGGACGGGCGTCCGACGACGACGGAACCGGGATCATCGGGCATCGCGGTCGGCGCCAGCAGGGCGTGGACCGGGCTGACCGAGTCCGGGTCGGCGCGGATGTAGATCCGGCTCGGGCCCGGCGCGGCGCCGAGTTCGGCCCGGGCCGCGGTGCCACCGATCAGGACGGACGTGTCGAGTTCGGGTGCCAGCGGCGACGGCGCCAGGATGCCGATCACGGTGGCCAGGTGGCTGCGCCGGCCGTCCGACGTACTCACAACGAGCACCCGTCGCGGGCCGGCACGGTCCATGCCGAGTGCGGTCGCAGCGCCTGAGCCGAGCACCAGCGCCGGATAGCGGCCGGTGGCCGCGTCCAGGAACCGGCCGTGCTCGAGCCGAAGCCCGAGCGTGGCCGCCAGGTCCGGCTGCACCGCGACGACCGCGAGACCGTTGGTGTCGTTGACCGGTACGAGCGGCGTACGCCGGACGATCCAGCCGGACTGGTAGGCCACCGGCGAGGCCTGCCTGACACCGGCGATCCGGCGCACCATCGCGGCGGAGGCGGCCGGGAGCGGTGCGGGCCGGTTGTCGACGGTGACGCCGGAGCTGACGGTGAGCAGGTTGGAGTCCTGGCCGAGCCGGTCGAGCAGCGCCTGCCGGGCCGTTGCCGGAACGCCGACGACGGCCACCACGGCAGCGACGCCGAGGGCGATGCCGCCGGCACAGAGCACACTGCGAAGCCGGCGAGCCCGCAGGCCGGTGACCGCCTCGGCGAACAGGTCGCGCGGCCGGGTCCCGAAACGATCTGCCATTGTCATCGCCGGGCCGAGTCGTGGCGCAGGACGCCGTCGCGAAGATGGACCTGGCGGCCGGCCGCAGCCGCGATCTCGCGATCGTGGGTGATGACGATCAGGGTCGACCCGGCGGCGTTCAGTTCGCGCAGCAGACCCAGGATCGCCGAGCCGGTAGCGCTGTCGAGGTTGCCGGTCGGTTCGTCGGCCAGGATCACCGCCGGCGAGCCGACCAGCGCGCGGGCGATCGCCACCCGCTGGCACTCGCCGCCGGACAACTGCCCGGGCAGGTGATGCCGGCGATGACCGAGTCCGACCCGGTCGCAGGCATCGGCCGCGGCCGCGAGCCGGTGTCGTGCCGGTACGCGGCGGTACAGCAGGCCGTGCGCCACGTTCGCGAGCACATCGCGATGCGGGAGCAGGAAGAACTGCTGGAACACGAAGCCCAGGTGCCGGGCCCGGAATGCCGACAGCGCCGCGTCCGGCATCCGCTGGGTGTCTGTCCCGGCGATCCGTACCGTGCCCGTGGTCGGCCGCTCGAGCGTTCCGGCGATCTGCAGCAAGGTGCTCTTGCCCGATCCGGACGGCCCGACCACGGCCACCATCTCGCCGGCACGGACCGCGAGAGTCAGGTCGCGCAGGGCCGTGGTCGGCGGGCTGCCGGGGTACGTCTTGGTCACCCCGAGCAGCTCCAATGCCGGGGTCACGACGCCGCCACTACGACGCGGGTGCCGGCCGTGATTCCGGTGCCGGACACCTGCACCATCGTGTCGGTGTACAGCCCCGTGCTGACGGCGACGTCGGTGCGCCGCGCGCCGTTCACGACGGTGACCGCGTACCCGCCGCCCGGTCGTGCAAGAAGTGCCGCGATGGGTACGGCGAGGACGTGGCGGGCCTGGTCGAGTGTGACCGCGACGTTCACCGGTGCGGAGGTGTAGCGCGCCGCCAAGGCCGGACGGCGCAGGGCGATGGTGGCGTCGACGACGGCCGCATCCGGGTTGCCCTGGCGTACGTTTGCCGACTCCGGGTCGGGAAGTGTCGCTACCCGCGAGACGACTGTCACGGTGCCGGGCGTCCTGGTGACGGCGTCGGGCAGCGTGACAACAACGGGTGCGCCCGGGTGTAGCAGGTACGCCTGATCGACCGGTACCGGCAGGTCGACGACCACGGCAGGTGCCGTTGCCGACAGCAACGGATCGCCCTGACTCGCCGGCGCACCGATCCGCGCGTGTACGGCGCCGACCCGCAGCGGTGTGCGGGCGAACACCAGCTGGCCGAGCTCGACGATGCCTGTACGCGATACGTGATGCGCACGCTGCCAGTGGCGTACGGCGGCCTTCGTACGCCACGAGTACACGTTGCTGCCGGCAACGGCTGGTGCGTATCCGAGCCGTGCGAGCGCGGTGTTCAGCTGAGCCACGTCGGCGCCACGGACACCCGGCTGCAGGGTGCGCCACATCGGCCGGGCACCGGGCAGAACCGGAACAGCGCGGCCGTCGACCTCGTACAGCGACTCGTCAGCCCGTATCACCGTGCCGGGCGCCGGCAGCCAGGTATACGCACGACCGGTGCTCGCCGCGACCAGCTCCGTCGGGGCGCCGAAGCCGATGCTGCCGTAGTACTGACGGGTGGTTCGCAGGTCTGTGCGCACCACGGTCGCCGTGGTCAGGTTCACCGTACCGGCCGCGCCGTCCGGAGGGCTGGCCGTCGTACGGCGGGTCGACCAGAAGCCGGCGACGACCACCGCCAGGATGGCCGTGGCCAGCAGTCCGCGGCGAACGGTACGGCTCATCGGCCGGACAGCTGGTTGAGGGTGGACGCACGGATCTCCGCGTCGAGCAGCGTCCGGCAGGCATGGAACGCCTGCTGGACGACCGGGCTGCGTTTGTCGGCGCCCGGTGGCAGATCCGCCGCGGTCATTCCGAACCCGTGCCCGGGTGTGTAGGGGCTGTCGGCCGTCGGGTCGTGCATGTTCGGCAGGCCGTTCTGCCGCAGGCACTGCGCGGATCTGACCCCGGTTGCGACGAGGGCCGCGGGAGCCGGCGGCTGGGTCTCGGGATTCCAGCTCGCGGAGCGAAGTTGGTGCTCGCAAGCGGACATCGCGGCGTCGACTACATCACGCGGCGTGTCCTCCAGCGGTCGAGCGTCGGTGAACACCTGACCGGTCGCGCCGAGTACGGGATCGGCGAAGTTGACCACGCCGTGCGAGCGCAGGCACTGGGCCGCGGTGTGCAGAGCGGCGATCCGGCTCGCCGAGGTGTCGGTGCTCGTACCGATGTCGGATATCGCGGACTGGTGCGAACAGGCGGTCAGCAGGATCGCGGCGAGGCCGAGCCCGCAGAGGTGCTTCACAATCATGGCGTGCTCCCTGCCTGCTTGTGACGGACGATGGACAGGTCAAGGACTACGCGCGCCGCGGTGACATCCGGCTAACAGTTCGGCGTTAGGCGGATGTCATCGGATGGCGGCGAGGATGCGACCGGAGGTGCCGAGGTGAGGCTGCTGGTTGTCGAGGACGAGGCGGTGCTCGCGCGCAACCTGGCCGACGGGTTGCGCGACGCCGGGTTCGCCGTCGATGTCTCGCTCGACGGATGGGATGCGCTGGACAAGATCGCGATGACGGCCTACGACGTCGTGGTACTCGACCGCGACCTGCCCGGCATCCATGGCGACGACGTGTGCCGCAGTCTGTCCGGGGCGCGCCCGCGAATCCTGATGCTCACCGCCGCCGCTGAGGTAGATGACCGGGTGGCAGGTCTGAGGCTCGGCGCGGACGACTACCTCGGCAAACCGTTCGCGTTCGCCGAACTGGTCGCTCGCGTACGTGCGCTGAGCCGGCGTTCTCCGTCGGTACCACCGGTCGTGACCCGGCAGGACCTGGTGGTCGACCTGGCGCGGCACGACGTACACCGGGCCGGCAGACCGGTGCTGCTGACCCGCAAGGAGTTCGGCGTCCTCGAGGTGCTCCTGCTCGCGGACGGTGCTGTGATCAGCGCCGAGGAGCTGCTCGACCGGGTCTGGGACGAGAACCTCGATCCGTTCAGCAACGTGGTCCAGGTGACGCTCGGCCGGCTGAGGCGCAAGCTCGGTACGCCGCCGCTGATCGAAACAGTTGTCGGAACGGGGTACCGGCTGTGAGCCGGGCGCTGACACTGCGGGCCCGGCTGACGCTCGGTCTGGCTCTGGTCTTCGTGTTCGGCGGTGTACTTCTGATCGGTCTGACCACGACGCTGGCGAATCGCAGTATCGCGGAGGCGAATGCCGCGACGTCCCCAGCAGCAGCCGCGCTCGAGCGGCAGCTCGGTGCGATCCTTGCCGACGCCGCCAAGGTGACCAAACCAGGTCAGCCGACCGCCCAGCCGACCTCGACGCCGTCGGTGACGGAGAGCCCGGTGCGGTCCGAAGGCAAGCCCCAGACCCAGGCGCAGCGCGACAGCGCGAATCTCAAGCAGAAGATCGTCTCGGCCAACGCCCAGTACGGCGCGGCGACCCGGACCGATGCCGTGAGCAAGCTCGTCACCGAATCAGTTGCCGGAGCCGCTGTCCTCGTTCCGCTCGCGGGGCTGCTCGCCTGGTTCGTGGCCGGACGATCCCTGCGCCCGATCCGCGCGATCACGGCTGCTGCCCGTCGTACCTCGGTCGATCGGCTGTCCGACCGGCTGGGGATGACCGGGCCGCGGGACGAGATCACCGAACTCGCCGACACCTTCGACGCGATGATGGCGCGGCTGGAGAACGCGTTCGAGGCGCAGCGCAGGTTCGTCGCGGACGCGTCGCATGAGCTCCGCACTCCGCTGGCCGTCGCGGCGACGTCGATCGACGTGGTGCTGGCCAAGCCGGACCGTACGCCGGCGCAACTCGAGGCGATGGCACACGACGTACGCGGCGCGCTCACCCGGGTCGAGCGGCTGGTCGACAGCCTGCTGGCCCTGACCCGCAGCGAGCAGCTCGACCGGGCCCGCGAGCCTGTCGACCTCGCGATCCTGGCCGAGGACGCTCTGGATGCCCAGCGGACCACCATCGTGGCTCGCCGGCTGAGCGTGAGCACCGCGCTGGACGAGTCGCGGACGACCGGCGATCCGGCGCTGCTCGACCGGATGGTGGGCAACCTCGTCGACAACGCGGTCCGGCACAACGTGGACGGAGGACAGATCGAGGTCCGCACGGCTCGGACGGAGAACGGCGTGACCCTGACCGTCGTCAACGACGGTCCCACCATTCCGGGCGACGTGCTTCCACAACTGCGGGAGCCGTTCCACCGCCTGCACGGCCGGGCCCGGACCGCCGACAACGGCCTCGGCCTCGGCCTGGCGATCGCGGACGCCGTCTGCCGGGCGCACCGCGGCAGCCTTCGCCTGCGCGCACAGCCCTCGGGTGGGATCGAGGTGACCGCCGAGCTCCCGACCGGCGACCGCCCGTCGGCCTGATCCCGTGCGCCGGCGACACGCCGGAGCCCCGATGCCGGTAGCCATCGACACGGGCCGGTCCGGAGGGCGATTGTTGGGCGTGCACGCACGCACCACGAACAGGCGGTCGGTGAGGGGGTCGGATGAGCGTCGAGGTCGTGTTCTGGAGCGTTGTCATCGCGCGCTTCGTGTTACCGCTGTTCATCCCGAAGTACCCGTTGCCCGCGATCGTGGCCTGCTTGGTGCTCGACGCCGCCGACCAGTCGATATTCCAGGCGTTCGGCTACAACCCGCCCTTCTACCAGAGCTACGACAAGGCGATGGACCTGTTCTACCTGTCCGTCGCCTACACGGCCGGCCTGCGGAACTGGGTGAACATGTCGGCCGTCAACGTCAACCGGTTCCTGTTCTTCTACAGGCAGGTCGGCGTTCTGTTGTTCGAGCTGACGGGCCTGCGGTGGCTGTTGCTGGTGTTCCCGAACACGTTCGAGTACTTCTTCATCGCCTACGAGATCATCCGCACCAGATGGAACGCGGCGCGCTTCCGGCTCAGGACCTGGGTCATCATCGCCGCTGCGATCTGGATCTTCATCAAGCTGCCACAGGAATACTGGGTCCACATTGCGCAGCTGGACGTAACCGACACCATCGAGGACGTGCCCTGGTTCGGCCCGGCGCTGGCCTTGGCCATCCTCGCCCTGATCGCGATCCTGCTGTTCGTCGTCCGGCCCCGGCTGCCACCGGGTGACTGGCCGCTGAAGCTGGCCGCCGACCCGCTGCCGGCCGCGATCGACGAGGCCCGGGAGCGGGCGGCGTTCCTGGCGGCGCACGGCAAGGTGTTCGACTCCGCTGCCGTGGAGAAGATCGTGCTGATCGGGCTGCTCAGCGTGATCTATGGGGAGGTTCTGCCCGGGGTGGAGGCCAGCGGCCTCCAGCTCTTCGTCAGCATCGCCGGGTTCGCCGTCATCAACTCCGCGCTCGGACTGTGGGCCGCACGGCGGGGTCACTCGTGGGAGTCCGCGGGCGTCTCGTTCGCGGTCGTGTTCGCGGTCAATGTCGTCCTGGTCGGAATCGCCGCCCTGCTGACCACCCGCGGGCCCACAGGTCTGCAGGTCGACGACACGCTGTTCTTCGTCTTCCTGTTCAGCATCTTCACCGTGCTGTACGACCGCTACCGCCCGATCTACGACTACCGGCTCGAGGTGGCGAAGGCCGAGGCTGGGGCCGGGACCGGGCCCGAGACGAAGCCCGAGACGAAGCCCGAGACGAAGCAGCCCGAGGCGAAGGAGCATCCTCGAACGGAAACCTCGTGACCGATCTGAAGCGGAGGCGACTATGAGCGACAAGGACCAGCCGCCGCGCCAGCAGCCGTCCGACCAGGACGTGAACAAGGACGGGGACGGCCCGCGGCGTCCGCACGACCGGCCGTGGCGTACCGAGGGTCTGCCGTCGGACGGTCCACCCAAGCGGCCGCGGTGGCTGCGGCTGGTCGCCTACATCGTCACCGGTTACCTGGTGCTCTTCCTGATCACCACGGTGCAGGACCGGATGTCCGGAGCGACCGAGACCGTCGCCTACACCGAGTTCACCGCCCAGGTGGACAAGGGCAATGTCGCCGAGGTGTTCTCCCGGGGCAACACCATCGAGGGCACGCTCAGAAACGCGGCACCGGTTCCGGGCAAGAGCGATTCGACGTACACGAAATTCAACACCGAGCGGCCGACCTTCGCCGACGACAACCTGTTCGCCGAACTGCAGCAGAGCGGCGCAACCGTACGGGCCACCCCGGTCACGCAGGAGCGCGGCGTTCTGTGGAACCTGCTGATCTCCTTCGCACCGTTCGTGCTTCTGATCGCCTTCTACTGGTGGCTGTTCCGGCGCCAGCAACGCGCGGGCGGTCTGGGCGGGCTGCTCGGCGGCGGCAGACAGAAGAAGCCCGTCGATCCGGAGAGCGTACGAACCAACTTCGACGACGTGGCCGGCATCGACGAGGTCAAGGCGGAGATCACCGAGGTCGTCGACTATCTGAAGGAGCCCGACAAGTACCGGCGGCTCGGTGCCCGGGTTCCGAAGGGCGTGTTGCTCGCGGGTGAGCCGGGCACCGGCAAGACTCTGCTGGCCAGGGCCACCGCGGGCGAGGCCGGCGTTCCATTCTTCTCGGCGAGCGCCTCGGAGTTCATCGAGATGATCGTCGGCGTCGGCGCCAGCCGGGTCCGCGAGCTGTTCGGTGAGGCGCGCAAGGTCGCGCCCTCGATCATCTTCATCGACGAGATCGACACCATCGGCCGCGCCCGTGGCGGGGCCCGGTCGTTCGGCGGTCATGACGAGGGGGAGCAGACGCTCAACCAGATCCTGACCGAGATGGACGGCTTCACAGGGACCGAGGGTGTCGTCGTGCTGGCCGCGACGAACCGGCCGGACGTGCTCGATCCCGCGTTGCTCCGCCCGGGCCGGTTCGACCGTACGATCACGGTCCACGCGCCGGACCAGAAGGGTCGCGAGCAGATCCTGCAGGTACACGCGAGGGGCAAGCCGCTCGGGCCGGACGTCGACCTCGCCGCGATGTCGCGTTCCACCCCGGGTATGACCGGCGCCGACCTCGCCAACCTGATGAACGAGGCGGCGCTGGCGGCCGCACGACTGGGCCAGTCGGCCATCTCGCAACGCGACCTCACCGACGCCCTGGAGAAGATCCAGCTCGGCACCGCCCGCAACGTCGTGATGCCCGAGGAGGAGCGCCGCCGGACCGCGTACCACGAGGGCGGGCACGCGCTGCTCGGCATCATCCAGGTCGGCGCCGACCCGGTGCGCAAGGTCTCGATCATCCCGCGCGGCCGTGCGCTCGGCGTCACCCTGTCCACACCGGAGATGGACCGGTACGGATACGACGTGGGCTACCTGCGCGGGCGCATTATCGGCGCGCTCGGTGGTATGGCGGCCGAGCAGGAGGTGCTCGGCGTGGTGACCACCGGCGCCGAGAGCGACCTGGAGACCGCGACCAGGATCGCGCGGTCGATGGTGGGCCGGTGGGGGATGTCCGATGCCGTCGGCCCGGTCTCGGTGCTGCCGGCCGAGGGCGACCCCAGGCTGGCCGGGATCTCCGAGGAACTCCTCAACACCGTCGACGAAGAAGCCCGGCGGCTGATCGAGGAGTGCTACCAGGAGGCCCGGCGGCTGCTGCGCGACAACCGGCCTCGCCTGGACTCGATCGCCGAACAGCTCCTGCTCCACGAGACCCTCGACGAGGCCGACGTGTACGCCGCGGCGGGCGTACCGCACGACGCCATGGCCGCAGCCGAGCCGGCCGAGTCGCTGCCACGAGACTCGGCCGAAGGCACGACCTGAGCGGCTCAGCGGGAGACCAGCTGCTGGCCTCCGTCGATGTCGTACGTCGCCCCGGTCAGGGCGGTGTTGGTCATGAGGTGCACGGCGAGTGCGGCGACGTCGGTGGGCTGGACTACCCGCCGGATCGGCAGCGTGTCACGAAGCTCGGCACGTCGCGCGTCGAGATTGTCGCCGAGCAGTGATGCCGACAGCGGCGTGTCGACGAACCCGGCGGCGATCAGGTTGATCCGGACCGGCGCGATCTCGACGGCGAGGCTGGCCGTCAGGGCCGGGAGTGCGGCGGTCATCGCCGCCATGAGCCCGACCGCCAGCCTGGGATTGCGACCGCCGGTGCCGCCCATGAACAGCAGTGCGCCGCCGGGACGGACCTTGCCTATGCTGTACCGTGCGACGCCGACCATCAGCATCGGGTGCTCCTGCAATGCGCGGCGTGCCTCTTCGAAGTCCATGTCCTTGAGCGCCGCGTAGTACGGAGCGCCCGCGGTCACCATCACATGGTCGATGGGTCCGTCGAGCCCGGCGAAGAAGGCTTCGAGCGCGGCCGAGTCGTTGGCGTCGAAGGACGCGGTGCCGGCCGCACCGAGCTCGGCCGCCGCGTTCTTCAGTCGGTCCGGATCCCGGCCGGTCAGGATGACGTCTGCTCCCTCGGCTCGAGCCAGGCGCGCCGTCTCCAGCCCGATCCCGGCGCTGCCGCCGATGACGACGACGGTCCGGTCTTGCAGTTGGCCGGTCATCAGTTTGCCTCCGCTGCGATCGCCTTGCGCAATGCTTTCAGCGCCTCGACATAGATCTCGGAGAACGTCGGGAACGGCTGGATGGTGTCGAGCAGGATGTGCAGCGGAACGTGGGCACGGATGGCGAGGGTTGCCTGCTGCAGCCATTCGCCGGCCTCGGGCCCGAGCGCATAGGCACCGGTCAGTCGTTCGCCGTCGCTGAGAATTGTCAGGAACCCGTTGCTCTCGGCGTACCTGCGGGTGTAGGTGGCCGTCTTCGCAACAGCGGCCACTGCGATTGTGGCGCTGAACCGGCCCGTGCCCTCGCCGACCGCGGCGGCCTGCGGATCGGTGTAGACGACCCGCGGAACGGCTTCGTAGTTCGCCTCACGCGGCTCGCCGAGGATGTTCGCCGCCACGACGCGGCCCTGGTATTTGCCGACATGGGTCAAGGGCCACAGGCCGGTGATGTCTCCGATCGCCCAGAGGCCATCCGCCACCCGGAGGTACGAGTCGACCGGCACGCCCTTCCCGTCCGACTCGATCCCGACCGTCTCCAAGCCGAGTTCGTGCACCCGTGGCCGCCGGCCGGTGGCGACCAGCAGCCGATCGCCGCGCTGCTCGCTCCCGTCGTCGAACTCGACGACGAAGTCCTCGCCGTCACGACGCACGGCCGTTGCGGCGCTGGACAACACCAGCTCGATGCCGTCGCGCTGCAAGGCCTCGCCGAGCGCCTCGCCCAGTGGTGCCGGCTCCCGTGCGAGCAGATGGGCGGACCTCTCGGCGATCACCGCCTCGCCGCCGAGCCGGCGAACCGCCTGCGCCATCTCCACCCCGACCGGCCCACCGCCGAGGATGACCAGGCGACGCGGAAGCTCCTTCATCGAGGTCGCCTCACGACTCGTCCAGACCCCGTCGAGCTCGCGGAGACCCGGAATCGGCGGGATCACCGCGTCGGCGCCGTTCGCCAGCACGATGTGGTCCGCTGTGTGCCGTGCGCCGCCGACCTCGACCACGCCCGGTCCCGCGAGCCGGCCGGTGCCGCGCAGCAGCGCGATGTTGTTGTCCGCCAGCCAGCGCTCCTGTCCGGCGTCGGAGTAGTCCGAGACCATGAAGTCCCGCCAGGCGAACGCCGCCTGGACGTTCACGTCGGCGGTCGCGAGCGCGTCCCGCGCGTCCTGAACCGCCTCGCCGGGCCGCAGCAGCGTCTTGGACGGGATGCAGGCCCAGTACGAACACTCGCCACCCACCAACTCGCGCTCCACCACGGCGACCCGCAGGCCTCCGTCGGCCAGTGCGCCCGCGCAGTGCTCACCGGGCGAACCTCCGCCGAGGACGATCACGTCGTAGTCGCTGCTCATATCTCGCCTTTCTCGGTCGGTGGTGGTGTGAGGGACAGTACTCAGCTGCTATTCGAGCGGGAGAAGATCTGCAGGAAGAACAAGAAGACGTTCAGGATGTCGAGGAAGATCGACGCGGCCAGGAACGGTGCGGAGTCGATGTTCTGGGTACGCCGCAGCCGCTGGAAGTCGTACATCGTCAGACCGGCGAAGATCACCAGGCCGAGGATCGAGTAGATCAGCGCTCCGTTCGGGATGTTCACGAAGATCAGCACGATGCCGAACACGATCAGCGCGATCAGAGCCCACGTCAGGATCCGCGCGAGCGCTGACAGGTCGCGGCGAGTGGCGTAGCCGGCCGCGCCGAAGCCCGCGATGAACAAAGCGGTCGCGCCGCCCGCCTGCCAGAGTGCCTGCGGATTGGTACTGGCGTAGTAGACGAGCGTCGGCGCCGTGGCCAGGCCCATCAGCAGGCCGAAGCCGAACAGCAGAGCAACGGTCATCTCGCGAGACCTGCGTGCGGCGAAGCGCATACCGAGCAGGCAGGCGAAGGCGCCGATGAAGGCCACGATCGCGACGAAGCCGGACAGGTTGCGGCCGAGGTAGGCGCCGAGTGCGAACACGCCGGTGGTGGCCGCGACGTACAACATCGTCTGCCCGAACAAGGTATGGGTCCGGTCGCGCGCCGCCGCCTCGCCAGGGCCCCAAGCAACTGATTCGGCCATGTCGCTGACTCCGTTCGGAGAGGTTGCCGGAGCTGTCATGTCCACTGTGGCGGCTCGACCCGGTGTCGCGCACCAGTGAAGTCCCTGGCA
>JBKPSJ010000031.1:0-38998 GCA_046765875.1 Actinomycetota bacterium
CTTTTCCCCGGTGTGGACGCGGGCGCCGAGGAGTCGGACGCGGCAGCCGCGGTCAAGGGCGACATCCGGATGGCGGATGTGCTGGCCCGCGCCGTCGCCGAGCGACAGCAGGTGCCGTCCGCGCCGATCGAGATCCGGATCGACGGCGTCAGCTATGTCATCAGACCCGCGACCTGTCGCAAGGCCCGCGCACGGGCACGCCAGTTGCGGGACTCGTTCACCAGGGCGCCGGCGACGCACAACCGGGCCCGGCGGGTGTTCGTGAAGGCGATGCTGGACGACTTCACCCGGCAGGGCACCCAGCAGCGCAGCTCGAGGCTGATGCGCGACGAGGACGTCGAGGACCTCCGTTCCGAGCTCGCGGCCGAACCGGCGATCCGGCGGGCGCTGGACGCGTTGTGGCCAGAGCTGACTCCGCCGGCATTCCTCGCCTGGTTGTATGCGGATCCGAGCAGGCTGGATCTCGGTGCGGAGGAGCGGGCGGCGCTGCTACGGGAGGACCCGGCCGAGTGGACGGCCTCCGACGTACCGCTTCTGGACGAGCTGGCCGAGCTGATCGGGGGGCTGGAAGAAACCGATGCGGCCGAGCGGCGGCAGGCGGCTCAGGCGGCGCGGGCGCAGGCCGAGGCCGAGCAGGACGCCAGAGAACTGCTGGAGAAGATGAAAGCGGACGACGCGATATTCCTGTTCGACCGGGCGGAGCTGGAGGCCACGGCGGCCAAGATGGTGCGCAGGTACGACGGCGGCGGGCCACGCGGGACATTGGCGGAACGGGCGCTGGCCGACCGGTCCTGGACATACGGTCACGTGATCGTCGACGAGGCGCAGGAGCTGTCCGCAATGGCCTGGCGGATGCTGCGCCGGCGCTGCCCGGGGTTGTCGATGACGGTCGTCGGCGATCTGGCGCAGACCGGCTCGGCCTCGGGTGCCTCGACCTGGGGACAGGTCCTGGATCCGGTGGCGGCCGGGCGGTGGCGGACCGAGCTGCTGACGGTGAACTACCGGACGCCGAAGCCCGCGATGGCCGTCGCCGGTGCGGTGCTCGCCGTCGCCAATGCCGATGCGGTGCCGCCCGTCGCGGTGCGTGATTCCGGCGAGTTCCCGTGGACGGTCGAGACCTCCGAGCAGGACCTGGCCGCCGTACTGCCCGCCGTACTCGAGAAGGAACTCGCGGAGCTGGGCGACGGCCGGCTCGCCGTCATCGCTCCACCGGATCAGGCTGTCCGGCTGGCCGCACTGCAGACCGCCGGCGAGGAGGTGCTCGACGCCCGGGTGGCGGTGCTGACACCGGTACAGGCCAAGGGGCTGGAGTTCGACGGCGTCGTCGTGGTGGACCCGGCTGGGATCGAGCAGGAGTCCGGCCGCGGGCTAGCCGACCTGTACGTCGCCCTTACGCGGACCACCCGCCGGCTCGGGATCGTCATCACCGGGCCGCCTTCGGCGCCGGTACTCCGCGCCCTGGAGACGAGCTGAGCTCAGCGCCGGCTTTGGCGGCGGCTGCGCTGACGGCGACGCGAGTCGAGCACGTAGATCCCGCCGATCGCCGCACCGGTGACGAACCCGCCGAGGTGGCCCTGCCAGGAGATGTTGGGGATGGCGAACGAGAGGATCGCCGTGATCACGACGTACCCGATGATCCAGGTGATGTCGTGCCCGAGCGAGCGCGAGATCACCAGCAGCGCGCCGACCAGGCCGAGCACCGCGCCGGATGCGCCGAGCGTCGGCTGATTCGGGTCCAGCAGCCAGACCGCGACCGAGCCGCCGAGCGCCGAGCCCAGGTAGAGGATGGCGAACCGGAGCCGGCCGAGCATCCGCTCCAGTATCGGACCGAGCTGATACAGAATGAACAGGTTGGCGAAGATGTGGAAGAACTGCTGGTGCGTGAACGCCGAGGTCAGCAGCCGGTACGGCTCGGTGTCCACCAGCGGGCCGTACATCACCAACTCGTTGCGTACCTGGTTGCCACCGGCCAGCACCGCGATCCAGACCAGCACGTTGATCACCATGATGGTGAGGGTGACGATCTGGTCGTTGACCCGGGCCAAGCCGCCGAGCGTGGTCCGGGTCTTCGGCACCGACTTCACCCCGGACGAGAAGCATTCCGGGCACTGGAAACCGACCGCGGCGCTGTTCATGCAGGCAGGGCAGATCGGCCGGTCGCAGCGCTGGCAGCGAACGCCGGCCGGCCGGTCCGGATGCCGGTAGCAGACGCCGTCGGTCATCGCCGGTGGTTCTAGACGGTACGTCGCTCGATGGCGACGGAGTTGATCGTGACCGGCTCCTTCGGCCGGTCCATCGGGCCGGTCGGTGTGGTGGCGATCGCGTCCACGACCTTCTTGGACTCGTCGTCCACGACCTCGCCGAAGATGGTGTGCTTGCGGTTCAGGTGCGGGGTCGGCACCACGGTGACGAAGAACTGGGAGCCGTTGGTGCCCCGGCCGAACTGGGTGCCCGCGTTCGCCATCGCCAGCAGGTACGGGCGGTCGAACCGCAGGTCCGGGTGGATCTCGTCGTCGAAGGTGTACCCGGGGCCGCCGGTGCCGGTGCCCAGCGGGCAGCCGCCCTGGATCATGAACGCGTCGATCACGCGGTGGAAGCCGAGCCCGTCGTAGAACCGGCCGGTGCTCTTCTGACCGGTCTTCTCGTCGGTCCACTCCTGGGTTCCCTCGGCCAGACCGACGAAGTTCTGTACGGTCTTCGGAGCGTGGTCGGGCAGCAGCCTGATCCGGATGTCGCCCTTCGACGTCTGCAGCGTCGCGTACAGCTCTTCGGCCACGTTTCGAACTCCCTCGACTGCGCTGTGGATTTCTGGGTACCGGATAGAGGGGTACGTCGATGATCCTGTCACGCGGTACCAAGGGCACCGGGCCGGGGTAACCGTCGTACGATGCACAGCATCCGGACAACAACACTGAGACCCGCCGCCCGATGACTCACCGGTGGCACTGCCGGGGGCAGGGCCACTCTTAGGAGGAAACCGTGGGTTTGAAGTCGAACAGCCGCCTGGAGACGGCGAAAGAGCGAGCCGAGAGCGCGTCGCAGACTCTCGGCAGCAAGGTCGGACCGGTGGTGAGCTCCGCGAAGGAGAAGGCCAAGCCGTACGCCGACAAGGCGGTCGAGCGTGGCGTCACCGCCGCCAGCGCCGCGGTCGACAAGGTCGGCCCGGTGGTCGACGAGGCGCTGCACAAGGTCGGCCCGGCCACCACCGACGCCGCCGAGAAAGCGCGTGAGCGTTTGAACGACGACGTACTGCCGAAGATCGCCGGCGCGCTGACGGCGCTCGCCGTGGCGGCCGAGCCGGTCATCGAGGAGACCTCGAAGCGCGGCAAGGCGACCGCGGCGGCGCTCAAGGGCGAGGTCGAGGCGCCCAAGAAGACGCACCGACTGCGCACGGTGATGATCGTGGTCGGCTTTGGCGCGATCGCCGCGGCCGCCGTCAAGCGGTTCCTGACGCCGAAGGAGCCGGCGTGGCAGTCGACTCCGACCGCCGGCGCCAACTACGGATCGTCGTCGACCAGCCCGGCGACGAGCCGGCCGCGGACCACCACCGAAGACAAGATGCCGAGTGCCGCACCGACTGTGGCCGATCAGCCCGGCGACAAAGACATCGCAAACAAGATCGCAGACAAGGCAGCCGCTGCGACCGACGCCAAGACCGACGAGCCGAAGAAGCCCGAGAGCGAGACGCTGAAGAAGGCCGCGGCGGACTCCTCGCTCAACGACACCGAGAACAAGTCGGAGGCGAAGAAGTCGACCGCGCGCCGCCGTACCAGCACAGCCAGCAACCCGGGTTCGAACGGCGCAAAGTCCTGATCCGGTTCTGAAACACCTGAGAAGGCCGCGATCCCTGGCGGATCGCGGTCTTCTTACTCTGTGGGGTTGTCCACATCCGAGACTGCGGGGATTCGCAGCGAGCGGGCAAATGTGTTCTCCTGGGTCCTCGTGAGTCAGCCCGCCACCGGCGCACCCGGGATCCCGCCGTCCGGCGGTAACCGGCGACTGCCTCCGGCTGACCGCTGGTTCAGCTCCGAACGATTTCTCGGTCAGGTGGTCTCGCTGCTGGTCGCACTGGTCGCATGCTGGGCGATTTTCCTAACCGTGTCGGACTGGCACAGCTATCAGGTCGTCAAGCGGTACGTAGCCGATCCGACGCGAGACCTGTCCGAGGCCGAGCGGGCCGATCTGATCGCGACGGTCGGGGCGGTCGGGTACGGGGTGTTCCTCGCCGCGGCGGCCGTCTGCTTCATGCTGTGGCTGTGGCGGGTCCGCTGGAACAGCGAGCTGTTCTGCGGCGCCGAGCACCGGCGCGGCCGCGGCTGGGTGTTCGCGAGCTGGTTCTGCCCGGGGGTGAACCTCTGGTTCCCGCGCCAGCTCGTCGAGGACGTCATGGTCGCCAGCGATCCGGCGACCCCGGCCCGGACCGAGACGCTGGAACGGCTGTCCAAGCCACCGATCGTGTGGGGATGGTGGGCGCCGTTGCTGGTGGCCGCGGTGATCGATCTGTTCGTCCGCGTCCTGCTGGCCGGTGACGACACCACCGGTGAACTGCTCGGCGTCGCCGTGCTCGCGACCATCTCGGCGGCGGCCCTGGCGGTGTCGGCCGGCTTTCTCGTGCTGATCATCCGCCAGGTCGACGAATGGCAGGCGACGCGCCCGTGGAGGCCGTGGTGGGCCGAAGGGTGACGGATTTGTGAATCAGTCGTTACGGAGAGCAATGGCAGGAACATGCCGGGGCACTGAAACTGCAACGCTACGTGTCCCATTGACAACCTACTTCGTGGTATTGATAGATCTCGGTCATGCGGGGGCGCAGAGACTGACGTCGAAAGCAACGGAGTTTCGAGCACGCAAGGGACGCCCGTGAGTCACCCGCACATGACAGCCGTGCGCGCTGTTCATGACGATATGCCCGCCGCACAGCGCATCACTCTGCCTCCGGACAGACCGGAGGAGACCGACGAGACCTTCCACCGGCTGGGTCCGATCGGCAACGCGGCCACCCTGCTCCTCGGTGCCGCGGCCGTCACGCACCTCCTCTCGACACTGTCGGACTGGCACACGTACCACGTGGTGCGCGACTACCTGGGCGGGAACCCGAACGTCGACGACACCGCGCTCAACTCCGCCGACACCGTCGCCAGGCTGACCTCGATACCGAATGTGGCCGTCTCGGTCGCCGCCGCGGTCGTGTTCGTCCTGTGGCTGTGGCGGGCCCGGCTCAACTCCGAGGTCTTCTGCAAGGCCGACCACCGCCACAGCCACGGTTGGGTACTGGGCGCCTGGATCGTCCCGGGACCGAACCTGTTCTATCCCAAGCACATCGTTGAGGACGTCTGGGCCGCCAGCGACAGGCGAACGCCGGCGGAGACCGAGAATCTGAGCCGGTCCAAGCGATCGTCGCTGGTCGCCGCCTGGTGGGTCTGCTGGGTCGGCGCGATGCTGCTCGACGTCGTGCTGCGCCGGGTCCTGATGTGGATGGACCCGACCGTCAGCAGCCTGCGGATCACCGCGCTGAGCGGCTCGGTCGCTCTGGTGCTCACCGTCGTGTCGGCGATCCTCGCGAGCGTCGTCATCCGCCGGATCACGAGCATGCAGAACAACCGACCGTGGATCGCCTGGTGGGACCTGGAAGAGCCTCCGTTCGCCGGCCGCCGGCTCGAGCCCGTCCGCGAGACCTCTGTCTATGAGCAGAAGCCGATGTACGCGGGTGTCGGAGCCGGTGTCGGCTCAGGAGTTGGCGAGTCCCGTTACGGGGCGGCGTCCTATGACGAGCCGTCCTACGACGAGCCTCCGTACCGTGACGAGCCGTTCTACCGGGAGCCTGCCGACGAGCCGAAGCCGGCCTACCCGGCCGCGTCACTGCGGGCGGTACCGGACCCCAAGCCGTCGTGGATCTCGTCGGACCCGGTGAGCCGGTACGACGACCCGGCCCCGCTGGCCGGGCTGCCGAAACTGCCGAGTGTGCCGTCGATACCGGAACCCGAGCCGGACAAGCCGGCCTGGACGCCGTTCGCCTCGGTGGTGCAGGAATGGCAGCACGAGGACGAGCTCCAGGAGCCGGTCGCGCAGCAGCGGCCCGATCTGCCACGCGCGCCGCAGTTGCCGCAGGCCTGGCCGGAGTCCCCGTCGAGCGACAACCTGAGCCCGACGGCACCGATCCCGTCGCCACCGCAGCCGCCGCTCACCCTGGTGCCGTCGGAGCCGTCGTACGACGACTACCGCGACAAGCCCGCCGAGCCATCCGAATCGCCTTACTCGTACGACTCCTACGAGTCGTTCCGGTCCGAGGTCGAGCGGTCATACGGACAGACATCGCCCTTCGACCAGCCGAGCAGGTTCGACTCGCCGTCCTCATTCGGCCAGGAGTCGCCCTTCGATCGGAACGCATCCGACGCGCGGTACGACCAGCGTGCCCGCGACACGCAGCCGCCGTTCGAGCGGCCGTCCCGCTTCGACGCCCCTGCCGGCAACCAGCCGGACCGCTTCGACCGCCCGGGTGCTGACCAGGCCGCAAGCCTCAACGGGCCGGGTGTCGACCAAGCGGGTCGCTTCGACGCCGGCCAGCAGACTGCGCAGTCCGAGCCGGAGGTGGATCGGGGCCGTAAGCCCAAGCGCCCGTCGCGGTTCCGGCCGGTGCCGCCGGACTCCGAGCCGAACCAGCCCGCGCAGGGCCCCGGCCAGCGGTTCAACGCGTCCGCACGGCGCGAGTCGCCCGCACCGGAGCAGCGGTTCGATCAGGCACCGCGTCCGGACCAGGCACCACGCCTCGACCAGCCACCACGCCTCGACCAGGCACCACGCCTGACGCAGGCCCCTCGCCTCGACCAGGCGCCGATCTTGGGCCAGCTGCCCCGCCGCGACCAGGCCCCGTCGTTCGACCAGCCCTCGTCGTTCGACCAGCCCTCGTCGTTCGACCAGCCTTCGTTCGACCAGCCTTCGTCGTACGACCAAGGATCGCGCCGCGACTCCCGGTCGTCGTTCGACCAGGCTCCGCAGCGAGGGTTGGGCCGGGGATCGGCGCCGGAGCCGCCCGCGCCGAAGCCAGCTGAGCCGGAGACAGGTCCGTACGAGTCGCCGTACTCGTCGCCGCAATACCAGCCGTCGTACACGAACAGCGACTCGGACTACACGACGTCGAATCTGCTGCGCTCGTTCTACTCGGAGCCGAACAAGCCCCGGATCGAGCGTCCGCGCCGGGCCGCCCCGCAGCCGGAGCCGCCGCGGGACTCGTCGTACGGCCTGCCGTCGTACGGATACGGCGACTCCTACGGTTCGGACTCGTCGTACAGCACCGGCGGTTCGCACGCGGCCCAGTCGGAGTCCCGTGACTACGGCCTGCCGCCGGCGCCGCCGGCCCAGCGCGACAGCTTCGCCGAGGCCGAGCAGGACGACCCGGAGCCGCAGCCGTCCCGCCCCCGCACCCACCCCCGGCGCCGCTGGTCCGTCTGACAAACCGCCGGTCTGCGGTTGACGTCAGTCAGGGGAGCAGCAGGCAGAGGTCGCCGAACTCGTGCCACAGATAGCGACGTTCGAGCGCGGCGTCGTACGCCCGCTGCACCAGATCGGGCCCGGCGACCGCCTCGAGCAGGAGCAGGTGGGACGCGTCCGGCGCGTGCATACCGGTGACGAGCCCGTCGACCACGTACGCCGGCCGGTCCGGTCCGAGCACCAGATCCGTCCAGCCCGAACCAGCTGACATCGTCCCGTCCGGCCCGGCCACGGACTCGAGCGCTCGCACAACGGTCGTACCGACGGCGATGACCCGGCCGCCACGCGAACGGGTCCACTCGACCAGCCCGGCGGTCACCGGCGGCACGACGAACCGCTCGTCGGCCGGCGCCTCGTGAGTCTCCAGCGACGACACTCCCGTGTGCAGGGTGATCGGCGCGACCAGCACGCCCGCCGTGACCAACCGGGTCACCAGCTCGTTGCTGAACGGCCGGCCCGCGCTCGGCATCTCCGCACTGCCCGGCTCGGTCGCGAACACGGTCTGGTACGCCGTCAGCGGCCAGCGCTCGCCGACGTACGAGTACGCGATCGGCCGCCCATATCGCGCTAGAAGATCCAGCACCGGTACCTCACACCGCGCCCGCCACAATCGGGTACTCCCCGGCCGATACGGCGCTCGCAGGTACAGCAAGGCTCCACAGGGCAACCGGAGCCGATCCCCAGCGGCCGCCTCGAGAACCGGCTTGGCGGCGGACGGAGCGGTTCGCAACTCGACCACCCAGTCGCCGCCGTCCAGAGCAGTCGAGAAATGCACGACCACCGGCTGACCTGACCAGAGCCCGTCGACCGCAGCCGCGAGCGTCCCCGACCTGTTGACCACGACCAGATCGCCGGGCCGCAGGTACATCGCCAGGTCGGCGAACCGGGCATGCTCGATCCTGTTGCCGGCGGCAACGAGCAGCCGGACCTGGTCGCGCTCGAGACCGCGCGCCTCCGGCGGCTCGCCCGCGTTCAGCTCATCGGGCAGCTCGAACCGGGTGTGCGGAATCGGTAACACGCTCACGCGTCGACCGTCTCGGCGTCGGTGGGTGCGAACGCGTCCGCCCGGTAGCGGCCGCTCGGCGGACGCCTGTTGAGCAAGTTCAGGAAGGCAGGTACGACGGTGTGCGGCTCCGGCCGGTCGGAGATGTCCTCGCCGGGGAAGGCCGCCTGGTGCATCGCCGTGCGGAGGTCGCCCGGGTCCACGGCGTACACCGCGAGCTCTGGGTGCTCGGCCGCGAGCACCGCGCTCGCGTGGTCGAGCGCGGCCTTGGCCGATCCGTACCCACCCCAGCCCTCATACGCCTCGATCGCCGCATCCGAGCTGATGTTGAGCACGATCCCCTGCGATTCGGTCAGTCGTGGCAGCAGGTGCTGGGTCAGCGCGAGCGGTGCAACGACATCCACTTCGTACACCCGGCGCATCTCGTCCAGCGGATAGTCCGCCAGCACGGGCTGCGGACTCGGGCCGAGGTAGCTGGCGTTGTTCACCAGCAGATCGAGCCTGCCCAGCCGGGCCACGGCCGCGGCCAGCTCCTCGCGGTGCCCCGGGTCGGTGACGTCACCGGCGATCGCGATCACGTCGGTGCCGTCGTGCGCCTGGCGCAGGGCGTCAGCGCCGCGGGCGTCCGTGATCACCGACCAGCCGCGGCCGGCGAGACCGCGGACCAGGGCGAGGCCCAGACCGGCCGACCCGCCGGTGACCAGCGCGACAGAGAGAGATGTCGTCATGCAGACCAGCGTCATACTTAAAGCGTTCTTTAAGTCAAGTGTCATCACAAACTGATGCGGCACGCCCAAATGCGTCACTGAGCGGAACGCTGTCAATACGATGACGGCGTGACCGGTGCCGCGAAGACATCACGGCCCCGGCCGACCGTCGCCGACGTCGGACGGGAGGCCGGGGTGTCGCCATCCACGGTTTCGCGGGCGCTGCACACCCAGGGCTACGCGTCGGACGACGTGCGCCGCCGTGTTCGGGCTGCGGCCGCCGAGCTCGGGTACGTCGTGAACAGCGCCGCGCGCAGCCTGCGCAGCCGCACCTCGACCGCGGTCGGTGTGCTGATCTCGGATTTGCGGAATCCGTTCTACGCGGATCTGGCGACCGGTATCGAGCAGGTCCTCCGCGCCGAGGGCCGTCACATCGTGCTGATCAACGACAGTGGCGAGCCCGACGAGGAGATGCAGGCCGCCGAGACGCTGGTCGCGATGCGGGTGCCGGGCGTGATCCTCACCCCGGCGACCGAGCTTCGAAGCCGAGGCTGCGGCCAAGACGACCGCCGAACTACTCGACACGGCCCAGATGACCGCGTTGTTCTGCGCCAACAACGTGCTCGCACAGGGTGCGTTGTCGGTGCTCCAGCAACGCCGGGTGAAGATCCCGCGCCAGCTCAGCCTGGTGTCGTACGACGACGTGCCGTGGATGTCGCTGGTTCATCCGGCGATGACGACCGTTGATCAGCACTCGGTGGAGATGGGCCGTACCTGCGCCCGGCTGGTCCTGGCCCGGATCCGCGACGAGCTCCCGGCCCGCCGCCGCATCGTCCGCGTCCCGCCCGAGCTCGTCCTCCGGGCGTCCACCGGCCCGCCTCGGTGAGTTGCCCACACTGGAGAGGGGATCACGGGGGCACGGCATGCGGGACACGAGACCGGTCCTGGCTCTCGACGTCGGCGGTACGAAGCTGGCGGCAGGCGTGGTCCGCCCGGATGGGGCCATCGTCTCGTTCCGGCAGATACCGACCCGGGTGTCCGAGGGTCCGGTCAGCACCGTCGAACGCCTGCTGCGACTGGGCGAGGACCTACTCGACGACGCCGGAGTCGATCCGGCCGACCTGGCAGCGACCGGCGTCGGTTGCGGGGGCCCGCTCGACCCGGACAGCGGCGTGATCCTGAGCCCGTCCGGCCTGCCCGGCTGGGACCGGGTGCCACTCGGCCGGTGGGTACGCGACCGGTTCGGGTCCGCGTACGTCGAGAACGACGCGAGCGCGGCCGCACTGGCGGAGTACCGCTGGGGTGGCTGGGACGTCGACAACCTCGTGTACCTGACCGTGTCGACGGGATTCGGCGGCGGAGTGGTCCGCGACGGCGTGCTGTTCCGCGGTGCGGCAGGACAGGGCGGCGAATTCGGTCATGTGGTGATCGACTGGCACGGCCGCCCGTGCGGCTGCGGGGCGCGCGGCTGCGCCGAGGCCTACGTCTCCGGTACGTCAATCGCCAAACGCGCGGCCGAGGCGGTACTCGACGAGCAGACCTCGAGCCTGGTCACGCTCGATCCGATCACAGCGAAGGACGTCTTCGATCATGCGCTGGACTCCGACCCGGTCGCAGCGCGGATCTGGAACGAGTTGATCGCGATGCTCGGCCGGGCGGTCGCGGTCCTGATCAACGTCCTCGAGCCGGACCTGGTCGTGCTCGGCGGAGGAGTGACCCGCGCCGGCGATCGGTTGCTCGAACCGGTTCGCGAGCAGGCGCTGGCCCAGGCGATGCCGCCGGCCGCCGAGGCCTGCGACGTCGCTCTGACCCGGCACGGCGACCACGTCGGCGTGCTCGGTGCGGCGGCGATCGCCTATGACCGGCTCGACCGGTCCTGAGCCAGCAGGACGCCCGGATTGAGGATGCCGTCCGGGTCGAGCGTGTGCTTGACGGCCGTCAGCGCCTCGATCGCGAGCGGCCCGACCTCGTCGGCATAGGCGTCGCGGTGGTCGGTACCGACGCCGTGGTGATGGCTGATCGTGCCACCGGCGGCGCCGATCGCGAGGTTGGCCGCCTGCTTCGCGGCGTGCCACTGCCCGACAGGTTCTGCGGTTTGCGCGCACACGACCGTGAAGTAAAGGGAAGCACCTGTCTCGTACACATGCGATACGTGGCAGAGCACCAGCGGTGGCGTTCCCATACCGGCCAGGGTCGTGGTCAGCGCATCGGTGACTGCTGCCTTCAAGGCGGAAATGCCGGACCAGAAGGTAGCCGTCTCCAGCGTCTCGACCAGCGCACCCGCGTCGAGCAACGGGTCGCGCAGGTACGGCGCCCGATACCGTCCCTCGCGCCAGATCTCGCCCGCAGACTCGCCGAGCGCGGTTCCACCCGCATCCTGAAGCACCTGCCCGACTGCGGTGCGGCGTACCGGCACCTCGTCCGCGGTGCCTTCGTAGCCGCATACGGCGAGGCAGCCACCGGTGCCACCCGTCAGCACGTCCGGATCGGCCAGGTTGACCGCGGTCTCGGCCTCGTCAGCCAGCCGCAGCACGGTCGGCAGCGGCCCGTCCTGGGCAAGCCGGCGGATCGCGTCCAGCCCGGCGGCGAAGGAGTCGAACCGCCAGCCCTCGAAGACCCGCGCGACCGGCCGCGGCCTGATCCGCACGACGACCGAGGTGACGATCCCGAACGCGCCCTCGGACCCGAGAACCAGTTGGCGCAGGTCGGGCCCGGCGGCCGAGCGTGGCGCCCGGCCGAGCTCGATCGTGCCGCGCGGTGTCGCGAGCGTCAGGCCGACCACCATCTCGTCGAACCGCCCGTACCCGGCCGAGGCCTGACCGCTCGACCTGGTCGCCGCGTACCCGCCGATGCTCGCGCCCTCGTACGACTGTGGGAAGTGGCCGAGCGTGTAGCCACGTTCGGCGAGCAGCGCCTCGGCCGCTGTCGCACGGAGCCCGGCCTGCATCGTCGCGGTCCGCGAGATCTCATCCAGGGCGAGCATCCTGTCGAGTCGGCGCAGGTCGATCGCGACCACGCCGGTGAAGCCCTCGCGTTCGGGGGCGAGACCGCCGACGACAGAAGTGCCGCCCGCGTACGGCACGACCGCGATCCGATGCTCGGCACACGCCTGCAACAGCGCGACGACCTCCTGATCGGATTCCGGGTATACGACGGCATCAGGTGCGTCGGTGACATCGCCCGCCCGCAACCGGAGCAGGTCGGTCGTAGACCAGCCGCGGGTATGGTCGAGCCTGGCCTGGTCGCTGTCGTCGAGTTCGAGTGCGTTGACGAGCTCTTGCGGAAGGCGTGCCGGAGGCAGCACGATCTCAGTCTGGGGAGCGGCCGGGTGATCCACTCCGAGGTGCTTCAGCGCCGCCAGTGCGGCCTCCGGTACGTCGACCGGCCGGGCCGGATCGCCCCACCGGTACCGCGACATCTGCACGACCGGAAGATCGGACTCGGTCACGGGAACTCCTGTTACACTTTGACGTATGATGTCTCAGCGTAGCAGAGCCGAGAATCGCCCAACGGCCGCCAACGCCATCCCCGAGCAGCGCATCCTCGACGCGGCGTACGAGTTGCTGCTCGCGGTCGGGATGCGCCGGATGACCATGGCCGACATCGCCCGGCACGCCGAAGTGTCCCGCGCGACGCTGTACCGACGCTGGCCGAACGTACAGACCGTCGTGGCGGCGCTGATGACCCGGGAGTGGACCAGGGCGATGGTCGGCGGGTTCCAGCTCGACACCAAGGACGCCCGCAGCCGGCTGATCGAGGGTGTGGTCGCGGTGGCCGCGCAGACCCGGACCCATCCGCTGATGCGCAAGATCATCGAGCTCGACCCCGAGTTCCTGACGCCGTACCTGCTGGAGCGGCGCGGCAGCAGCACGGTCGCGCAACTGGAGTTCGTCGAGCAGTCCCTCGAAGCCGGGTACGCCGACGGTTCGATCCGCGATGGCGACAAGAAGTGGCAGGCCCGGCAGATCATCCTGACCGCAATGGCATCCGCGGTCAGCGGACCGGTCATGGCCAAGCCGAACCACTACGCCAAGCTGGACGCCGAACTACGCGCGATGCTCGAGGGATATCTCCGGCCATGAAGACCGTCGGCGACGCCTCGCTGAACGCCGCCCGCCGGGCGCGCGAGCTCGACGCATTGGGCGCGCCGGTCGACATGCTTGTCGTCGGCGGCGGTGTCACCGGTGCCGGTGTCGCGCTCGACGCGGCGTCGCGTGGGTTGTCCGTCGTGCTCGCCGAGAAGCACGACCTGGCGTTCGGGACCAGCCGGTGGAGCTCGAAGCTGGTGCACGGCGGGCTGCGGTATCTCGCGGCCGGCAAGGTCGGGATCGCGCACGAGAGCGCGGTTGAGCGCGGCATCCTGATGCGCTACACAGCGCCGCATCTGGTGCATCCCGTCCCGGCCGTCGCGCCCTGGTTGCCGCACTCGAAGCTCAGTCAGGCTGCGTTGCTGCGGGCGGCATACCTGGGCGGCGACCTGCTCAGGCTGGCGGCCGGCACCAGCGGGCAGATGTTGCCCCGGTCCCGCAGGATCAGCTCGGCCGAGGCGTTGCGGTACGCACCGATGGTCCGACCGGACCTGCACGGCGGGTTGATCGACTGGGACGGCCAGGTGTACGACGACGCGCGTCTGGTTGTCGGTATCGCCCGCACAGCCGCGCGGTTCGGTGCTCGCATCCTGACGTACTGCGCGGCCGAGCAGGTGACCGGTACCGGCGCCGTGCTCGTCGACCAGATCAGCGGGCAGCGGTACGACGTACCGGCCCGGGTGGTCGTCAACGCGACCGGGATCTGGGCCGGAACCATTGCCCCCAGCATCCATCTGCGACCGAGCCGCGGGACGCACCTGGTCCTGCCACAGTCTGTGTTCGGCGGGTTGTCGGCGATCCTCACCGTGCCCGTTCCCGACCAAGTGCGCCGGGTCGTGATGGCGATCCCCGCTCCGGACGGCCGGGTGTACGTCGGGCTGACCGACGAGGACGCGCCCGGCTCGATTCCGGACGTAGCAGCGGCGAGCGATGACGAGATCGACTCCCTGCTGGCCACGATCAACTCAGCGATCGCGGAGCCGGTGACACGAGCGGACCTGCTCGGCACGTACTCCGGTCTGCGGCCACTGCTTGACGCCGGCACCGGTGCTACCGCGGACCTGTCGCGCCGGCACGCGGTTATCACATCGCCGGACGGGCTGGTCACGATCGTCGGCGGCAAGCTGACGACGTACCGGCGGATGGGGGAGGACACGGTCGACGCCGCCATCCGATCAGGAGGTCTCACGGCCGGGCAGTGCCGGACCCATCGGCTGCCGCTCGTTGGCGCCGGCCGCGCGGTCCATGCCCCCCGCCGGTTGGTCGAGAAGTACGGCGCCGAAGCCGTAGACGTCGTGGCATGCGCTCAAGGCGACCCGGCGCTGCTGGAGCCGATCGCGCCGTGCGTGCCGACCAGCCGGGCCGAGCTGATGTTCGGGGTCGCCCACGAGGGTGCGCTGACGGCGGACGACCTGCTGGACCGGCGTACCCGGATCGGCCTGAGCGCCGCGGACCGGGCGGCGGCGTTACCGGCCGCGCGCGACGTGTTCGCCTCTGTCTCACGGTAGGGTTTTACGCCGTCCTCGGGACTTCGATCAATGTCGGGCCGCGCTGGTCAGACGCTCGCTCTCGGTCCAGAGGCGCTCGGCCACGGCGTCGTCCCGCGCCAGGGCGGACGGTTCGCGGGGCTTGTCGTCGTCGAAGTACAAGCCGTTGCTATCGGCAACGTCCGGGCTGACGACAAGGTAGACGATGTGCTTCGCCCCTACCTCGGGACTATCCATGCTGGTGCGTTTGACAACGGCCAGCACCGGCCGGGCGAACCACGGAGCGTGACTCCAGATCCTGGTCGCCACCGCTCCGGGGTGCAGTGCGTTGGCCGTGACCCCTTGGATCCTCTTGGCCAGGCTGCGGGTGAACATGACGTTGGCCAGCTTCGACCGCCGGTACGCGCGCATCACCTGGTAACCGTGCTCGAACCCGAGATCGTCGAAGTCCATGGTGGCGTTGTAGTGCCCGACGGAGGACACGTTCACAATGCGCTCGGTGATGCGGTCCTTGATGAGGTCGGTGAGCAGGAAGGCGGCCAAGTGGTTCACCGCGAACGTCGCCTCGATGCCGTCCTCGGTGACGGTACGGCGTGCGAACACCGTGCCGGCGTTGTTGACCAGCACGTCGATGTGGTCGTACCTCTCGTTGACGGCTGCGGCGAGCTTGCGGACCGAGGCTTGCGAGGCGAAGTCGGCCTGGAGGCTGTCGCTGCCGGGCACCCGCTGCTCCGCGTCGCGGAGTCTGCCGGGGTCGCGGCCGACGAGGATGAGCTTGTCGCCGTTCGTGGCGAGTTGGACCGCCGCCTCCAGGCCGATCCCGCTGGTCGCACCGGTGATCAGAATCGTCCGCATGTCTCGACGCTACTGGCCTGCCGGGGGTTCGGCGTACCGTTCGGGACATGGGCGGGATCCCGGAGGATGCGATCAGGTTCTACGCGGACCTGGGCAAGGACAACAGCCGCGAGTTCTGGGCGGCGAACAAGCAGCGGTACGAGGACTCGGTGCGGGTCCCCTTCGAGGCAGTGCTCGGAGCGCTGGCCGGCGAGTTCGGCGAGGGGAAGGCGTTCCGGCCGTACCGGGACGTGCGGTTCACGCCGGACAAGCGGCCGTACAAGGAGCACCAGGGCGGCTTCGTCCAGACCGCCGACGGCATTGGCTGGTACCTCCAGCTCAGCGCGAACGGCCTGATGACCGGCGGCGGCTTCCACCACCACGCGCCGGACCAGGTGACCCGATACCGATCGGCCGTCGACGCAGACGACACCGGCGCCGAACTGGTCGGCATCGTCGAGAAGCTGGAGAAGGCGAAGTTCGAGCTCGGTGGTGAGGAGTTGAAGACCAAGCCGCGCGGGTACGCCGACGATCACCCGCGGCTGGACCTGCTGCGGCACAAGAGCCTCACCGTGGGCCGGGACCACGGCGTACCGTCCTGGCTGTCGACCAATCGGGTGGTGACGAAGGTACGCGACGACTGGCGAGCGATCCGCCCACTGATCGACTGGATCACCGCCAACGTCGGCCCCGCCACCGAGGTTCGCCGGCGCTGAACCGGTCGCGTCCCACGCGGCGTACCGCTGCCGGGGTGGGAGGGTTCGGCCATGGATCTGAAACCGTTCGACCCGGCGTACGCGGCCGTCGTCGCAAGTTGGGGCGGTTCGCCGGACGAGGTCTTGATGTGGTGTGGCCTGCGCGAGTACCCGGTCCCGGCATCGGCCGTGCTCGGGTGGCAGGCCGACGACGTCGCCGGCTATCTGCTGTTCGCTGACGGTAAGCCGGTCGGGTACGGCGAGCTCTGGTTCGACGAAGAGGAGGATGAGATCGAGCTCGCCCGCATCATCGTCACCCCGGCAGTCCGCGGCCGTGGCATCGGCCAGGTGCTCGTACACCACCTCACCGAAGCTGCACTGGCGACCGATTACTCCTTCATCTTCATGCGGGTCCATCCGGACAACACGGCCGCTCTCCGCTGCGACCAACGCGCCTCGTTCACCCCTGTGGATCCCGCCCGGGCCACCTCTTGGAACGCTGAGCAACCGCTTGCGTACGTTTGGCTAAAGCATTCTTCTGCAGATCGCATGTAGAGGATCGCGATCTGACTCCGACCACCCTTGCGAGAGGATTCCTGCGACTCACGCTAAGGAGCTGACCGATGAAGTACATGCTGCTGATCTACAACCGCGCGGGGTACGTCGAGGCGTTGTCCGAACAGGACCGCACCGCCCTGATGAACGAGGTCGACACGATCATGGCCGAGCTGGCCGCCTCCGGCGAGTTCGTCCGCGGCGAGGCCCTGGCCGATCCGGCCAAGACCAAGACGATCCGCGTCCGCGACGGCGTACCGGCCGTCACCGACGGCCCCTTCATCGAGGCCAAGGAGCAGTTCGCCGGCTACCTGGTCGTCGACTGCGACGAGGCCCGCGCCATCGACATCGCGACCCGCTGGCCCGACGCCAAACACTTCGCCATGGAGGTCCGCGCCGTGGAGGACGAAGCCCTCCCCGAGTCCTGACGGCCGCGCGTGGACGCCGGGGCCATTCACTCCGGCGTCCAACTCACTCGTCCTCGCTCGATATCCGGGCCGACACATGAACACAGGCCGATCCTCCCAGTCGAGGTCCAGTTGGCATGCTCTGGACCGCTGGGGTGATGTGCGGGAAGGTCGACCGCGGGAGGTACGGAGTTGGCTGACGATGGGTTTGGTGGACGGCCGCCGACCAGTCATGAACGCATGACCGGACGGCCGTGGGATGCGTCGTACCAGGACGGGCCTGCGCCTTGGGATACCGGTCAGCCGCAGCCGGAGATCGTACGTCTGGCGTCCGAAGGCGGGTTCGCCGGAGACGTGCTCGATGTGGGTTGCGGGACCGGCGAGAACGCCTTGCACATCGCCTCGCTGGGATTGCCGGTTCTCGGCGTTGACGTGGCTGAAACGGCGCTGGCGATGGCGCGGCAGAAGGCAGACGACCGTGGAATCAAGGCCGAGTTCGCCTTGGCCGACGCCTTCCACCTGGAGCGTCTGTCGCGCAAGTTCGACACCGTGCTGGACAGCGGGATGTTCCACACCTGCGACAGCGATGAACGAACGCAGTACGTCGCGAGTCTCGCATCGGTAACCGACCACGACGCAACCCTGTACGTGTTGTGCTTCAGCGACGCACGACCCGAAACCGGCCCGCATCCTGTCAGCGAGGAAGACCTGCGAATGGCCTTCAACCCCAGCACCGGCTGGAACATGACCACCCTCGAAACGACTCGCGTACAAACGAGATTCCACGACGACGGCGCCCCGGCCTGGCTCGCCAGCATCAAACGGATCTAGGCCAGGCCGGCCTCACGGGCTCGTACGATCGCCCGCATCCGGTCGGTCACCACCCAAGGTCACGGGAGCACAGTCTCGATGCCTGTCCCAATTTGGCTGGGAGCGTCATTGCCCGGCACCCGGCCACGGCGCATGATGATTGGCGCGAGACCAGGCCGAGGAGCGGTGGCGATGGGGGCGAAGTACGGACTGACCCCACAGGAGTGGCGCACGCTCCAGTTGGCACCGTTCTGGATGCTCGGCGCGGTGGTCGGCGCGTACCGGAACTTCGACCCTCTTGAGTACGAGGCATTCTTCCGGTCCCTGCAGCTGGCCGCGCTGGCTCCGGGCGAGCTGAACCAGGAACTGATGACATCGGTCGCATCCGACGCCCGCAAGCTCGGCGAGGAGTTCGCCACCGACCCGCGTACGATCGCGTCCGGCCTCCACGAAGTGGCCGTCATCCTGTCCAAGGTGCCGCGCGACGAGGCGGACCTGCTCACGCGTGCGCTGGTCCACGGCGTCGGCGAAGGCGTCGCGACGGCCCGCGGACGCTTCGGCAGAGTCATGAGCGACGACGACGCGAAGAACCTGGACATGATCGCCCAGATCCTCGTCCCGGGCCCGATCGCCTTTTGACCGGCCGGGTGGGGTGATGGGTGTTCTGGCAAGGGCACACGCAGGCACACCGCCGGGCGGGAGGCATACGAGCTACCCGGGTGGCTCTGGCGGCACGCCTCGTTGTTGCAACTCGCGGTCACCGCTTAGCTGTTGTGCGATCTCGCGGGCGCGCCGCGCCCCTTCTCGCGCGGCTTCCGCCGTGCGCCGGTAATCGGCGGCCTTGTCCGGTCTCTGGGAGGCAAGTTTCTCGTGGTCGTCAGCGATCCTGTCCTCGACCTCGGCCATCTTCTCGGCCGCTTCGATCAGCCGTCGCCGCATCTGTTCTTGCGTCAATAGGCCCGGCGTGCTGGGCTGCGCCACCCCCGTTGGATGCCGGCTCGACATTCGCTTGGCAGCGGCGATTATTCGCGCCTGTTCGGCCAACTGTCGGTCGGCTCGCGCCTTAACCCGCCGGATCAGGGCCTGGCTTCGCTCGATCCTGGCCTGGTTTGCAGCCAGCCGAGCCAGGCCGCGTTCCACGGCCTCCAGGCGCCGCTGTTCAACCCGGTTCGCGGATGTCTGCGCGGCCGGCGCCGACACCAGGCCCGTCTGTTGCTCCTCGAGCTGCGCCTCGCGCCGGTCGGCCAGCGCCTCGCGATCGTCGGCGACTCGATCTCGCACCGCCGCGGCCTCGTCTCGCGCGTCCGCGGCATGCTGCTGCTCATCGGCCGCCGGATCCGGCGGGCCGACCCCCTCAGAAACAGCGTGCTGCGGCAAGCCGTCCGGCGCCCGGTCTTCGCCGCCAGACTGGTCGTGCACCGGGCGCGCCCGATCACGCACGTGAGGCGCCGAGTCTTCCGATGCCACGACACCAGCGCCCCCCCCCCCCGGCCAGGACTTGCCAACGCGAAGGCGTGCCGGCAGTCCACTTTCACGACCTGCGGCACACCGGAAACACGCTCGCCGCAGAGAACGGCGCCACCTTGTGTGAGCAACGCGTATGGGGTTGTGGAGACGAGGGGACTCGAACCCCTATCCCCTGCCTTGCAAAGGCGGATGGCGGGTCAGGCTGGCCTGAGCGGTAGTCGGCTGGGCGTCGGGTACGGACGATCCTTCCCGTCAGTGACCGTCCGTGCCGTTGTGCGCGCTCTCATAAGGGCACGCGAAGGGCACGCCACCCCGAGACGTCGCTCAGGTCGAGGTGATAGCACCCTTGCGGCCCGATGCCCCTTGGTCCGGACCGTCGCCGCCCTGAGGCTCAAGCTCCGCCAGCAGCTTCCGGGCGATGACCCGGGCGTTGACCACCTTCCGATAGGTGAGGTTTTCGCTATCGCCACGTCGTAGGCGCCCCTCGACGTCGGACAACTCATCCACGATCCGCTGCAGCCTCTCCACCACAAATTGGTTGTCCATCACGAAACCTCCTTGCCAGGCCTGGTGGCCAGCCTGGACTACGGGTAGGCCGGGGATCCGTGGTCCTGGCCGTGCATACCACTTCCGCCTGCGGGGGTGTCAATCGCTGGTTGCACATACATCCTGATCCCGCTGCTCGCCGCCAGGCACCACAGGTAGTAGCTCCGAGCGCGCGGTGTCACATTGTCAGCTTGGGAATCGCTCCGAACGCCTGTCGCCCGTGGCGGCCTGCGGTCTGTGGCGGCCGCTGCTTACTGTGGTTGACCGCACGATGTTGCACGCGAAGTGCACGAGCCTGTTGCTGATCAAGGCGTCCAGACCGCCACCAGCACGATCGGGAATCCATGTTGACGCGTCCGGGGTGCTCGGCGTTTGCTCTCGGCGTGACGATCGAACGCACCAATCCTGAGGGGCTGCACGCGACGCCCGGATACCATCACATCACCAAGGTGACGGCTGGTCAGTGGATCTTCCTGGCCGGACAATGCCCGCTTGCCGCGGATGGAGAACTCGCCACGGGCGGCCTGGTGGGTCAGACCGATCAAGTGATCCAGAACGTGCTGCTGGCGCTCAGATCCGCCGGCGCCGACCCCGAGCACGTCGTTCGGAGCGTTATTTACGTCGTCAGCTCGGCGCGGGAGGACCTTTCCCAGGTCTGGGCCCAGCTCAACTCGTCACCCCTCGCGCCCGCCTTCAGCACCGCCAGCACACTGCTCGGGGTCGGCCAGCTTGGCTTCCCCGGTCAGCTCGTGGAGCTCGACATTACGGCCGCGTTGTGAGGAGCGAACCCCGCCGAACTCGTCGAGTACGACGCCTGCCCGAAACGCGTTCTGGTGTGTGGAGCGGTGATGGGAATCCAGCCGCATGGCCAGCTTGGAAGGTGTCACCGGGCTGGCGTGTCAGGCGGTGCTGAGCGTGGGGGCAGTGCTCTGTGAGTGACTGCTACTGACCGGTGGCGACCGCTGGTAATGGCCCGGTAATGGCCCGCCCACCAACCGGCGAGCAAGGGCACCGGGAGGGCACGGCGTTCGTGATGCCTGGCCAAGACGTCCGTGGGAGCGCAGCCACTACTTGGTGCGGTGTTCTGTAAGCCCGGGGTGCGATCGCTTGGGTCGATGCAGCGTTTTCGCTGCCCGCAGCGTTAGGAAGGGTGAGACGGTAGGCCCGGGAGTCGATGTGGAGTTCGGCGAATACGTCGCTGCGCGCGGGCGGCAGCTCGTGCGGCTGGGCTATGTTCTGTCGGCTGACCACCAGCAGGCCGAAGACCTCGCGCAGAGTGCGCTCTTGGCGGCCTACCGGCACTGGCGACGCGTCGGGAAGTTGGACGATCCCCATGTCTACGTTCGGCGCGTGCTGGTGAACGTGTATGTGTCTGCGGCGAGGCGGCGAACTGCCCACGAGACTCCGATGCTCGTCCCAGAGGCGGCGCGGGTAGCGCCTGACCCGGCGGTGGCGCTGGCCGAGCACGATGCAATGTGGCGCGCGCTGAGGCAGCTGCCACGCCGCGAGCGGACCGTGCTGGTGCTGCGCTACTACGAGGATCTCGACTACGCCTCGATCGCCGCGGTGCTCGGGATCGGTGAATCCTCGAGCGCCCGCGCAACCGCCAGCAGGGCGCTGGAATCCCTGCGCGCGGTCCACGATCCAGCACTGACGAGGAGAACCGTCGATGAGCATGACGGAGCTTGAACGGGAACTGCGCGCCACGTTGATCGCAGCCGGCGAGCGGGCCCCGATCGTCGAGGATCTGACCGGCCGCGTGATCCGGCCGGTTCGTCGCCGGCGCACCCGACTAGTGGTTGGCGTTGCACTGGCAGCCGTCGCAGCGATCGGCCTCGTCGTCGCCGTGAGTGGAATCCGCACCGACCAACCAGTAGCCAGATCCACTCCCGGCCCGGCGGCCGCGCTGATCGGAACCTGGCGGCCGGTCGACATCGCGGGCTACAACGGACAGCTTCCACGCTCCGGCTCCGACAACGCCGACATCAGCTTCGCTGCCGACGGTCGATGGAGCGGCTCGGATGGCTGCAACGGGCTCGGTGGAACCTACAAGGCCGCCGACCAGGGCACGATCACCGCTGAGTTCCGCGGCGCGACAACCGATGTGTGGTGCGCCAACGTCCCCAACAGCCAAGTCCTTGCAAACGCGGCACGATTCACCATCGAGCCGATCACGGACTCCGCGAGCCGGTCGCTTGTGTTCTACGCGGCCCACGGGCAACTGCTCGCCACCTACCAGCACCTATGAACAACAGCGCTGACTTCAGTGGCTGCGAAACGCCACATGGCCCCGTTCCCCGATAGCTGCCAGACCGAGGTCAGCGCGGTGCGTGTCAAGGGTCGAGCTTGCTCGATCGCTTGCGACGCACGCAGTGCGCCCTTGACATGTGCCGGGCTGGCCGGACAATCGGGCGGCAGGGGGACGGGGCTCACCAGTCGGTCAGTCGCCAGCACGTCGGTTGTTGCCGGGTGGTCTCGCGCGTATCGATCGTGCCGGGGAAGGGTGGCCGGGTGAGGACGGCGCTTGCGCCGCCCGCAGCCCGGCCTGGCGCGCCGCAGGCGCGCCCTTGACCCATAAGAGCCCGAATCGGCAGCGCAGAGGGACGTGCCGGGCGCGGGAGGTCGCGGCCTGGCCGCTGCGCGGCAACCTGGCCGACGATCGCGCGCTGTTGGACGATGCGAGGGCGCGGCTAGATGCCGAGGGACGACTGTCGAATACGCCAGCCTGCGAGCAGGCCCCCCGAGGTCAACACCCCGTCTCGTCCGGAACCAACATCCCGAAGGGAAAACGAGGATATCCCTGGTGCCGCCACCTTAACGGCCCAGAAATGTGATCGAAACCAACTATCGAGAGGATTCATTAAGTCCTAGCCGCCGGGCCCGGCCGCCGCGGACGACCTGCGACGGACCCGCGCTCCAGAGTGAAGGGGAGACGACGGTGACTCCGTATCCTGACTGGCTCAGCGCGGGGGACAACGCGTGGCAGTTGGTCGCCGCGACACTCGTTGGACTGATGAGCATCCCCGGCCTCGCGCTGCTGTACGGGGGGCTGGTCCAACGCAAATGGGTGGTGAACACCATGCTCATGGCGTTCACTGGCTTCTCACTCGTCCTGATCGTGTGGGTGCTGTGGGGTTTCAGCCTGGGCTTCGGCAAGCCGTTGACGCCATCCTGGCCAGGCATCCTCAGTTCCTGGGTCGGCACACCGGCATCGGTGCTGGGCCACAGCGCTGAGGAGGGGCAGGCACACATCCCCCTGGTCAGCGACGCGGGGCTGATGCCGGCCTTCCGGTTCCCGCAATCGTCGCTGGTGTACTTCCAGTTCGTGTTCGCCGCGATCACCCCGCTGCTGTTCATGGGCTCGGTGCTCGGGCGGATGAGCTTCAAGGCATGGCTGCTGTTCATCCCGCTGTGGTCGACGATAGTCTACTCGGTCAACGCCTTCCTGCTCTGGGGCGGCGGATGGTGGGCGCAGAAGGGCGCACTGGACTACTCCGGCGGGTACGTCATCCACCTCGCTGCGGGTACCTCCGGTTTCGTGGCAGCCGCGGTCATCGGGCCACGGCTGGCCCGGGACCGGGCCAGGGCGGTACCCAACAACATGCCCATGGTCGCGATCGGCATCGGCATCTTGTGGCTGGGCTGGAACGGTTTCAACGGCGGCGACATGTACTTCGGTGGGATGCAGGCCTCGGCCGGCGTCATCAACACCAACATCGCCACCGCCACTGCGCTGCTGGTCTGGGTCATCTGGGACATGCTGGCCGGCCCGCAGCGCAAGCCCACGTTCCTCGGCGCGGTCAACGGCATGCTCAGCGGCCTGGTGGCGATCACGCCGGCGGCCGGGTTCGTCAACGGCCTCGGCGCCATCCTCATCGGCGCGATCGCCTCGACGATCGTCTGGCTGTCCTGGAACAAGCTGGCCAAACTGTGGCCGTTCAACAAGGTCGACGACGCGATGGGTGTCGTCCACACCCACGGCGTCGCCGGGCTGACCGGCGGCCTGCTGGTCGGCTTCTTCGCCGACCCGAACATGGTTGTCTACTTCAACAAGGACGGCTCCCCGTTCTCCACGTCGGGCTGGATTTGGGGGCATCACCCCAAGCAGCTCCTCTGGCAGGCCGGCGCTGCACTCACGATCATCGTGTGGGACGGCGTAATGACCTTCGTGATCCTCAAGGTGCTCGGCATCTTCGTCAAGCTGCGCCTGCCCGATTCGGTGCTGGAAACCGGTGACCTGGCGGTACACGACGAGGAGGCGTACCCCTCCGAGGATCTGGTCTCGGTGACTGCCGCCCCGGCCCGCGCGTCGGCACCGGCATCCACCACCACGCCGACGACCGAACCCGCGAAGAAGCACTGAGGAACTCACCGCACTCCTGGATGGCCGGCAATGATGCTCATCACCGCCATCGTCGTGCCATCTAGGGTAGAGCCGATCCGCAATGCCTTGGCCCTGTTCGGAGTACGCGGCCTGACCCGGTCCCAGGTGTACACGCGGAGCCGGCCGGACGCGCCGGTCGAGGTGTACCGGGGCGTCCGCTGGCGCGCTCCGCTGGCGCCGCGGGTACGGCTGGAGGTCCTGAGCCCGAACGAGGACGCCCGCGACCTGGTCCGGGTGATCTTCCGCGCCGCCGGCAGCTCCGACCTCGACCTGTGGGTGACACGGGTGGACCTCCTGGTCCGTATCCGCACCGGCGAAGTCGGGCTGGATGCCCTGTGACGACTACGCGGGCAGGCCACAGGAAGACGCTGCGGGTACCTCTGACCTACGCAGACCCGATTGCTCAGAGGTGTGAGCGCTGGCACCTCGGCGGTGAATGCGCGCGGAAGTCACGTCGCGAACGGTCTCCGCCCCTGGTCAGAGCGATGCAGACGGCCCTCTGTAAATCTGTCGGCGTATGCCTACGCGGTTCGAACCCTGCACCCGCCACCCAGCCTCACCGGGCCGAAACCGGCCTCTGATGCGATGAAGGGGCGGACCTCCGCTCCTCGTGAGTCCCAGCGATGCTGGGGTTGCTCACGTTTCACGACGAAGGAGGCCCCTGATGGTTGAAGGGTACGCGGGACGGCAGTTTGTGGGTATGGATCTGCATCGGCGTCGGTCGGTGTTGGTGCGGATGACACCGACGGCGAGGTGTTGGAGCGGGTCCGGATCGTCAACGACGTCGACGGTCTGGCGGTGGTGATCGGCCGAGGAGGGCCCGAGGTGGTGTTGGAGGCCACCTACGGCTGGTCTTGGGCGGTGGATGCGCTGCGGGAGCAGGACGCGCGGGTGCATGTGGCGCATCCGCTGGGGGTGGAGGCGTTTGAGTACCGGCGGGTCAAGAACGACGAGCGTGATGCCGCCGATCTGGCCGACCTGGCGGATCTGCTGCGGATGGGCGGCTGCCCGAGGCGTGGATCGCGCCACCGGCCACGCGGGAGTTGCGCGAGCTGGTGCGGCACCGCGCCAAGCTGGTCGCACGTGCTGCAGCTCGGCGAGCAGGTCGACTACCAAGGCATCATCGCCGACGCCGAGGACGGCAAGCGTGACCAGGTCGGCAAGGCGCTGATCTACCTGCACGTGTCGAAAGGTCGGGCACGGCACATCGCGGCCAGCCTGAGCGCGCAGATCAAGGCGGCTCGCGCCAAGGATGATCACAAGTGATAGGGCACGCGGAGGGCACGCGGATGCTTCGACGGCCTGTCGGGATCATGCGGCAGGGCCGCCGATCGGGCCGTGACCTGCGCAAAGAGGGTTGTGGAGACGAGGGGACTCGAACCCCTAACCCCTGCCTTGCAAAGGCAGTGCTCTACCAATTGAGCTACGCCCCCGGAGGGCGCCGAGGGTCAGTGGCCCGGCTTGACCGGGTCCACCGCATCGGCCCACAGGTCCTGCTCCGGCTTCGAACGCCTGGTCTTCTTGTAAGCCACGTATCCACCGAAGCAAGCCAACGCGACCACCAGCAGCTTCTTCACCATCGTGCCTGACTCCCGAGTCATCGTAGAGAACGATCCGGCGGGTGGGCCTAACTGGACTTGAACCAGTGACCTCTGCCTTATCAGGGCAGCGCTCTAACCGGCTGAGCTATAGGCCCGCAGTCTGGTGGACGCCGGGAGAGATTACCTCACCCGGAGCCTCTCGCCCAAACCGGTTCCTACTCCTCCGACGCGAGGGTGACCTCGAGCCCGCCGAGCAGGGAGGCGGCGATGTTGTACAGGAAGCCGCCGAGCGTGGCCAGAGCGGTGATGATCAGGACGTCGGCGCACGCCAGCAGCGTGGTGAAGCCCATGACCTTGTTGGTGCTGATGTAGTCCTGGATCCGGAACGGGTCGGCGCCCGGGGTGCCGAGCACCTCCTGGACGGTCGAGTTGATGTTGTCGAACACGCCGGCCGCGCCGATCGCGGACCAGACGATGAACACCATCACCCAGGTGACGATGCCGAAGGCGATCGAGAGCAGGAATGCCGTCTTCATCACCGACCACGGGTCAACCCGGGCCAGCCGCAGCCGGGCCTTACGGGTCCGGTGCGCGGGCCGGTGCGTCGACCGGGCGGTGGACTTCCTGGCCGGCTGACTCTTGCCGTACGTCGGCTGGGCCGCTGCCCGGTGTGCGGGCGGAGTCGACAACGCGGACGGCGGGTTCGTCCGCGGCATCCCCATCGTCTCGGCCGAAGCGGAAGCCGCTGCTGCAGCCGCGGCCGAAGCGGAAGCCGCCGCCGAACCTGGCATACCGGTCGGCCGGCCCGGCGGACCACTGGAGTAGCCCGAAGTCGAGCCGGGCGACATCCCCGGTGACGGGTTCTGTGCCGCGCGGAGCTGGGCCGCGTACTGCTCGTCGGAACGCTGCTGGGCCGCGCGTCGCTCGGCTGCCTTGGCCTCGCGCTGGCGGGTCCTGTTCTCGGAGGCCTGCGCGGCGGCGTCCATCATCGCCGCGGTCTTCTCGCGCATCGCCTGCCGGGCCGCGGACAACCCCTTCGAGAGCTGCTCGGCCGTCGAAGAAGCCGACGAGGAACCAGACGACGAACTCGACGACGAACTGGGCGAGCGGCTGGGCGACTCCGGCGCGCGCGGCGGGATGATCGGCGGCGTGCGGCCCGGCGGGTACGTCGACGCCGGCCGGCCGGTCGGGCCGGGACGGTCGGAAGCGCCGGGCAGATCGGAGAAGGGCGGACGGGACGGGCTCTGCGGATGGGACTGCGGACGGGAGGGATTCGAGAGCTGCTGACCGGAGAACTGCTGCCGGCTCTCGGCCGGACGCGGCGCCGGCCTCGGTTCGAACGACGGGCCCTTCGACTCGCGGTCGGGTGTGCCGTTCGACGACTGCCGATCGGACGTCAGCGGCGGATCTGTGGCACCGTTCGGTCGAGCCCGGTTGCTCATCAGGTGTCCTCCTGGCCTGCCTCGTCGATGTCGACGGAAGCTTCGACGGTAGCCGTGTGGTCAGTATCCGTCGAATCACCGTCACCATTGTGGACGCCTGCCCCAGCGGTACCGGTTGGCGTGTCCGCCGTACCAGCATCCTCCACGGTCGTGACGCCGGTCACGTCCGCGGTCATCTGGTCACTCACTGCTTCCGTACCGTTCACCTCGGTGTTCCGCGCGATGGCGACCACCGCGTCGGACTCACCGACCCCGGCGAACCGCACGCCCATCGTGTCGCGCCCCTTCACCGGGACCGAGTCCACGCGGCTGCGAACGACCTGACCGCTGGTCTTGATCGCGAGCACCTGGTCGCTGTCGACCACGATGATCGCGCCCACCAGGGAGCCTCTTTCGTCGTTCAGCTTGACCGCCTTGATCCCGAGACCACCTCTACCCTGCTGGCGGTATTGCGACACCTCCGTACGCTTCGCGTACCCGGCGTCGGTCACGGTGAAGACGTACTGCGCGTCCTCCTGGGAGCCGGCGCGGATCACTGACATCGACAGCAGTTCATCGCCGGCGCGGAACTTCATCCCGGTCACGCCCGAGGTGGCCCGGCCCATCGGCCGCAAGTGCTCGTCGTCGGCGTTGAATCGGATCGACTGGCCTTTACGCGACACCAGCAACAGGTCGTCATCGGACGTGCACAGGTCGGCACCGATCAGTTCGTCGTCCTCGTCGCGGAAATTGACGGCGATGATCCCGCTCTGCCGGGCGGAGTCGTACTCGCGCAGCGCCGTCTTCTTCACCAGGCCACGCTTCGTGGCCAGCACCAGATACGGCGACTGCTCGTAATCACGCAGGGTGAGGACCTGTGCGATGTCCTCATCGGGCTGGAACGACAGCAGCCCGGCCACGTGCGAGCCCTTCGCGTCCCGGGCGGCCTCCGGCAGCTGCCAGACCTTCGCCCGGTAGACCCGGCCCTTGGTGGTGAAGAACAGGATCCAGTGGTGGTTCGTGGTCGCGAAGAAGTGGCCGACCTCGTCGTCTACACGCAGCGCCGCACCACGGACGCCCTTGCCGCCACGGTTCTGCAACCGGTACAGGTCGGTCTTGGTGCGCTTCGCGTACCCGCCACGGGTGATCGTGACGATCACATCCTCGTCGGGGACCAGATCTTGTACGGACAGGTCGCCGTCGGCCGCGATGATCTCGGTACGCCGCTCGTCGCCGTACTTGTCCACGATGACGGCGAGTTCCTCGCGAACGATCGTGCGCTGTCGCTGCGGGCTGGCCAGGATGTCCTGGTAGTCGGCGATCTCGGCCTCGAGCTCGTTGAGCCGGTCGACGATCTTCTGCCGCTCCATCGCTGCCAGCCGGCGCAGCTGCATCTCCAGGATCGCGTTGGCCTGGAGCTCGTCGACGTCGAGCAGTTCGATCAGACCCCGCCGGGCGTCGTCGACCTCGGCGCTGCGCCGGATCAGCGCGATCACCTCGTCGAGCATGTCCAGCGCCTTGACGTACCCGCGGAAGATGTGGGCCTGCTCCTCGGCCCGCCGCAGCCGGTACCGGGTCCGGCGCTGGATGACCTCGATCTGGTGGTCCACCCAGTGGCTGATGAACGCGTCGATGCTCAGCGTCCGCGGTACGCCGTCCACGAGCGCGAGCATGTTGCAGCCGAACGTGTCCTGCAGCTGGGTGTGCTTGTACAGGTTGTTCAGCACGACCCTGGGCTGAGCGTCGCGTTTGAGCACGATGACCAGCCGCTGACCGGTACGCGACGAGCTGTCGTCGCGGATGTCGGCGATGCCGCTGATCTTGCCGGTGTTGACCAGGAGCGCGATCTTCTCGGCCAGGTTGTCCGGGTTGACCATGTACGGCAGCTGGGTCACGACCAGGCTGGTACGGCCCTTGCTGTCCTCTTCGATATCGACGACCGCGCGCATCGTGACCGCGCCACGGCCGGTGCGGTACGCGTCGGAGATGCCCTGGTGGCCGACGATCAGCGCGCCGTTCGGGAAGTCCGGGCCCTTGATGTTGCTCAGGCAGGCCTCGAGCAACTCCTCGCGGGTGGCGTCCGGGCGCTCCAGCGCCCAGTCGACCGCGGCCGCGACCTCACGCAGGTTGTGCGGCGGGATGTTGGTCGCCATCCCGACCGCGATCCCGGAGGAACCGTTGACCAGCAGATTCGGGAACCTGGCCGGCAGGATCACCGGCTCCTGCGACTTGCCGTCGTAGTTGGGCTGGAAGTCGACCGTCTCCTCGTCGATGTCCCGCACCATCTCCATCGCCAGCGGCGCCAGCCGGCACTCGGTGTACCGCATCGCCGCAGCGGGATCGTTGCCCGGCGAACCGAAGTTGCCCTGGCCCTGGATCAGCGGCGCGCGCATCACCCACGGCTGCGCCAGCCGGACCAGGGTGTCGTAGATCGCGGAGTCACCGTGCGGGTGGTACTGACCCATCACGTCACCGACGACACGCGAGCACTTGTTGAAGCCCCGGTCCGGCCGATACCCGCCGTCGTACATCGCGTACAGGATCCGGCGATGCACGGGCTTGAGGCCGTCGCGGACCTCGGGCAGCGCACGGCCGACGATGACGGCCATCGCGTAGTCGAGGTACGACTGCTGCATCTCCGACTGGAGGTCGATCGGCTCGACGCGGTCGTGTCCGGGTGAGGTGGGTGTCTCGGTCATATCGTCCTGTTCGGTGCTTTACCACTTGGTGCTGTAGGCAGTGCTAGGGCGGTGCTCAGATGTCGAGGAAGCGGACGTCCTTGGCGTTGCGCTGGATGAAGTTGCGGCGGGCCTCGACGTCGTCGCCCATCAGGGTCGCGAAGGTCTCGTCGGCGCGGGCGGCGTCATCCAGGGTGACCTGCAGCAGGACCCGGTTCGCGGGGTCCATCGTGGTCTCCCACAGCTCGTCGGCGTTCATCTCGCCCAGTCCCTTGTAGCGCTGGATCGGGTTCTCCTTGGGGAGCTTCTTGCCCGCTTCGCTGCCGGCGGCAAGCAACCCGTCGCGCTCGCGGTCGGTGTACGCGAGTTCGTGCGGGGCGTTGCTCCAGCGCAACTTGTACAGCGGGGGCTGGGCGGCGTACACATGGCCGAGCTCGATCAGCGGACGCATGAACCGGAACAGCAATGTGAGCAGTAGCGTGCGGATGTGCTGACCGTCGACATCGGCGTCGGCCATGATCACGATCTTGTGGTACCGCAGCTTGGCCGGGTCGAAGTCCTCGTGGATGCCGGTGCCGAGCGCGGAGATGATCGCCTGCACCTCGGTGTTCTGCAGGACCTTGTCGATGCGGGCCTTCTCGACGTTCAGGATCTTGCCGCGGATCGGCAGGATGGCCTGGAACTTGGGGTCCCGGCCGCCCTTGGCCGAACCGCCCGCCGAGTCGCCCTCGACGATGAAGACCTCGCACTCCTCGGGGTTGGTCGACTGGCAGTCGCTGAGCTTGCCGGGCAGACCACCGCCGCCGAGCAGACCCTTACGGTTGCGGGCCAGGTCGCGCGCCTTGCGGGCGGCGATCCTGGCCGATGCGGCCGCGGTCGCCTTACGGATGATCTCGCGACCCTCCTGCGGGTTCTTCTCGAACCACTCACCGAGCTTGTCGTTGACGACCTTCTGTACGAACGACTTCGCCTCGGTGTTGCCCAGCTTGGTCTTGGTCTGGCCCTCGAACTGCGGCTCGGCGAGCTTGACCGAGATGATCGCGGTCAGGCCCTCGCGGACGTCGTCGCCGGTGAGCCGGTCCTCGCGCTTCTTGATCATCCCGACGTCCTCGCCGAAGGAGTTGACCAGGCTGGTCAGCGCCGCCCGGAAGCCCTCCTCGTGGGTGCCGCCCTCGTGAGTGTTGATCGTGTTCGCGAACGTGTGCACCGACTCGTTGAACGAGCCGGACCACTGCATCGCGATCTCCAGGCTCATCGCCTCGTCGGGCTGCGCGGCCTCGAACGAGATGACGTCGCGGTGCACGGTCTCGCGTGTGCCGGTCAGGTACTTCACATAGTCGACGAGGCCGTCGTCGTACCTGAAGGACTGCTGGACCGGTTCGCCCTCGGGGGTGTGCTCGGGCCGCTCGTCGCGGACCACGAGCTCGAGGCCCTTGTTCAGGAAGGCGTACTCGCGGAACCGGGTGGTCAGCGTCTCGAACGAGAAGTCGGTGGTCTCGAAGATGTCCGCGCTCGGCCAGAACGTCACCGTGGTCCCGCGCGCGTCCGTCGGGCCGACCTCGGCCAGATCCGCGTCCGGTACGCCGAGGGTGAACGACTGCGTATAGGCCCGACCGTCCAGGTTCACGTCCACGCGCAGCTTGGTGGACAGCGCGTTGACGACCGAGACGCCGACACCGTGCAGGCCGCCGGACACCTTGTACCCACCGCCGCCGAACTTGCCACCGGCGTGCAGCACCGTGAGCACAACGGTGACGGCCGGCTTGCCCTCGGACTCGACGATGTCGACGGGGATGCCGCGGCCGTTGTCCTGGACCCGGACACCACCGTCGGGAAGCAGCGTGATGTCGATGCGGTCGCAGTAGCCGGCGAGGGCCTCATCGACCGCGTTGTCGACGACCTCGTACACCAGGTGGTGCAGGCCGCGCTCGCCGGTGGACCCGATGTACATTCCCGGGCGCTTGCGGACCGCGTCCAGGCCCTCCAGGACCTGGATGGCGCTGGCATCGTACGTGCCCTGGACCTGGCCGTTGCCGTTCAGGTGGCCGATCTCTGGGCGGTCGGGCTCAGGGGCGGTGGCCGATGCGGGGGAGTCCTCGGCTGAGGCTGCTGTCGTCACGTCGGTCGGCTCGTCGGTCACCGGCTGCGGTCCTCCTAGACCCCTGGGGCGGGGCGTTCTGGTCACAACGGGGGCCGCCCTCGCTGTTGTACAGCGGTGCGGCCCTCTCTACGTACCAATTGTACCGGGCCGCCGGAGCAGAACTGGCCATGGGGAGCCAAAAACTGTGGATAGAACAGGTTTTCGGACGCCGGGCCGCATCCCCCCACGCGGGATGGGGGTCCAAACCGGCTCACAGACGCTCATGACCGTCCGTCACGGTACGCCGGGCGGCGTACGTCCAGTGTCTCCCACCGGCCGACGCGGTGTCGCGCTGTCCACAGAAGGATGGATGTGACCGAGAGGAGCAGACCATGGACCGTATCTTCAGGTTCGGAGCCGTCGCCGGGCTCGCACCGGGCATCGCAGCGTGGACCGGCCTCGCCCGCAAGGCCGAGGAGCGCGGCTACTCGACCCTGCTGGTGCCGGACACGACCCGCACACTGTCGCCGTTCCCGGCGATAGCGGCCGCCGCTCAGGCGACATCGAGCCTGCGGTTCGGCACCTTTGTGCTCAGCGTGTCCAATCGGGAACCGGGCGTGGTCGCCTGGGAGACCCGGACACTCGACCTGCTCACCGGCGGCAGGTTCGAGCTCGGGCTGGGCGCCGGCCGGCCCGACGCCGAGGCGGACGCGGCGGGGCTGGGCCGTTCGTTCGGTACGCCGGGGGAGCGGTACCAGTTGCTCGCCGACACCATCGCCGCGGTGAAGCAATCGATCCAGGCGTGCATCCTGGTCGCGGCGGGTGGGCCACGGGTCACCAAGCTCGCCGTCGACCAGGCGGACATCATCACGATCAGCGCACCACCCCAGGCCGGCGAGGACGAGCTCAAGACGAGGATCGACCGGATCAGGGAGTACGCCGGCGACCGGATCGATCAACTCGAACTGTCCGCGAACCTGGTCGCGCTCGGCGACGAGCCCCCGCGAGGGTTGCCGGTCCAGGTCGACCTGAGCGGATCGGCCGCGGTCCTGCGCGGCTCTGTCGACGACATGGTCGACACGCTGCTGCGGCGCCGGGACTCGCTCGGCATCTCCTATGTATCGGTGAATGCGGCCTATCTGGACCAGCTCGCACCCGTGGTGGAACGCCTCGCCGGAACCTGATGCGAGAAAGTTCGTAAAGGGCTGTCGAATCGGCTGTGGCCGTCCGACGTACGGGTGTAAGGCAACCGACTCACCACGAGGAGGACCATCATGGCTCTGTACGCGATCATGCTGTTCGGCCCGGCGCCGGCCGACCCCGCGGAAGCCTCCCCGGAGGAGCTCGCCGCACACGAGGCGGCCGGCGCGGAGACCGAGCGGCTCGGTGCCAAATTCGTCAGCGCCTACGCCCTGCAGCCCAGCACCACCGCCACCGCCGTCCGCGGTGACGTGGTGACTGACGGGCCGTTCATCGACGCCAAGGAGGTCGTCGCCGGCTTCTTCGTCATCGAGGCGCCCGACTTCGACACGGCACTGGCGGTGGCGAAGTCCAACCCGGCGACCCAGTACGGCGGCGGGGTTGAGCTGCGCCCGGTGCTGGACGGCTTCCCGAAGCCGGAATGACCGCCGGCCGAGACGCGGTCGAACATGCGGTCGCCGACGCGCACCGTCGCGAGTGGGGCCTGGTCCTCGCCGCGACGGTGCGGATCGCCCGCGACCTTGACCTGGCCGAGGAATGCGTCCAGGAGGCGTACGCCCAGGCCCTCACGGCCTGGACCCGCGACGGCATCCCACGCAATCCGGCGGCCTGGCTGACCACCGCGGCCAAGCGCCGGGCGATGGACGCGATCCGCCGCGACCAGACGTTCCGGTCCAAGCTGCCGCTGCTCGTCGAGCCCGAGGAGGACGAGCCGATGAACGACGAGCCGGTGCTCGACGACGACGTCGTCACCGACGAGCGGCTCCGGCTGATCTTCACCTGCTGCCACCCGGCGCTCGCGCAGGAGGCACAGCTGGCGCTGACGCTCCGGCTGGTGTGCGGCGTGTCCACCGCCGACATCGCCAAGGCGCTGCTGGTCTCGGAGCAGACGATGGCGGCACGCCTCACACGCGCGAAGAAGAAGATCAGCACCGCCCGGATCCCGTACCGAGTGCCCGGCGCGAACGAACTGCCAGAGCGATTGCGCGCCGTCCTAGGGGTTATCCATCTGCTGTTCACTACCGGCCATACGGCACCGTCGGGCACCTCGTTGGTACGGCCCGACCTGGTCGAGCGGTCGCTGCACCTGGCACGCACGCTGCGCGAGCTCATGCCGGACGAGCGTGAGGTGTGGGGCCTGCTGGCGCTATTGCTTGTGACCGACGCTCGCCGGGCGACCCGTACCGACGCGTCCGGCCGGCTGCTCCGGCTGGAGGAGCAGGATCGCTCGCTGTGGGACCGCGACGCGATCGCGGAGGCGCACGACCTGATCATGGACGGGCTGCGCGGCGGCCGGCCGGGGCGGTACGTGCTCCAGGCTGCGATCGCCTCTTTATACGCCGAGGCGCCGGCCTACGAGGAGACTGACTGGCCGCAGATCGTGCAGCTGTACGACGCGTTGCTGCAGGTGTGGCCGTCACCGGTCGTCGCGCTGAACAGATGTGTCGCGCTGTCGATGGTCGCCGGTCCGCAGGTGGCGCTGGAGGCCGTACAGGAGTTGGAGCACGATCCACAGCTCAGCGGATACCGGTACGTACCGGCGATCAAGGCCGACCTGCTGCGTCGGCTAGGCCGGACCGAGGAGGCGGTCGAGGCGTACCGGGCAGCGCTCGCACTCACTGACAACGAGGCCGAACGTGAGTTCCTCGCCGGCCGCATCGCCGATCCCACCCGATAGAACAGACCGCTTTCGGGACCCCACCGCGTCCTAGGATCTGGCGCGTGGAGCTGGACGAAGTCATCGACCAGATGATCGCGGAGCGGGTGATCCACCGGCACCGGCGCAAATGGATCGTCTTGTTCGTCCTGCTCTTCGTCGGCGTCCTGGTCGTCTGGCTGCTCAACGGCTGGGACGAGCCGAAGCGGAAGGTGATAAAGACCGTCGACGCCCCGTACACCTTCGAGGGCGGCCGGTTCGAGTACCAGATCGACTCGGCCACCCTGCACCACACACCGAAGGGCAAGTACACCGACGCCAGCGCCGAGCTGATCGTGAGTATGGGCATCAAGAACGTCGACGAGCAGACGAAGGAGTCCAACTCCGTCTCTGGCGATCTGCTGTACCTGTTACCGAAGAGCGGCAAGCCGGTCCCGTCGAACGGTGCCACCTGTCACGGCGATCTGAACTACAACCTGGTGTACGGCCTGCCCACGCAGGACTGCACGGTGAAGTTCGCTGTGCCGCCGACGTACAAAGAGACCGACGTGCGGATGGCGATCATCGCCGAGGAGTTCCGCGACGACGGCAACATCATCGGTGCGGCCGACAACCCCTACTGGCACGAGGGCGACGTCAAGCTGATCGTCAAGATGACCGCGAAGGAGTCGGCCAGGTGAGGCTGTACCGGCCGGTGACGGTGCTGGTCGGCGTCGCGCTGGTCATCATCGCCGGCCTGATCCGGCTCGCCGAACCCGACGAGCGGCTCGAGGACACCACCCGGTACGCCGTCCACGGCGGGATCGGCGAGCCGATGAAGGGCAAGGATTTCGTCCTCACCGTGAACCGGGTCAAGTTCGCCCGCGTGGTCGACCCGAACCCCAACGACGACGACACCAAGGCGGACGAGGACGACCGGCCGATCAGGACCAACGGCATCTTCGTCACGGTCGAGTACCAGATAGAGGGCCGGCATGAGTCGGGTTCCGCGGGCGACGCGTCGCTGAAGGCGGACGGCGGGTCGGTGTACGTACCGATCAACAAGGCGATCCGCAGCCAGCTCAACATCCCGCAGCCGGGCTTCATCGAGTCCGGGTCGCTGGTGTTCGAGGCCAATCCCGACGATCTGGTCGGGCTCACCCTGTGGGCGAAGAAGCTGCGCGGGCTGACGACGCTCACCGAGGACTACGCGATCGATCTGGACATACCGGACGAGTCGGTGGCCAAGGACATGATCGAGCATGCGGAGAAGTCGTACCCACTGAGCCAGCCGACGCTCCGGGCGGCGTCATGAACGGCCCGTCCCGCGCCGTCACCCTGATCAGCCGGTTCGCTCTGTTGCTGGCGTTGCTGTCCCTGTCGGTGTTCCTGGCCGTGCGTACGGTGCTCGGGTCTGAGGACACGTTCGAACAGGAGATCCCGATCACGCAGGTGGCGAAGAAGGGCCCGGCAACCGTCGACGACGTGGTGTGGGAACTGGAGAGCCTGCAGGTCTACACCCGGCTGGTGAACCAGGACAAGGAACCGGTCGACGCCAAGGTCCCCGACGGCGCGGTGATCGTCAAGGCGGTGCTGAAGCTCACCGCCACCGATCGCACCCGGATCGACGACGGCTTCACCTGCGACGCCCAGTTACGCGACGACCGCGGCAACGTCTGGGCGAGCGAGTCCGTTTTCGGCATCGGGCTGCCGACCTTCTGCGGCGACACCGACCTCAAGATCGTCCGCGGCAAGCCGTTCCGGGTCGCGAAGGTCTACTTCGTCCCGAAGGAGGCGGTACCGCATATCGTCGGGCTGATCACACCGGGGACCGACAGCTCCTCTGCCGAGGAACGGCTGCTGCTCACGCCCTGAGCGGCTCCGGTGACGCCGCCGGCCGCTCGGCCGGCTTGCGCTCGGCCTGCGACCGCTTCTGCAGTCCGACCGAAATGGCCTGGTCGAACGCGGCCGCCAGCAGCGCGATCCGCAACGGCTCGAACAGTGCCTTCTGGGCCAGGTTGATCAGGTTGCCCCACAAGATTGTGAAGTTCGACCCCCGATCGCCGATCAGCCGGCTCACGCCGATATCGAACCAGTTGAACGCGATGTCGTGCAGCGAGTAGACGACGCACACCACGCCGAGGAAGACCGGCCCGACGCCGACCAGCAGCCGGAACGCGTTCAGCGTCGGCAGGAACTTCTCCTTGAATCCGCCCAGTACCAGGTCGGGCGCCCTGTTCGCCAGCGCGGCCACCCGGCCACGTTTGACGGTCTCACCACTGTTGATTCGCGACTCCAGCCGTGTGCCACGAACGACCCCGGCGGCGGACAGCGCCTGGTGCCCGAACACCACAGTGGTGATCGCCAGCCACGTCAGCGGCTGGGCGACGCCGGCGGTGAACAGCGGCCACAGGGTGTCGCTGAATACGCCCCACAACCACTCCAGCCCGGCCGGGATCGGGATGTCGAGTCCGGCGAACCAACTCTTCACCGCGTCCCAGATGTCGGTGACCCCGATCCAGAACCGTCGCTCGGCCAGCCAGTTCTTGGCGGTCTGGATCGCCGGCACGGTGATGATGAAGACGAGCAGGATGAAGAAGGCCTCGACCCAGACCTGGAACAGCTTGACCGCCCGGTTCGGCCAGCGCTCGTCGGACCACTCGACGATCCGCCGGACCACCAGCAGCACCAGGATCGCGGGTAGGAAACCCTTCCATTGGCCACCGCTGAAGTTGAACGGCGCGTCGAAGGTGCCCTTGATCGTGTAGAACGTGCTCGCGTAGACGTCCACCGCCTGGTCGAGGTAACCCCACGCGGACCAGACCGCGACCAGCGGCAACAGGGTCAGCGCCAGCAGTTCGAGCAGCCGCTGCTGGGTCGGATCGATGGTCTCGCCCGGTCCCGCGGCCGCGTCGCGCCAGCGGTACAGCGAGCCCGCGATGGTCCGGATCATGCCGACGATGGCGACCAGTTGGGCCAGCGCTCCGAAGCTGAACAGTCCGATCGCCAACGTCGCGTGCTGGTGGATCCGCAGCCAGACCGCGCCCTGGGTGGCGGCGATGAACACGATGTTGCCGGCCAGGAACCAGGTCACCAGAGGTACGAGGTTCTTCCACCAGAGTCGGAACGTGTCTCCGATCAGGCGGACGATCTCGGTGAACACCTCGGCGATGATCTGCATCGGGCCCGATCGTAGGGCACCACCGGGCTATCACCGGGCGGTGTCGGCGCTGCTGCCCGCCAACCGGTCAGCCGTACGTATCCCGCGGTCCGCGGCCGCGAACCGTACGCGGTCCCTTGCGCCAACTCGGGGCATTCGGGCCGAGAACCGTCACCCTGGTGACCGTGCCGTCGCCGAGATCCGCATTGAGTCGCCGGACGAGTTTTGGAGCCAGGTACTCCAGTTGTTTGGCCCAGGCAGTCGAGTCGGTACGGACCGTGAGCTCGGTGTCGGCGTACCGCTCGGGAATGCAGTGCTGGGCCACCTCCGGCCCGACGATCGCCGGCCAGCGCGCCATCACGCCGTGTACCGCGACGTCGACCTCCCAGCCCTGGTCGCGGAGCAGCCTGTCGATCGTTGCGTTGAGCAACTGCGGGTCCCGGTCGTCCGGACGCGCACCGGAGACCTCCGTGGACGTGTTGCGCCGCCGTCGCTGCGGCTTGCGCGGCCCCGGCTTCATCGCCTTCAAGCGGCCGGCCAGCGAGCGCGCCAGATCGAGACCCTGAGGATCGTGCCGCTCCTCCGGCGTCGGCGGCTGCTGCTCGGCCATGCCGACCACGGTAGTCCTCAGGCATTGCGGATGGTGCCGTCGCCCACGACGTACTTGGCCCCGGACAGCTCGGCGGGTACGTCGGCCTGCACCGCGGCGGTGATCAGCAGCTGCTCGGCCGGCGCGACCAGCTCGGCCAGCCGGTCACGGCGCTGGGTGTCGAGTTCGGCGAACACGTCGTCGAGGATCAGCACCGGCTCG
>JBKPSJ010000032.1:0-29473 GCA_046765875.1 Actinomycetota bacterium
GGCCTGCACTGTGTTGCAGCCCACACTCGAGACCGGCCGGCTCACCGAGGTGGTACGGCTGTGCCGCGAGCAACTGGAGGCCGCCGGGCCGGCCTTCACCGCCCTGCGCCGGATCGAGGTGCTGGCCGCGCTGGCCCGAGCCGAGTACGAGCTCGGCCGCCCCGATGCGGCCGGTCCCGCGGAGGAGGCGTACTCGCTGGCCGTACCGGAGGGCTGGCCGGACATGATCGTCGTAGCGGCGGCTCCGGTGGCGCTGACCAGGGCGGCGGCCGGTGACAGGGACGGCGTACGCGAGGTGCTCGAACGGATCGCCGGCTTGTCCGAGATGGCGGTCAGCCACGAGTTCGCATCCCGGGCGCCGGCGCTGGTGCGGGCCGGCCTCGCGGTCGGCGAGGCCGACCTAGCCGCTCGGGTGGCCGCGTTTCTGTCGCCGCTGCTGCCGACCCGGCAGTACGCGACGGCGAGCGCACAGGCATCGCTCGCCGAGTACCACGGCGACCGCCAGACGGCCGCCGCCGGCTTCGCCACCGCGGCTGTGGGCTGGGCCGCCCTAGGCAACAAGGTCGAGCAGGCCTACGCGCTGCTCGGTCAGGGCCGCTGCGGCTCCGCCACGGCCGCCACCGAGGCCGATGAGCTGTTCAGCGCCTGGTGCCACGGGAATTGACGAGATAGATGCCGGCGGCAACGGCCGCGCCACCGAGCAGCAGCGTGACGTGTGCCGTCTCGTCGAGCAGGAGTACGCCGAGAGCCGCCGCGAGCACCGGTACGGCGAACGTCCAGCTGCTGACCACACCAGCCTTGCCGCGGCGCAACAACAGGAACTGCAGGCCGAGTCCGCCGATGCTCGCGCCGGCACCGGCCCACAGGGCGCTGAGCACGACGGTCGTACCCCACTCGACGTGCCCGGATCCGAACGCGACGATGAGCGCGATCGGCACCACGCCGTACGCGTTCATCACCAGCAGCAGGTCGAGCACCGGCATGTCGGGCGGCAGGGTCGTGAACAGGACCGTGCCGATCGCCCACGAGGTCGCACTCAGCAGCAGGAACACCACCGCGTGGACCGGGGTCGCGCCGACGTCGATCTCACCGGCGACGACGACCACGACGCCGAGCCAGCCGAGCAGCATTCCGCCGACCTGGAGCAGGGTCAGCCGTTCGCCGCGGAATGCCCAGGCACCCAGCGCGACAAGGAACGGCTGGGTGTAGATGAGCACCGAGCCGACGCCGACCGGCGCGTCGGCGAGGCCGAGGTTCTGGAACACCAGGAAGCCGACCACGTTCGTCGCGCCGAGCAGGATCCCGTACCTGTGCAGCCGCCGGTCGCCGAACCGGCCGAGCCGCCCGGACACGGCGACCACGACCACCAGGGTGAGCAGCGCGGCGCCCACCCGCAGCAGCGTGAACACGTCCGGCGACGAGACGCCCAGCCCGACCTTGATCGCGATGAAGGCGGTGCTCCAGACCGACCACAAGCCCACCACCAGGGCGGGTGTCGAGGTGAACCGGCGCATCGACACGACCCTAGAACGTGACCTGGCCGTAGCCGGAAATTCGCGAGACCGCCATCGGCACCACGCGGCAGCCGAGATGCGCCGGCGGCACCGCCCGGGTTACCTTCTGATCCGTCAGCAGCCGGACGGAGACTCGCAGCGGGGATTCCTGCACGGGCTAGCGAGCCCCACGCCCGGAGGGAGTACCACCATGCACGGAGCCCCGAGCCTGGAGGATGCGGCGGCGATCCCCGGACGGCCCGCGGGCCGGATCCGGGCGACGGTACGAACCGGCCGGGCGATCGCCAGATGCCGGGCGGTACACGTCACGGTGCTGGTCGGCGCGGTCGGGCTGTCGCTGTGGAACGTCGACCGGGTGCCGCACACCTCCGTGCTTCCGGCCGTGATCGGGCTGGTGCCGTTCGCGATCGGCAAGTACGTGCTGTGCCCGCTGCGCTGGCACGCGCTGTCGCGCAGCGGCCGCAGCCGCCGCTGGCACCTCGCGGCGTACGCCGAGAGCGAGGTCCTCGGGCTGATCTCGCCATGGCACGCCGGTGCGGACCTGTGGCGGGTGCACCGGTTGCGTGCGGCCGGGCTGGACCGGGCGCCGGCGACAGCCGAGGTGGCACTGGACCGGTTCGTCGGCGCGGTCGGGCTGGTGGCCGCGGTCGCGGTGGCCGGCGTGACGATGCCGCGGGCGGTACTGGTGGCCGCACTCGGTACGGCGGCCGTCGTACTGGTCATCGCGCTGGCGGTGACCCGGCGCCGGCCCGGGCTGGCCAGCCGGTGGCCGTGGCCGTCGGCCCGGGTGTTCCTGGTGGGCGTGCTGCTCTCGGTGGCGTACCAGACGACGATCCTCGGGCTGCTGATCGGCGCGGTGCACGCGGTCGGCGACTCGGTACCGCCGCTGCAGTTGGTCGCCGTGTTCGGCGCCTGCCAGTTGGCCGGTGCGCTACCCGGCGTGCAGGGCGCGAGCCCCCGCGAGGGCGCGATGGTGGCCGGGCTGGCCTCGCTCGGAGTCTCCTGGACGGCAGCGTTCGGCGCGGTCGCGCTGACGGCGCTGCTGTACTGGATCCCCGCCCTGCTGGTCGGCGGTGGGTGTTTCCTCGCCAGGTGGTTCAGGCCCGCAACCGCTTGAGAGCGGCCTAGATCGGCATCCGCTCGTCGAAGACCGTCTTGTAGTCGGTCACCTCGTCGAGGATCGACGCGGCGTCCTCGACGGTCATCGTGGCCCGTTCCTGCTCGGCGGTGACGATCTGCCGTAACAATTTGGTCTCGCCGGCGGTCGCCAGCCCGGTGATCTCGGGATGGCCGTTGAGCAGCCAGGTGATCGCCGCGGTGATGTAGCGCTGCTCGTCGAAGGGCCGGTACCAGGTGGTGTAGACCTTGGCCTCGCCGTCGTCCCAGTTGCGCCGGGCGATCATCTTGATCGTCATCAGCGCCGCGTCGGAGGCCTGGATCGCCTCGACCAGTCGCGCGTAGTCCTCGGCGTACGACGGGTTCTTGGACAGGTTGTAGTTCAGCGGCGTGAGCACGCTGTCGAAGTCGTACCGGCGCAGTGCCTCGGTATGCACCGACGGCGCCTCGTGGGTATGACCGGTGATGCCGATCGCACCGACCATGCCCTCGTCCTTCGCACGGACGGCCGCCTCGAGCGAGCCGCCCGCGCCGGTCACTCGATCGAGGTCGGGCATATCACACACGGCGTGCATCTGGATCAGATCCAGTCGATCGGTCTGGAGCCGCTCGAGTGAGCGGTTGATCTCCGACCAGGCCTCCTCGGCGGTACGCCGGCCGGTCTTGCTGGCCAGGAAGATCCGGTCCCGGATCCGTGGCATCGACGGTCCGAGCCGGATCTCCGCATCGCCGTAGTCGGCGGCCACGTCGAAGTGGTTGATCCCCGCGTCCAGCGCCTGCTGGACCGAGGCGTCGGCTGTGTCCTGATCCACGGCGGCCAGCGACGCCGCACCGTAGATCAGGACCGAGCTCTGGTGGCCGAGACGGCCGAGTCGACGGGTCTCCACGAGAGCACACCTCCGGGCGTCGGATTCTGTATCGACCCTATAACCCGGAGTTGGGCTCAGCTTTGCTGCTGCGCGGCGACCTGCTTGTGTACCTCGTCCATGTCGACGGCCTGCAACTGCTCGATCAGGCTCTTGAGCGTCGGCTCCGGGAGCGCGCCGGGCTGGGCGAACAGCACCACCCGGTCACGGACCGCGAGCAGAGTCGGGATGGAGGAGATCTGGAAGGCCTGCGCCAACTCCACCTGGGCCTCGGTGTCGACCTTGCCGAAAGTGATGTCCGGGTAGGTCTCCGACGCCTTCTCGAAGATCGGCGCGAACATGCGGCACGGGCCACACCACGCGGCCCAGAAGTCGACCAGTATCAGCCCTTCGCCGCCCACGATCTGGTCGAAGTTCTCCGTGGTCAGCTCAACGGTCGCCATTCCTTGCTTCCTCCACCTGGTGGTTATCGCTTCTCACAGTGTCACAACCACCGCGGACTGGCTGGTGTTCCCGGCGTGGGGTACCGTTACCGCGCGCGCACTGAGCGTGCAGGATTTCGAGACGGTGTGGCAGGAACAGGAGGTTACGAGTCGGATCCGGGTGCCGGATTGTCGACGGTGCCAGGTTGACTCAGACGTGCCCGGTTCTGTGCACTGGGGTGCAAGGCCGCACCCCGTGGCCGACGAAGCAGGCGACGTCATGCGGAGGAGCGGTTCTGCACATCGAGAGGGCAGGCAGTCACAGCTGCCTCACCGGCCAATTTGCCTTCCTCTGTACAACAGAGGACGAGCGACGACGCTGTCCGTCTAACGGCCACTGTGTGCACGCGACGTTCCCCGTGGCACGTTGCCTGACGTATCCTCACGGCTACTTTCCGCACAAGAACGGTGGCAGAACAGACAACGTCAGCCGTCCGCATGACCGCCTTGGGAGGGGTGGGATCAGATGAGCTGGTGGCGCAAGATGCTGAACCTGCCGCCGAAGGGCGAGCGCTGGGCCGACCAGCGCAAGTCACCTCGCAAGCGGGGGCGTGCGGAGGGTGCCCGCGACCCACACCAAGCACCCGAGCAGGACCGCGACTGGTGGCAGCACCCCGGTGAGCCCACCGGGCGTCCGGCGCCACGGCGGCGTTCCGCCGGTACCGCGACCGCAACGGCACCGCCGCCGGTCGAGCAGGTCGGTCCCCGGCCGGTCCAGCCGCCTGGCGGTCGTACGGCACCACGTCTCGGTGATCGTTCCGGTGATGCCGTGCCCCCGCGGGATCCGTACCGGGCCTCGGAGATCCCGTGGTCGACCGAGCCGGAGAGCAGCTTCGCGAGTTGGGGCCGCCGGTTCCTGCGCGGCCTGGTGGTCGTCGTGCTGTTGCTCGCCGCCGCGAGCGGGGTACGGTCCTGGATCCGCCCGGCCGACGACTCCACCCCGGCGGTCAGCCCGGAGTCGTCGTACCCGCGGGCCGAGGCTCAGGCCGTCGCCGCCCGGTTCGCCACGTCGTACCTGACCTGGGACGAGACCGACCGCGACGCCCGTGCGGCGGCGACGGGGCTCGACCTGGCCGCCGGTCTTGACAAGCAGGCCGGCTGGAACGGGATCGGCATCCAGCACGCGGGTACGGCGTACCCGGGCGAGGTCAAGGTCGGGCCCGAGGGTGTGACCGCGCAGGTCGACGTCCGGGTGGAGGTCACACCGTACACGAAGAACGGTGCGAACTGGCTGGCCGGCAAGCCGCTGTGGACGCGGTTGTCGGTGCCGGTGGCGCGGACCGCGACCCGGGTGGTCGTGAGCGGCTCGCCGACCCTCGTCTCCGACGTGCCGGACGCGCTGCCCGACAACATGCCCGGCACCGGTGCGACCGACGAGGAACTCACCAACCTGACCGAAAAGGACGCCGAGGCGTTCTTCGACGCCTACGCGACCAGCGATGCAGCAGTCGCCGCGGTTGCGGCACCCGGCAGCTCGATCACCAGCCTCAACGGCCTGGTCAGACTGGGCGGGCTGAAGAGCTGGCAGGTATACGCCGGCAATGACGACGAACGTCGCGCGACGGCCGCCGTCACCTGGGCCGGATCTGGCAAGACCACGCTGGACCAGTCCTACACCGTGACCCTGCGGCGCACCGTCGCCGCCAACGGCGCCGAACGATGGCAGGTCGCCGCCATCGGCTGACGCCAGAAACACCTGTGCGGGACAAAGGAGGAAACCGCCATGATGCTGCACCAGCTGGCCGCCACGGTCACGACGGCAGTGCCGGCCGCCGACCCGGGCAATGTGCCCACCGGGGCCGACTTCAAGGACTGGGTGCTGGTGATCGCCGGCAACATCTTCATCGCGATCTTGGTGTTGCGATCGATCGGTCACTACTTCAAGCGCGAGTGGGGCGAGCTGTTCGGCCACATCGCCGCGGGTGTGCTGGTCGGCGGGCTGATCTACGCCAACAACGAGACCATCAACGTGCTGAAAGGGTTCTGGGGATTGATCTCCGGAGGTAGCTGATGCGTGTCGGCCGTACCCTCACCCACCACTTCGAGATCGAGACCCGGCAGTACGACCTGCTCGGTATCGACCTCGGAGAAGGCGCGCGACGCCGGATGATCCTCTTCGGCGCCGTCATCACGCTGGTCTGGGTCGGCGTCTTGGTACTCATCTTCGGCTGGCCGGACAAACCGACGGTCAGCCTGTACGTCGTACCACCGTTCGTGGTCACCGCGTTCGGCTGGCGCCCGGGTAAGAACCACGAGCGCCGCCGCCGTGTCACCGAGTGGGCGTTGTGGGTGCGCTATGCGCTGCGCTCGCACCGGCCGGTGATCGCTTTGGGGGCACGCGCCGCGGACAAGTCGGAGTACCTGCGGCTGTCCGAGCGGATTCCGCTGCGCCGGATGGCTGCGCTGGCCCGGGGACAGAAGACTCCCGAGTGGGAGGCAGGCGGGATCGCCGCCGACCCGCGCTACCGCGCGGGCGCGGAGATCGCGGTCAGCCAGCGGGCCCGGTTGCTGGGCCCGGACCACTTGCATCGCGTACGCCGCAAGGCCGGCCTCGCGACGGGGAGGGGACACAGCGGGGGGCACCGGAGGGGCAGGCATGAAGCTCACTGACAAACTGCTGAACCTGGTCGGCATCGGCCGGGAACGAGGCTTGCCACCGCCCCGGCTGGTCGCGATCGCCGACGGCCTGCTCGTCACCGAGCGGCACGCCGAGGCGTGGTACCTGATCTCGGTCGCCAACACCGACCTGGCCACCGAGGCCGAGCAGGACACGGCGCTGGACGCCGCCGTCAGCGCGGCAGGCACGATCCTCGGCGACCGGCAGTGTCACCTCAAGGTGGTGTGGGGCCGGTTCACCGGGCGCGACTACGTCGACAGCATGAACGGCCACTACCGGCTCGGTCAGCACGATGCATGGACCCGGACCCGGGCCGACCGGATCGACGACATGCGGATGCCGGAGCGCTACGTGGCGCTGGGGGTGCACATCGCCGATCGCGACCCGCACGCGACCGCCCAGGTTCGTGGCACCGTCTCCGACGCACTCGGCATGACCTCCTGGCGGGTCGGCGCGCGCGAGCTGGCTCATCTGGACGAACGGGTCCGCAAGCTCGGCCGCCAGCTCGGTACGTCGGTGTGGCGCGCCCAGGCCGCACCGGCGGAGGTGATCGCCTGGATGGTGTCGCGCGAGATGCACCGTGGCTCGGCGTCGGCACCGCGGCACGGGCTGATCACCGGCGCGTCGCTGGCCCGGCTGACCTCCGGCCGGGTGATGCCGTACACCGACCACCTGCGCATCTACGACGGCCGCGGGCAGATCGCGGCGTACACGACTGTGCTGGCGATGACCGACTTCCCCGAGGAGATGGAGACGCCGGGCAACGGCGAGTGGCTGCGCACGCTCAGTGAGATCAAGGCGCTCGACGACGACGGCGACGAGATCGACGTGACCGTCGAGGCGTCGGTGCGGTTCCGGGTGCTGACCAAGAAGTCGGCCCGCAGCCTTGTCGACGAGACCCGCAAGTCGGCCAAGGAGCAGCGCCGGTCGGCGGCCAAGGGCTCGGCGGAGGAGACCGCGGACGAGATCGTCGAGACCGAGCGGGTGATGCGCGAGGTCAAGCGCGACATCAGCCGCAGCGGGCTGACGCTGGTCGAGGACCACCCGCGGCTGGTGGTGAGTGCCGACTCCCGTGAGGACCTTGACGCGTACGTCGACGCCGTGATCGCGCACTACGCGGACCGCGGCATCACCGTCGCCGTGGGTGCGGACGAGCAACGCGACCTGTGGCTGGAGTCGCTGCCCGGCGACCAGATGCGGGTGCCCGATCTGGGTCACGTCCGCGAGTCGACAGCGTTCTTCGCGTCCTGGTTCTGGGGCGGGGCTGCGGTCGGCGACGCCCGGGGCCCGGCCATCGGTTATCTGACCGGCTCCACCCCGGGACTGGTCCGGTTCGACGCCGCCGCGGGTTCGGCGCTCGGCGACGCCACCACGACGCTGTTCCTCGGCCGGTCCGGGCGAGGCAAGACGACCGCCGCGATGATCGCGGGACTCGACTCCGCGTTCGCCGGCGCCTGGGTCCCGCTGCTCGACCTCAAGGGCGACGCGGCGGGCGTGTCCGCGCTGGCGCAGGACTACGACGTACCGACCGCGGTCGTCGAGGTCACCTCGAAGTTCTCCGGCGCGGCCGACCTGCTGCGGGTGCTACCGGTCGACGACGCCCTGCTGCAGGTGCCGTCCCAGCTGATGCTGCTGCTCCCGCCGCACCTTCGTGGTGCCGCGGAGGCGTCGGTGATGGCGGCCACCCGGGCCGAGATCCAGTCGCCGGAGCCGTCCTCGTGGGGCGTGATCCAGCGGCTGTGCCAGTCCGAGTCCGAGACCGTACGAACGATCGGCAACGCGCTGCGCGACCTGGTCGAGACCGGACTCGGCAGCATCGTCGCCGGCCCGCCGACGGGTGTGTCGTCGTTGACCACCGACCCCGGCCTGTGGGTCGTGCAGATGCCCGGCCTGACGCTGCCGACTCCGGAGTCCGCGCCGGAGTCGTGGTCACCGATCGAGCGTGTCGGCATGGCCTGCCTGCGCGGCTGCCTGGCCTGGATGGTCCGCACCACCGGACGGCGCGAGTTCCGCGGCCGCTCCAAGGTCGTCATCGTGCCCGAGGTGCACCTGCTGACCAAGACCCCGGACGGCTCGGCGTTCCTCGACTACATCGCTCGTGTCGGCCGTGCCCTCGGGGCGTCGCTGGTGCTCGACACGCAGGACCCGGCCAGCATCCTCAAGCTGCCCGGCCTGGTCGAGCAGATCACCACGCTGTTCGCGTTCAGCCTGCGCTCCAAGGAGCAGGTCGACTCGCTGCTCGAACTGCTCGGCCGGCCGCAGACCGCTCCGTACCAGGCCCTGGTCCGCGGCATCAACACCGCCGCCAACGGCAAGACCATCCGGCACGGCCACTGCATCATGCGTGACCGCTGGGACGAGGTCGCCACCATCCAGATCGACATTCCGAGCCAGCACGTCGAACTGAAACTGCGTACCACCCCCGAACGCGAGGAGTTCCTGCCCCAACAGGAGATCGAGGAGGAGATCGCCGAGCGGTACGCCGAGGAACTGGTCGAACCCGAGCCCGCGGTCGTGGGAGACAAGGAGCACGTGGCATGAGACGCCACCGTAAGCTCATCGGGTTCGGCATCCTGGTGATCACCGCCGTGATCGCCACCCAGCAGGCGTTCGCCGCGGACGGCGATCCGCAACCGACCAATCCGACCGGCTTCGGTGACCTTCTCCCGACTCCCGACCTCACCGACGGCGACACCCGGACCCTGTTCGAGAACTACGGCCCGATGGCCTACTCGCTGGACGTCGACGGGAGCTGGCGCGACCCGCTCGCCTCGGTGTTCAACGGGTACGCCCAGCTGGTGATGATGTACATCGTCGCGGTGATCCGCGGCGCCATCTCGGTCGGCTGGTGGCTGTTCTCGCTCACCGACATCAAGCCGGTCTCCGACGCGACCGCGACGATCGTGGGTGCCACCAGCAACTCGCTGATGGGCTGGCTGCTGCCGTCCGCGCTCGCGATCGGCGCGGTGGTCGCGCTGATGCAGCGCCGCTCGCAGGGCACCGCGATGAGCCAGATGCTCTGGGTCGTCGCGGCCGGTGTGCTCAGCGTCAGCTTCGCGGTCTCGGCGACGACGTGGGTACGCGGCGTCGACGGCGCCCGGCAACTCGGCGCCGAGGCGGTCATGTCGGCGTCCGGTGCGTCGCTCGCCAACACGGTGCAGACGCCGATCGCCTGGCCGGAGCCGGCGTTCAACGGCTCGAACCGCGACACGCTGCTGCGCAAGTCGGCCGACGCCACCTGGCGCGGCTTCGCGGTCACGCCGTGGTGCATCGCCGAGTTCGGCTCGATCGAGGCCTGCCAGCGCTACGGCAAGGCGATCCTCGACCGCGGTACCGACTCCGACGCCCGGATGGCCTACATCAACGGCGACCTCAAGAAGGCCGAGGGCGGCAGCGACGACGCACCGACCGTGCGCTGGACGAAGGGCAAGAACCCGTTCGGCCGGATCGGTGTACTGACCCTCGCCGCCATCGCCGCCACCCTGTTCGCCTTCCTCACCGTCGCCCTGGCGTTCACCGCGTTGATGGCCTTCATCGGCTGTCTGCTGTTGCTGGTGGTCGGGGTGTTCTTCGCCTGTCTATGGGTGATACCGGGCCGGCCGCGACAGTGGGGGATGAACTGGTTCGAGGCCCTACTCGGCTTCGTGATCCAGTCGATCCTGGCGATGCTCGTGTTCGGCGCGACGCTGTCGCTGGTCACCGCGATCTACGGCCTCACGGGTGTCCTCGGATGGCTGCCGGTCAGCGGTCTGGTGATCGTCGTACTGATCGCCGCGTTCGCGCTGCGACGTGTTCTGAGCGGTCTGACGACGATGATGCGGCCGGGCACCGGTGGCCTGATGATCGGACCGGCCACCCGCCGGGCCGTCACCGACCTGGTCAGCCGTACGGTCTCCCGCGGCGCGGTCGTGCATGCCACCGATCGCCGCGGCCGCAGAGCCGAGGAGGCGGCCACCGGGGCCGCCGCAGCCGCAGGCACCAGGCGGTTCCGCACCGCACGCACGTACTCCGGCGCCGGCACCTCGCCGGGCACCTACTCCGGCACCGCGGACGGCCCGCTCGTGCGGCCCGCGCGGGAGTTGCCGGCCAGAGCCGGCGACCACCAGCAGGGGGCCGCCGGCCCGGCGGTCGCTCCGGCGATCAACGGGCGCCGGACCAGCACCGGGGATCGGTTCCTGCCCAAGCCCAAGCCGGTCGCCACGACCATCACCGCGACCACCGCGCCGGCCGGGTCGAACGGGTCCCGGGCCGTGGAGAAGGATCGCCGGGTCAAGGCCCAGGTGGCCGCCGCGGAGCGCCGAGGTCAGCGGCCGTCCCGGCCGGTGCTGAACGGTCACTACCGGCCACCGAAGGTCGAGGCGCAGAACAACCGCACAGCCAGCCTGCGCGACGGCCCGCCGAAGGCACCCAGGGTGCACCGGCGGCCCAAGCCGAAGACCAACACGATCGCACCGCCCCGGCTCTACCGCGACTACACGAAGGTGGTCAAGGACGGCGCCACCCTGCGCGTGCCCTCGGGACGGTGATCGCCTGTGGCGCAGGAGCCGAAACGGCCACAGGACTGGCGGGACTGGGTCCGCGCGGACTACGAGTACCCCGACGACTTCGACGACCTGTCGTGGTCGCAACGGCGCCGCGCGCGGCGTAAGTGGCGGCGTCAGGACCAGGCCCAGCGGGTCGCCTGGCTACGCGACCGGCGTGGCGAAGAGCCTGCCGGCCCCGGCGGAGTGGTGGTCGTCATCGTCCTGCTCGCGGTCGTCGTCATCGGGTTCGGCGCGGCGCTGCCGAGACTGCTGCACAGTGACAGCGGCGGCGACCGGCCGTCGATCGGCCTGCTGACCCCGGCGCCGAACGCGTCGGCGGGCGCGACCAACGGTCCCGGCGGACCGGTGTCGGGGTCGACCGGCCCGGGGGCCAACGGGTCGGGCACACGGTCCTCATCGCCCTCGACGACACCGACTCCGCTGCCGGTGACGACGAAGCGGGTGTCGGCCGCGCAGGTGTCCGCTGCCGGCGGCGTGGTCAATGCGTGGGCGACCGTGTTCTACACCCGCAACCCGGCGACCGAGACATACGAGCAACTGGTGGCCAAGGCGGGCCGCTATACCACCGATGCGGTCAGCACGAGTTTCATCACGGCCGGCGACTCGACGTACGAGGCGCTGCGGACCTCGCACGGCACGTCGCGGGTGCTCGCGGCGCCGGTGACGGCACCGCGAAGGGGAACCGCGCCGGTGGACACCCCGAGCCGGATATCCCGGCTGGTGTCGGTCAAGATCCAGGTCACCGGGTCCAAGCCGGCGACGTTGACCGTGCCGCTGCTGGTCACCCTGGTCCCGCAGAACGGCGACTGGGTGATCAGCGACGTCAACGGCGGCGCGGGGACCTGAGCGATGTACAGCGGCCGGGTGTACGGGTTCGCCATGACCCGCGGCCTGGCGCTCAAGCTGGGCGCGGTGGCCGGGATGATCGGCATCGTCAGCCTGCTGATGCTGGCACCGTTCGGCGCCAAGATCGACCAGGCGAGTGCGAACTGCATGCCACCGGGCGCCGGTCAGGCCAACGACCCGGCGTCGTCGGGGCAGTTGCGTGCCACCCAGGTCGCCTTCGCGAAGCTGATCGACGACATCGCGGTGGCCCGCGGACTGCCCGGCCGGGCGACGCTGGTCGCGATCATGACCGCGTTGCAGGAGTCACAGCTACAGAACCTGGCCTACGGTGACGCGGACTCGCTCGGCCTGTTCCAGCAGCGTCCCAGTGCGGGCTGGGGGACACCGGCGCAGATCATGGACCCGCGGTACGCCATCGACGCGTTCTTCGGCGGGGACAAGCCGCCGAGCCCGCGCGGCCTCGTCGACGTCGACGGCTGGATGTCCATGCCGTACACCGAGGCCGCGCAGACGGTGCAGGTCTCGGCGTTCCCGGACGCGTACGCGCGGCAGGAGCAGACCGCGCGCGACATCTCGGCGCAGGCAGGCATCGACCTGGACCGCGCCGGCGACCCGTACGCGGGTCGTTCCGGGCCGCATCCGAACGACCTGCCGCAGCAGATCATGGACGGCTGTGGCGGCGACAGCCAGCTGATCAGCGGCCGTCCGGTGAACGGGGTCTGGCCGGAGGAGCAGGCGACGGTCCCGGACCCGACCGGTACCGGCGGGCTCGTGACCCCGCGAACCGCGGCCTGGGTGGCCCGGATCAGGAATGAGTTGCACGTCGGCAGCACGAGTTGCTGGGACGCGCACGAGTGGAACCCGACCAGCGATCACCCGAAGGGCAAGGCGTGCGACCTGATGGTCGGAGGGGATTCGCGCAAGTCGCCCGGTCAGCGCGCGCTCGGCACCAAGATCGCCAATTGGACCATCCAGACCGCCTCGCAGACGGGGGTGCACTACGTGATCTGGTACGGCCAGATCTGGACCGCGCGGACCGGTCGCTGGAGTCCGTACAACGGTGGTGGTATCTACGATCCGTCGGACGCCACCGGCGGCCACTTCGACCACGTCCACGTCTCCCTCTACTGATCGGGGCCCGATGGCATCGACGCGCGAACCTGCCCGCAGACCGGCCGGCACGCCGTCGCGGTCGCTGCGGTCACTGCGGCTGTCCCGGCCGGTGCTGACCCAGGTGCTGCTCGCGCTGCCGTGGTTCGCGGTCAGCCTGATCCTGATGTCGATCGTCGGGACGATGCCGGGCTACCCGTGGGGCTGGCTGGTGATCGGTCTGTGGCTGCTGTCCGGCGCGATCGTGCTCGTGCCGGCGTTCGAGCGGATCGTGACCAGCCATGTGCTGCGGTTGCGCGAGCCGACCGGGGTGGAGCGGGAGCGGCTGATGCTCACCTGGCGGCCGGTCGCGCACGTCGGCGGCGTGGCCGAGTCGGCGTACCCGATCCGGGTCCGGAGATCGCCGGCGCCGGTGTTGCCGGGTGCTCCGGGCGACACGCTGGTCGTGTCGGACTGGGCCGCGGGTGCCCTGCAGCCGCGTCAACTGGAGGCCGTGCTGGCCCGTGAGCTCGGCCGCCATCGCCGGGGCAGCCGGCTGGTGAGCCTGCTTTCGTACTGGTACTCGGTTCCCGCGCGGCTGGTCTCCGGCGCGGTGTGGGGGATCGTGCGCGGCATCGACGCCGTCCGCCGGACGATCCCGTTCCTCGGCTGGACGATCGCGGTGTTCCTGCTGATGTGCTGGCTCGGCATGACCCTCGGCGCGCTGATCCGCGGCGACGGCCCGATCACCTTCCTGTGGCTGCTCACGCCGATCCTCGCGCCGATGCTGCTGGCCTGGTGGAACCGGTACGCCGAGAAGCGGGCGGACCGGCAGACGGAGTCGCTCGGGTATGGCGCGGCGCTTGTCGATGCGTTCCAGACCTGGCTGGGTGGTGGGTCGGCGATGCCGCGGCCGAAACTGCTCGACCCGCAGCCCTCGGTCCCGTCCCGGCTCCACTCACTGGAGCGCTTCCTCAGCCGCCGTCGCTGAAGGTCACGCTCGTCGTTGACGCGGCCGGGGCAGCCCAACCGAGGAGGGCGTCGGCTTCGGGCTCGATGGCGGCGCGGACCGATGTGGCCAGCGGGTGCAGGGGCCGGATCTCCAAGTGGGCTTCCGATGTGCGGGGTCGATGGAGCTTCCAGCCCCCGCAAAGGAAGCCGTCGTGCAGGACGGAGCCCCAGACCATGCGCTCGTTGAGGGCCATGGCCACGGCCTGATCCTCCTTGCTCGCGACGCGGGTGCGGTCGGAGTGCGAGAGCAGCAGGTTGTCGAACTCCGGGAGAAAGCGGACCGGTGCGGGGGTGTCGGCCGGTATTAGCTCGATGTCGGCCAGGTCGAACAGTTCGCGGCCGTTCGGGTCGGCGTACACGCGCAACTGCGGTCGGAGGCGATCGACGGCCTCGGACAGCCGGGTCAGGCCGGACCAGGTCTGCACGTCCTGGACACTCGCAGGTCCGAACGCGCGCAGGTAGCGCAGCACCATCTCGTCGACAGACGGTGCCGCGTCGACCGGGCGGCCGAGCCAGGCTTCGGCTGTGGACATCGCCGGGTTGCCCCCCTTGCCCCAGATACCGCGCGGCGGGACCTGGATGGTCGGGAGCAGGCACCGTACGGCGTGCGCCAGCACCGGCGGCTCACGGTCCGGCCAGGACGGGCCGAGCAGGGTACGCAGTTCGGCAGCGGTGCGCGGTTCGTCCTCCAGTAGTGCGCGGCCGGCCGCGAGGACGGCGTCCATGTCGAGCCCCTTGACCCGGTGCCGTCCGTAGGTCGGGTTGAGGTAGATCTCGCGCTCCATGCACGGCTGGATCAGCGGCCGGAAGGCGAGGAAGTCCCGTGCCGAAACCAGATGGATCGTTGCCCGCATCAACGACCCGCGGACCACCTCGCGGTCGAGCAGCAAGGTGGCCAGGTCGTCGGGGGCGAAGCCGGTCAGCCGTGACCACAGCCCGACGTACGGCGCGAGCGGCGCCTGGGCCTGCATCCCGGCCAGATGCTCGACGGCCTCGAGCGCGGTGCGATCGGTGCGCTCGAGCAGCCACTGGCGATGCAGGGTCGCCCGGTTGAGGGTGCGGAGGTCCAGCGTGTCCATGCGCAGCACGATAGCCAGCCTTGCGGACAGCAACTGTCCGCAACGGCTGGCACCATGGCCGCGTGCTCCAAACCTCCGCGCGGCTGCTCAGGCTGCTGTCGCTGCTCCAGACCCGCCGGGACTGGGCGGGCGCGGATCTGGCCGACCGGCTCGGCGTCAGCCCGCGGACGATCCGGCGCGACGTCGACAAGTTGCGCGACCTCGGCTACCCGATCAACGCGACGACCGGTACCGCGGGCGGCTACCGGCTCGGCGCGGGCGCCGAACTGCCGCCGCTGTTGCTCGACGACGAGGAGGCAGTCGCCGTGGCCGTCGGGCTGCGGACGGCGGCAGCGGTGACCGGGATCGAGGAGACGTCGGTCCGGGCGCTGGCCAAGCTCGAGCAGGTGCTGCCGAGTCACATCCGGCGACGGGTCAACGCGCTGCAGACATACACCGTGCCGGTTCCAGGCTCCGGCCCGACCGTCGATGCCGGGGTGCTCACCACGCTTGCCGCGGCCTGCCGCGACCACGAACGGCTGCGGTTCGACTACGAGCGCCACAACGGTACGTCGACCGTGCGCAACACCGAGCCGCACCGGCTGGTGGCCAAGGGGCGGCGCTGGTACCTGGTGGCCTGGGACATCGAACGCGCGGACTGGCGCACCTTCCGGGCGGACCGGATCCGGCCGCGGATCCCGGCCGGGCCGAGGTTCACGCCGCGCGAACTGCCGTCGGAGGACCTGGCCGACTGGGTCACTCGGGGCACCTGGGGTGCGGCCTGGCGGTACGACGTGCGGGTCCTGGTCCATGAGCCCAGGCAGGACTTGCTCGCCCGCGTCCCGGCGTACATCGGGGACTTCGAGGAGGCCGACGAGCACAGCTGCGTGTTCAGCACGGGTACGGAGTCGCTGGAGACGGCGGCGACGTACCTGGGGCTGCTCGGCGCCGACTTCGAGGTACTCGACCCACCCGAGCTGAAAGACCACCTACGAACCTTGTCGGTCCGGTTCGCGAGGGCGGCTGACGTTGCCGAGGGCCATGATCGGTGACTGCGGGTTCAGTCGCCGCCGGACAAGCAGCGGATAGCAATCCGGATATCGGTCTAACCTCCAGATCCTGGGATCGGGATGTGACGGCGGCTCCCGGGTGTGCTTGAATCCAGGCCTCAAGTAACAGTTTGGTCTCGACCGGAAGGTGGTCTGCAGTGAGCCGGGCTCGCCATAGCGCGCGTCATCGTCCTCCCCGCATCCCCTCGGCCACCGGTTCGCTGTCACTCGGAGCCCTGTCCAACTCCAAGTTCGTCCGGATCGGCGCCGCCGGTGTGGCGGTCGCCGGTATCGGAGCCGGAGGCGCGTTCGCGCTGGCGAACGTCGAGGACGAACCGAACATGGCTCCGACGCAGGCCGCGTCCGATGCAGCGAACATGCTCATGCGCCAGAACTCGGGCACCAGCCGGGATCTGACGACCCGGCCGCCGGTCCGCCCGACCAGCCGGCCGACGTCGCGCAAACCTCCGCCGGCGCCCAAGACCAAGGCGGCCGCTCCCAAGCCGGCCGTGACGGTCACGCCGAAGGCGGTCGGCACCAGGTATGCGACCGTAGTGCTGAACGTGCGCAGCGGAGCGGGCAAGCATTTCCCGGTGGTCGACCAGTTGTCGGCCGGTGACAAGGTCTCCATCACGGGCCGGACCAGCGGCGACTGGGCACAGATCCTCGTCGACAGCAAGCCGGCCTGGGTCGCCGCCGAGTTCCTGAGCACCAAGAAGCCGACCGTCGACGCCGCGAGCGCCTCCGGCGGCATCTCGCAGGCGCCGTGCGCGAGCGGCTCCGCGGTCGAGGAGGGCGTGCAGCCGGACACGATCCGCGTACATCGCGCGGTCTGTGCGCTGTTCCCGGGCGTGAAGTCGTACGGCGGCCTGCGCGGCGGTGGCGGTTACCACGCCGAGGGCCGGGCGCTCGACATCATGATCGGCACGAACTCCGCCCTCGGCCAGGAGATCGCCAACTGGGTCCGCGCGCACGCCAAGGAACTAGGCGTCAGCGAGGTCATCTGGGCACAGCACATCTGGACCGTCCAGCGCAGCAGCGAGGGCTGGCGGCTGATGCCGGACCGCGGCTCGACTACGGCGAACCACTACGACCACGTCCACGTCAGCACCTACGGCAACGCCGGTACGGTCTAGCACCACAGAGTCCCGAAGCCGTAGCCACGGGACTTGATCAGAACTTGTCGCTCGGGTCACCACCGGGGCCGCCGGACGACGGGATCGTGGTCGGGAGGCCGGACGACGGCGGGCCGGTGGTCGGCTGCGGCACCGTGGTCGTGGGGCCGTTGCTCGGCGACGTGCCGGGGCCGCTGGTCGGCGGGCTGGACGGTGTCACGGTGACCGTCGCGGTTCCGTTCGGGTCCGGGATGACCGGGCCCGGGTCGACCTGCGGTTGGTTGCGGAACAGCAGCCAGGCGATCAGTATCGCCAGCGCCATCAGCAACAGCATGGTCAGCAGCGAGAGGATCAGCGCCAGCCGCGAGGCGGTCCGCAGCGCGGCGGGCCACGGCAGCGGCCAGAGCCGGAACAGGCCCGGCCGGCGGCGGCCGTCCCAGTGGTGCAGGAAGTCCGGGCCGCGGAACCGGCCGAGATGCGGTATCCGGTCCATCAGGACCGCCGACAGCACCCTGGCGGCGTGCTCGTGCGCGACCTCGGTCACCTGTGGCGGCCGGCCGTCGAGATCCGGGTCGGGCTGGTTCTCACCGGGGTCGGTGACCGCGACCCACAGCGCGAGATCGTTGTCGTCGGCGGAGTTGCGGGCGAGCACCGCCTGGCCGGGCAACTGGTCGACCGCATGGCCGAACCGGTCCCGGGCCGCCGCGTCGTCCGCCGAGCCCTCGGCCATCATCGCCACCGCCGCGTCCCGGCCGGTCTCGTCTCGCCCGGCGTACACGATCCCCGCTGCGTTCGCCGTCAGCCGGCCGCGCAGCCAGAACTCGCCGACCTTGGGCGGGTCCTCGGGCAGCAGCGGCCGCACCGGCCGGACCTGCCGCGCCGATGTGCGAGGCTGGGTGACGGTCATCATCACCAATCCCATCACATCGGTGGTGAAGGCGGGGCTGCGCAGTGGGCCGATTCGGGTGATCTGATGGAATGTTCAGCAACCGATACCGGTTCCGCGGCGTCCGGCCGGCCAGGCGCGGCAGACTGGAAGCCCGGCCGCAGGGCGTTGGAAGGACGAGCATGACGGATTCGACCACCATGACGGTGGCCCAGCAGTCGCAGGTGATCAGCGAGGCGCTGACCGAGATCAAGCGGGTCATCGTCGGCCAGGAGCACATGGTCGAGACGCTGATGGTCTCCCTGCTGGCGAGGGGTCACTGCCTGCTCGAGGGCGTGCCCGGGGTCGCGAAGACGCTGGCCGTGCGTACGTTCTCGCAGGTGATCGGCGGTACGTTCGCCCGGATCCAGTTCACCCCCGACCTGGTGCCCTCCGACATCGTCGGCACCCGGATCTACCGGCAGACCCGCGAGACCTTCGACATCGAGCTCGGCCCGACGTTCGTCAACTTCGTGCTCGCCGACGAGGTGAACCGGGCCCCGGCCAAGGTGCAGTCGGCGATGCTCGAGCTGATGGCCGAGCGGCAGGTCTCGATCGGCGGCCAGACGTTCCCGATGCCCAAGCCGTTCATCGTGATCGCCACCCAGAACCCGATCGAGTCCGAGGGCGTGTACCCGCTGCCGGAGGCACAGCGTGACCGGTTCCTGGTCAAGATCGATGTACCGCACCCGCGCGGGCACGAGGAGTTCGAGATCCTGCGCCGGATGAGCGTCGACCCGCCGCAGCCGCGCCAGATCCTCGAGCCGGAGCGGATCCTGACCCTGCAGCGCGCGGCCGACCAGGTCTTCGTACACAACCTGGTCGCCGAGTACGCGGTCCGCCTGGTGATGGCGACACGTACCCCGAACGACTTCCACCTGCCCGACCTGGAGCAGGTGATCGAGCTCGGCGTCAGCCCGCGGGCAACCCTCGGCCTGGTCTCGGCCGGCCGGGCGCTGGCGCTGATCCACGGCCGCGACTACCTGCTGCCCAGCGACATCCAGACCGTCGCGCTGGACGTGATGGGGCACCGGGTCGGGCTCTCGTTCGACGCGGTCGCCGACAACGTCGACCCGCGTGCCGTGGTCGAGCGGATCCTGGCCACCGTGCCACCGCCGCAGCCGGTCTGGCGCGACGGAGCCGAGCGCACCGGCCGGCCCGAGTTCGTCTGACCTATCGATGGCGAACCGACCCGATCCCCGGGCTGCGATGACGATCTCGCAGCTCGCACCGGAGCGTGCCCTGCGCCGGCTCGAGCTCACCGTCGTACGGCGGCTGGAGGGGTTCCTGCACGGCGAGCACCTGGGGCTGCTGCCGGGTCCGGGTACCGAACTCGCCGAGGCACGCGAGTACCAGATCGGCGACGACGTACGGCGGATGGACTGGGCGGTGACCGCCCGTACGACGGTGCCGCACGTGCGGGACCTGATCGCCGACCGCGAGCTGGAGACCTGGGCACTGGTCGACCTGTCGGCCTCGATGGAGTTCGGCACGTCGCAACTGGAGAAGCGCGAGCTCGCGGTGGCGGCCGTGGCGACGGTCGGGTTCCTGACGCACAAGCTGGGCGACCGGTTCGGCGGGCTGATGCTGCGCGACAACACGCTGCGCAGATGGCCGGCCCGGTCCGGCCGGCTGGCCCTGTACGGACTGTTGCGGGCGCTGCTGGCCCAGCAGGACGCGACCGAGCACCAGTCCCGCAGCGACCTGTCCGGCGCGCTGGAGTCGATGGCGCGCACGCAGCGTAAGCGCGGACTCCGGGTGATCGTGTCGGACTTCCTCACCCCGGAGGACGGCGAGACCGACGCTCAGGTGGAGCCGTCGTGGGAGCGCTCGATGCGCAAGCTGACCGCTCAGCACCAGGTGCTCGCGGTCGAGATCGTCGACCCGCGTGAGATGGCGCTGCCCAACATCGGCGTGGTGCTGATCGGCGATCCGGAGACCGGCGCGATCCGCGAGCTTGATACCCGCAAGCGCCGGGTACGGGAAGAGTATGCGGCGGCCGCACTCGCGCAACGGGAACGCACGCGTGCGTCGCTCCGTAGGGTAGGAGCAGGACACCTGGTACTGCGGACGGACCGCGACTGGGTGGCGGACACGGTGCGGTTCGTCCTCGGGTACCGTCGGGTCGCGGCCCGGCTGCACCAGCCGCCGAAGGGAGTGACTCGCTGATGGAGTTCCTGTCTCCCGGTCGGCTTTGGTTCCTGCTGCTGATCCCCGCCTTCGTCGCGCTGTACCTGTTCATGCAGCACCGGCGGGCGCAGTACGCGCTGCGGTTCACCAACGTCGCCCTGCTGGACCGAGTCGCGCCCCGCCGCCCGCAGTGGCGCCGGCACGTCGCGGTGGTGCTCGCGCTGCTGGCCGCCTGTGCCTGCATCGTGGCATTCGCCCGGCCCAAGGACGAGGTGAAGGTGCCGCGCGAGCGGGCCACGATCGTGGTGACCATCGACGTGTCGCTGTCGATGATGGCCACCGACGTCGAGCCGAACCGGCTCGAGGCGGTCAAGGTCGCGGCGAAGCGGTTCGTCAACCAGTTGCCCGCCAAGTTCAACATCTCGCTGGTCTCGTTCGCCGGGACGGCGAGCATCATCGTGCCGCCGACCACCGACCGGGCCACCGTGCTGCGCTCGATCGACGGCCTCGAACTGGCCGAGTCGACCGCCACCGGCGAGGCGATCTTCACCTCGCTGCAGGCGCTGACCCAGGTGCCGCCCGACCCCGACCACCCCAACGACCCGGCACCGGCCCGGATCGTGCTGATGTCGGACGGCAAGCGCACCGTCGGCCGGACCGCGCAGGAGGGCGCCCGCGCGGCCAAGGAGAAGCACACCCCGATCTACACCGTGGCGTTCGGCACCGACTCCGGGTTCATCGAGATGGACGGCTTCCGGCAGCGGGTACCACCGGACCGCGCCGACCTGCGCAGCGTCGCAGACATCACCGGCGGGCAGGCCTACACCGCCGAGTCGGCCGGCGAGATCCAGGACGTGTACAAGAACATCGGCTCCTCGATCGGCTTCGACAAGGTCGACAAGGAGGTCACCTCCCGCTACGCCGGCATCGCCATGATGCTGACCTTCGTCGCGGCCGCCGCAGCCGTCGCGATGGCCTCCCGCTTCCCGTAGCAGGCCGAGCGCGAAGGAGGAGGCTGTCTCGAAGTCGGAGCGCCTGCTGGTGTTGGTGGGGCTCGTGGGGCAAGATGGAGTCCGGCTGGGTGTGACCGTGCGCGAGACCGCTGGGGAAGGCGCCCCTCGAGCACAGGAGGACCCGGTGGCGACGACCCGTGGCGTTCTGTACGTCCACACTGTGCCGTCCGCGTTGTGCCCACATGTCGAGTGGGCGGCGGGCGGCGTACTTGGTGTGCCCGTGAAGCTGGACTGGACGCCGCAGCCCGCGGCGGCCGGCAGCTACCGGGCCGAACTGTCGTGGCAGGCCGAGTCCGGAACCGCGGCCAAGCTCACCTCCGCGCTGCGCGGCTGGAACAGGTTGCGCTTCGAGGTGACCGAGGAGCCGACGCCTGGCACCGAGGGGGAGCGGTACTCGTTCACACCCGACCTGGGCATCTTCCGCGCGGTCACCGGCCCGCACGGCGACGTCCTGGTGCCGGAGGACCGGCTCAAGGCCGCGATGAACCGGGCGATCGCAGGCGAGACGGACCTCACCGAGGAGGTCGAGCGACTGCTCGGCCGGCCCTGGGACGACGAACTCGAACCCTTCCGGTACGCCGGTGACGGCGCACCCGTGCGCTGGCTCCACCAGGTCGTCTGAGATCTTCGGAAAATCTATACCGACGGGGCAACGTAACGTCCGCCCGCGGAGTCTCTCCTCATGTCAGGGCGGGAGGGGCCTGGCCGCTGGTCTTGGCCGCTGGTCACCGGGTGATTCCGATCCCCGGTGACGGGAACAGCGGCCATACCACGGGTGAGGGCGCGGACCTCAGGTCCGCGCCCTCACTGTTTGTCCGCCCCCGGACATTCACTGCACCCGCGCACTGAGACGCTTCGGCAGGCCACGCGGTTGCCTGATCCCCGGGCCTGAGATGCTGTCGGGCGTGACCACACCAGCAGGCTGGTACGACGACCCCCAGGATCCGGCCCAGCAGCGCTACTGGGACGGCGCGGCCTGGTCCGGCCATCTCCGGCCGCGGCAGCAGCCCCAGCAGGCGCAGCCGACCGCCCAGCACGGGCAGACCTACCAGGGCGCATCGGCGTACCAGGGACCGTCGCCGTACCAGGGCGGCTACGGCTTCCAGGCACACGGTCAGGGTCAGGGCCAGCCGGGCGCCTACCAGCCGTACCCGCAACAGGGCGGCGGCTACGGCTACCCGGCCGGGTACGGGCAGATGGTGCCGGCCACACCGGACGGCGTACCGCTGTCGGGCTGGTGGAAGCGGGTCGCCGCCCGGATCCTCGACGGCCTGATCGTCACGATCGTGGCTCTGCCGCTGTCCGGGTACTTCCTGTACCACTTCTTCGAAGTGGTGGTCGACTTCGAGAGGCGGGTGATCGATGACGCCGCGGCGGGCCGGCCGCAGACGATCGACACGCTGCCGGCCGAGGCGTACAAGTGGGCGATTCCCGCCGTACTGATCAGCCTGGTCGTGGGCTTCGTGTACGAGTACCTGTTCCTGACCCGCAAGGGTGCGACGCCGGGGAAGATGGCGCTCGGCATCAGCGTGCGGCTGCGCGACGTACCGGGGCCGCCGCCCGGGACGGCGGTGCTCAAGCGGTGGGGGTTCGTGTCGGCACTGGCGCTGGCCGGGCAGATCCCGCTGGCCGGCGGCCTGTTCGGGCTGCTGTCGCTGCTCAACTATCTGTGGCCGCTGTGGGACAGCCGCAAGCAGGCCCTGCACGACAAGGTCGCGGCCACCAACGTCGTGGTCGGGCCCCAGCACCGCCGGTAGCCGAACCGGCAGCGCCGGGCCCTCCTCGTTGGGGTCAGGCCGACTTGAAGGCGATCGCCACGTTGTGGCCGCCGAAGCCGAACGAGTTGTTCAGCGCCGCGATGTCGCCGTCGGGCAGCTTGCGCTGCTCGGTGGCGATGTCGAGCTCGATCTTCTCGTCGGGGTTGTCGACGTTGATCGTCGGCGGGACCACCCGGTGGTGCAGCGACAGCACCGTGCAGATCGACTCGACCGCGCCGGCCGCGCCGAGCAGGTGCCCGATCATCGACTTCGGCGCGGTGACCACGATCTGGTCGGTCGCGTCGCCGAGCGCCGTGCGGATCGCCAGCGACTCGGCGATGTCGCCCTGCGGGGTCGAGGTGGCGTGCGCGTTGATGTGCACGATGTCGCCGGCGGACAGATCGCCCTCGAGCAGGGCCCGCTTCATCGCCCGGCTGGCGCCCGTGCCGTGCGGCTCCGGCTGCGCGATGTCGTGGCCGTCGGCCGTCATCCCGGCACCGGCGACCTCGGCGTACACCTTGGCGCCGCGCGCCCGCGCGTGCTCCTCGCTCTCGATCACGAGGACGCCGGCGCCCTCGCCGAGGACGAAACCGTCGCGGTCGACGTCCCACGGCCGCGAGGCCCGCTCCGGTTCGTCGTTGCGCCTGCTGAGCGCCATCATCTGGCCGAACGCGGCCATCGGCAGCGCCGAGATCGCCGCCTCGGTGCCGCCGACCATGACGACATCGGCACGGCCCAGGCGGATCTGGTCCACGCCGAGCGAAATCGCCTCGTTGCCCGACGCGCAGGCCGACACGGGCGTGTGCACGCCGGCGCGGGCGCCGAACTCGAGGCTGATGTACGCCGCCGACGAGTTCGGCATCAGCATCGGTACGGCGAGCGGGGAAACCCGGCGCGGGCTGATCTTCAGCGCGTCGTAGCCCGACAGCGTGGTGTTCAGGCCACCGATGCCGGAGGCAACGATCACGCCGAGTCGTTCCTTGTCGATCTCGGCGTCCGCGAGCCCCGCGTCCGCCCAGGCCTGCCGGGCCGCGACCAGCGCCAGCTGCGCGGTCCGGTCCAGTCGCCGGGCCTTGACCCGCTCGATGTGGTTCGTCGGGTCGTCGTCGGCCGGCGCCGCGATCTGGACCGGTAGCTCGGCGATCCAGTCCGTGGTCAGCCGTTCCACACCGGAGCGCCCGGCCAAGAACGCGTCCCACGTCGCCGGAACGTCACCCCCGACCGGCGTAGTGGCACCGAGCCCGGTGACGACCACTCGGGTCTTCGACATCTTTTACCTCTCCTAGCGTTACTGGCTGACGGGAAGCGTCAGCCGTTCTGGGCGCGCTCGATGAAGGCCACGGCGTCGCCGACCGTCTTGAGGTTCTTGACCTCCTCGTCGGGGATCTTGACGCTGAACTTCTCCTCGGCGGCGACGACGACCTCGACCATGGACAGCGAGTCGACGTCCAGGTCGTCGGTGAAGGACTTGTCAAGCTGGACGTCCTCGACCGGGATGCCGGCGATCTCGTTGACGATGTCGGCGAGGTCCGCGCGGATCTCTTCGGTGGTGGCCATGTGCGTGGTGTTCCTTTCGGTCTGGATGGGAGCCGCGAGTCGTCGCGGACAGCAGTGGGGGTGGGCTATGGAAGTGTGATGACCTGGCCCGCGTACACCAGGCCGGCGCCGAAGCCGATGATCAGTGCGGTGTCGCCGCTCTTGGCCTCGCCGGACTCGTACATCGCCTCGATCGCGAGCGGGATCGACGCGGCCGAAGTGTTGCCCTGCCGGGCGATGTCGCGGGCCACCTTGACCCGGTCCGGAAGCTTGAGTGCGCGGAACATCGCGTCGGTGATGCGCATGTTGGCCTGGTGCGGCACGAACACGTCCAGGTTGTCGACGGTCACGCCGGCCGCATCCAGCGCCTGCTGGGCGACCTTGGCCATCTCGAACGACGCCCAGCGGAACACCGGGTTGCCGTCCATCCGCAGGTGCGGCCAGCTGTTGGCGTCCATCGCCTCGCGCCACGAGACCTTCTGGCTGATCACTTCGTACTGGACGCCGTCGGAGCCCCACACGACCGGGCCGATGCCGGCCGCGTCGGACGGACCGATCACGGCCGCGCCGGCGCCGTCGGCGAAGATGAACGCCGTGCTGCGGTCCATGTGGTCGGTCAGGTCGCTGAGCCGTTCGACGCCGATCGCCAGGACGTACTTGGCGCTTCCGGCGCGGACCAGGTCACTGGCCATCGCGACGCCGTAGCAGAACCCGGCGCAGGCCGCGGAGATGTCGAAGGCGGCCGCGGTCGGCGCGCCGATGCCGACCGCCACCTGGGTGGCCAGGGCGGGGGTCTGGTACAGGTGCGTGACGGTGGACACGATGACGCAGCCGATCTGGCCCGGTTCGATGCCGGACTGCTCGAGCGCGCGCTTCGCCGACCATACCGACATCGCCAGCACGGTCTCGTCGTCCTCGGCCCAGCGCCTTTCCTTGATACCCGACCGGGTCTGGATCCACTCGTCGGAGGAGTCGATGTTCTCCAGGATCTCGGCGTTGCTGACCACCCGGCGCGGGCGGTAGCCGCCGACGCCGAGGATCGCCGTGTTGGCCGCCCCGGTGGACGGTGTGATGGTGCCGGTCATCTAGCTACCTGCCTTCGGCTGCAGTCGGACCAAGGGCTGACCGGGGGCGACGGTGTCCCCCTCCTCGACGAGCCACGCCGCCACGGTGCCGCCGTGCGGGGCGGTCACCGCGAGCTCGTCGTGCTCGCTCCTCACCCGGGCGACGGTCTCGCCCGGACCCACCTCGGCGCCGGTCTGCCCGGCGCCCTCGCGGGTGAACGTGCCCCCCATCGGCGCGACCAGCAGCCGCCAGCCGGCGTTCTCGCCGCCGTCGTCTCGGTGCGAGTCGTCCCCCGAGGCGTGCTTCGCGACGAAGGCACGCGCGTCGTCGAGCTGATCCGGAGTCTTCAGCGCGAACGTCTCGACACCCTTGAGCGCCCGCTTCGCGATCCCGGTCAGGGTGCCGGCCGGCGGCAGCTCGAGGATCCCGGTGATCTGCAGGTCGGTCATCGTCTGCATGCACAGGTCCCAGCGCACGGGCGCCCTGACCTGCTCGACAAGCCGGCGCAGCATGTCGCGGCCGTCGGCGACCACCCGGCCGTCCAGATTCGAGATCAGCCTGGTCCGCGGGTCGCCGGTGCCGATCGCACGGGCGTACCCGGCCAGGACGTCGACCGCCGGGCCCATGTGCTCGGTGTGGAACGCGCCGGCCACCGACAGCGGCACCAGCCGGGCACGGGCGGGCGGGTCGGCGGCGAGGGCGTCGAGCTGCTCGGTCGTACCGGCCGCGACCACCTGGCCCGGGCCGTTGTTGTTCGCCGGGACGACGCCGTGCTCGGCCAGCTTGGCCAGCACCTCGTCGGGGTCGCCGCCCAGCACCGCGGTCATCGAGGTCGGCGTCTTCTTGGCGGCCTCGGCCATCGCCTTGCCGCGCTCGCGCACGAACACCATCGCCTGCTCGTCGGTCAGCACACCGGCGGCCGCGGCGGCGGCGAGCTCGCCCACGCTGTGCCCGGAGACCGCGTCAGCTTGTGGCCGGTCTTGTGGTCGGTCTTGTAGTTGGTCGCCCAGCAGTCCGCGCAGCGCCACCAGGGCAGAGCCGACCAGCAGGGGCTGCGCGATCGCGGTGTCGCGGATCGTCTCGGCGTCGGCCTCGGTGCCGTAGTGGGCCAGGTCCAGACCCGCGACCGCGCCGAGCCAGTTCAGCCGGTCGGCGACCTCGGAGTCGGCCAGCCACGGCGCGAGGAATCCTGGGGCCTGAGCGCCTTGTCCCGGCGCGACGATGACGAGCACGTCTCCAACTCTCCCGGAGTCGCCGGGGCCGGCGGACGGATGGCCCGCACGAATTCTGCCTCGGCGTGTTTGTAGAGATCCTACAAAGAGTGCGGCCCGGTATCCGGCGCCAACAGGCGTCCGAGAGTGAGTGCGACACGAAGTGTAAAAGCGTCTCGGGAGTTGCCCGGTGCGTACCCTGTGAGCTCCGCCACTCGGCGCAGCCGGTACCGCACGGTGTTGGCGTGGATGAACATCACCCGGGCCGTGCCCTCGATCGAGCCGCCGGTGTCGAGGTACGTCGCCACCGTGTCGAGCAGGACGGCATCGCCGTTCGCAAGCGGGCCGTACACCTCCGTTGCGAGTTGCCGGCGGGCATGTCCGTCACCCGACAGGGCCCGCTCCGGGAGCAGTTCGTCGGCCGAGACCGGGCGCGGCGCACCGGGCCAGCCGGGGGCCGCGCGGAGCCCTGCGACGGCCGCCCGGGCCGACGTCACCGCCGCCATCAGATCCGGTACGACGGGCCCGACAACGATAGGACCAGTGCCGAAGTGGTCTGTTAGTGTTTGTGCGACCTCGACAGGTTTTGTCGTACCCCCGAGTACCACCACGAGCCGATCGCCCTGCATCGCGCAGAGCGCGTCGGCACCGGCCAGCCGGGCGCTGTCGCGGACCTGCTCGGCCACGTTCGTCGTGCTGCCCGACTCCGGGGCCCGGCCGACGACGACCGCGACGTGCTCGGTACGACCGGCCGCGCCGGCCTCCCACCCGAGGGCGGACGCGCGCGACTGCACCGATTCGTCGGCCTCGCCGCGGATCACCGAGTCGACCACCAGCGCCTCGAGCCGGGCGTCCCAGGCACCGCGCAGCTCGGCGGCTTGTGCGTAGACCGTGGCTGCGGCGAAGGCCACCTCGCGGGCGTAGCGCTGCATCGCGTCCCAGACCACCGGTACGTCCTCTGGCGGCAGCAGGTCGCCGATCTTCGCCTCGATCATCTCGATCGTGACCCGCAGCAGGTCGACTGTCTGGTGCAGCTTGATCACCCGGGTGAACTCGCGCGGCGCCTCGCCGAACATCTTCGTCGGCAGGCTGGTGTCCGCGCCCGGGTCGCGGAACCACTCGACGAACGCCGTGATGCCCGACTGCGCGACCAGACCGATCCAGGACCGGTCCTGCGCGGACAGCCCGGAGAACCACGGCAGCTGGTCCTCCATGGCCCGGATCGCGGCCGTGGACAGCTCGCCGGTCGCGCGTTGCAGCCGGTCGGCGCGGGCGCGGTGCGCCTGTGTGTTCGTGCGTGCCGCCACGCCCGCGACGATAGCTCCTATCAGCCCCTACGAGCTGCTATCAGGTGCTCGGCGGCTCGGTGGCGGCCGGTCCGGCTCATCTTTGACAACGCCACGGGCGTCAGCCTGGCGGCATGATGGGTGCGTGACGGACAAGGCCGGGGTGACCGACGCGGTCGCGGCACTACGCAAGATCGGCTACTACCTGGAGCGGGACCGCCAGCCGACGCACCGGGTCCGCGCGTACCGCAGGGCCGCCGAGACCATCGCGGCACTGCCGGTCGCCGAGGTCCGGGCCCGTACCCGGGCGGGCACGCTGACTGAACTGCCGGGCATCGGGCCCAAGACCGAGGCCGTCATCATCGAGGCGATGGGGGGTACGTCGCCGTCGTACCTGGTCAAGCTGGAGAAGGACGCGAAGGCGCTGACCAGCGGCGGTACCGACCTGCGCGGCGAGCTCAGGGGCGACCTGCATCTGCACTCCGACTGGTCCGACGGCGGCAGCCCGATCGAGGAGATGGCCAGGACCGCGCACGGACTCGGCCACGAGTACATGGTGCTGACCGACCATTCGGCGCGGTTGCAGGTCGCCAACGGGCTGTCCCGGGCCCGCCGGATGCAGCAACTCGACGTGGTCGCCGAGCTGAACGCGAAGCTGTACGACGAACTGGACGGGTTCCGGATCCTCAACGGCATCGAGGTCGACATCCTCGAGGACGGCGCGCTGGACTGTGACGTGGAGATCCTGGCCCGGCTCGACCTGGTCGTCGCCAGCGTGCACTCCAAGCTGCGAATGGCCGCGGACGAGATGACCCACCGGATGGTCCGCGCGATCGCGAACCCGCACGTCGACGTGCTCGGGCACTGCACGGGCCGGCTGATCACCGGCGGGCGCGGCACCCGGCCGGAATCGCAGTTCGACGCCGAGGTGGTTTTCGAGGCGTGCCGGCAGTTCGGTACGGCGGTCGAGATCAACTCCCGGCCAGAGCGGCTGGACCCACCGCGCCGGCTGCTGCGGATGGCGGTCGAGGCCGGCTGCGACTTCACCATCGACACCGACGCGCACGCGCCGGGCCAGCTGGACTGGCAGATCTACGGCTGCGAGCGGGCCGAGGACTGCGGGGTCCCGGTGGACCGGATCATCAATACGCTTTCCGCCGACGAACTCCTGGAGCGGGTGTCATGAGCAATCTCGAACGCGATCCGGCCGAGCAGGCCTGCGCCGGCCAGCCCACCGATGGAC
>JBKPSJ010000033.1:0-8059 GCA_046765875.1 Actinomycetota bacterium
GAGAAGCAATCTCCGAGACCGGAACTGTACAGGTGTGTCCGCCTACGCTGCGGCCGACCTTTCCCGGCACAAGGAGTCTTCAGACATGCGGACCATCTGGCGAGGAGCGATCGCAGGGGCGACATCCGCCGCGGTCGTGGCGGGGCTCATCGGCGCAGGCAGCGCCTACGCGGATCACGGCGGGATCGACAACGGAACGGCCACGGGCCGTACGTACACGGTCGGCCTGTTCGGCGACATGCCGTACGGCGCCGCCGGGCGGACCGAGTACCCGCGCCTGATCGCGGACATGAACAACGCCAGGATCGCGTTCTCGATCTTCGACGGCGACCTCAAGGCGGGCGGCGACGGCGCCTGCACCGACGCCCTGTACACCCAGTCCCTCGACTGGTTCAACAGCTTCGACCGGCCGGTCGTCGTGGTACCCGGCGACAACGACTGGACCGACTGCTGGGGACGGTACGGCCCGGGCACCGGCGGATTCGACGCGCTCGAGCGCCTCGACCACGAGCGCCAGCTCTTCTACCCGACCGACCAGAGCCTCGGACGGAACACGATGACCGTCGAGCGCCAGAGCGCCGAGGCGGGGTACGAGAAGTACCGGGAGAACTCCCGCTGGGTCGAGGGCTCGGTCATGTTCATCACCCTCAATGTCCAGGGCTCGAACGACAACCTGCCGCACGCCGGCGTGGACGGCGAGAACCGGCCGGCCGCCGAGATCGCGCGGATGACTGCCGAGCACCAGGAGCGCGAGGCGGCCAACGTCCATTGGCTGTCGTCGTCCTACGCGAAGGCGAAGGACCTCGGGCTCAGGGGTGTACTCGTGGACTGGCAGGCCGACCCGAACTTCAACGACGAGCAGAAGTTGCAGCCGGCCCAGTACGACGGGTTCAACGAGATCGTCCCGGAGCTGCGCAAGCAGGTCCTGGCGTTCCCCGGTCAGTCGGCGCTCGTGCACGGTGACAGCCACTACTTCAAAGAGGACAAGCCGTTGAAGTACGACGACGGCCAGGTCGTGGCGAAGTTCACCCGGGTAGAGACGTTCGGAGACCGCAACACCCACTGGGTGGCCGTGACCATCGACCCGAACGACCTGAACCTGTTCGAGTTCACCCCGCGGATCGTAGCGGCCAACGTCAACGACCGCTGACTATGACCGGGCGTATGGAAGGCCTTACCGATACGCCGGGCGGCGCAGTTCGCCTCGGCGTACCGATAAGGAGCTCCTCCCTCACATGGCTCGATGCGCACAGGTCGCCATTGGTTGTGCCTGTCTAAAAGTGTTGGTGAGCTATGGCACGTTGCCGATCGCCGTTCCAGACTGGGCGGCGGACACGTTGTCACGGCCCAGGCCATCGTGTGGTGAACGCTCCGCTCGCCCGACCTGGGCCGCGCAGAGAGGAGCCGTCGTGTCTTTCCTGCGACGATTGTGCGTTGTCACCGCCGCTCTCGCGCTCGGTGCCGTCGGCCTTCCGGCGGCACAGTCCGCACCGCCTGTCGACGCGCTGGTCAGCGTCGGCAGTCCCACCAACCTCCACCCGCGGAACGCGCAGAACGAGCCGTCGCTCGCTGTCAGCGCCATCCGGCCCGACGTGCTAGCCGCCGGCGCCAACGACCTCGTTGACATGCAGCCGTGCTCGCGGCTGGCGTCCACCGAGCACGCTGCGTGCTCGTTCCCGCTCGGCACCTTCAATCTGGGTGTCGGTCTGTCCGCGGTGTACTTCTCGTTCGACCGCGGTCACACCTGGACCCAGCCGACGTACAGCGGCCTGACGGCGGCCGACTGCAGTCCGACCGTCGAGCCCTGCGTCCCGCAAGTGGGCCCGATCCACACCGTGCCGAACTACTACGAGAACGGCCTGCGATCGCGCAGCGACACGGGCGTGGCGTTCGGACCGGCACCGGGACCGAACGGGTTCTCCTGGGCCAACGGTGACCGGCTTTACTTCTCGAGTCTGTCCACCAACCTCACCGACACCGTGATGCGTGACGTGAGCCCCAGCCAGAACGGCACCTTCGGGGTGAACGTGTCGCACATCGACAACGTGACTCCGGCCCGCATCGCGAACCAGGCCAACTGGTCGCGGCCGTACTTCGCCGCGCCACACGCGGCGTTCAGCTCCGGCCTTGACAAGGAGCAGGTCTGGGCGGACAACGCCGCGTCCAGCCCGTTCTTCGGCAACGTCTACGTCTGCTACTCCGACTTCCACAGCTTCAGCCAGGGCAATGCCTTCCCGCTGAAGCCGATGGTGTCCACCTCGCGCGACGGCGGAGTCACCTGGAAGCAGCACCAGGTTGCGCCGGCGATCGCCAACGGCAAGCAGGGCTCGTACGACGGCTGCACCGTGCGCACCGACAGCCACGGCGTGGTGTACGTGTTCTTCACCCACTTCGGCGGCACCAGCCTTGCCGGCCACCACAGTGTGGTCATCTCCACCGATGGCGGACAGACCTGGCTAGCGCCGCGGGACGTGGTGGCGATCACCGATCCGTGCTTCCACACCGACCGGGTGACCAGGCGCTGCATCATCGACGGTATCGCCGGGGCCCGTACCGACCTGGCCGCGATGCCGAGCATCGACGTCGCCAACGGCTCGCCGACCGGCGTGGACGCGACGAACCAGATCGTCGACGCCTGGGTCGACGGCCGCGACGGCCCGGACCACGAGAAGGTGTTTTTCTCCTATTCGACCAACGGCGCCGCCTCGTTCAGCACCCCGACGCCGATCTCACCTGCGGCCGACATCTCGTCGTACGCCGCGCCGGCTATCAGCCCGAACGGATCCCGGGTGTACGTCGTGTCGCAGGCGTACTCGCAGCCCTTCCAGACGACCACAGCAAATCCGCGGCCGGAGCACGGAGTGCTGCAGACCGCGGCGATAGGGGCCTCGGGTGCACCCGGCGCCTGGGCGACGGTCTACTCCGGGCCGTTCGGCGACGCGCGCGGCACCTCGCAAGGTCGGATCCTCTACAACGAGTTCCTCGGCGACTACGTCTACGCCATCGCCACCCGGGACTACGGTGCGGGTACCTGGACCGACACCCGTCGCGCTGCTGACTGCCCGGCCTTCGACCTTTGGCGGCAGCAGTCGTCCAACGCCGGAGCGGTGGTGCTCCCCGCGCCGTGGCCGCTCGGCGCCTGCCCGGCGAACTTCGGCAACAACGACATCTTCAGCGCTACGACCGGATAGGAGGCGCCTGCCTTTGGAGTTCATCGGACGCGACTGAATCGTGCTGATCGTCGCGTCCGATGAACGGGGGGTGTCGGAGCGGCTGGTGGAATGGGTGTCTGTCGCGGCTACTAGGCTGCAGGCGTGCCGGAGGCGTACGACGCGTTGACCGATCCTGCACCGGCGCACGACCTGCGCGCGGTGTTGCGGATCCGGGCGTTCCGGCGGCTTTGGGTGGCCTTCGGGCTGTCCAGCCTTGGCGACTGGATCGGGCTGCTCGCGCTCACAGCGATGGCCAAGTCGCTGGCCGGCGACGACTACCAGGCGGCCAACTTCGCCATCGGCGGCGTGCTGTTCCTCCGGGTGCTGCCGGCGCTGGTGATGGGCCCGATCGCGGGCTGGATCGCCGACAGGCTGGACCGGCGCTGGACGATGATCGTCGGCGACGTGGTGCGGGCCGCGCTGTTCGTCACCATCCCGTTGGTCGGCACGCTGTTCTGGCTGCTGGCCGCGACCGTACTGATCGAGGTCGTCAGCCTGATCTGGGGCCCGGCCAAGGACGCCAGCATTCCGAACCTGGTGCCCCGGCACCGGCTCGAGGCGGCCAACCAGCTCAGCCTGATCACCACGTACGGGACAGCGCTCCCGGCGGCGCTGATGTTCACCGGGATCTCGCTGTTCGCCCGAGGCGTGTCGGTGACCACCGGCAAGCTGACCGACCGCTCGATCGAGGTCGCGATTTACGTCAACGCGGTCACGTTCCTGATCTCGGCGCTGGCAATCATCTCGGTCTCCGAGATCGGCCGGGTCGCGCGCGCCCACGAGCAGCACCCGACGATGTGGCGGACGATGATCGACGGCTGGTCGTACGTCACCAACACGCCGGTGGTACGCGGTCTGGTCGTCGGCATCTCGGGCGCCTTCGCCGCCGGCGCCGTCGTGGTCGGGCTCGGCCGTACGTTCGTCGCGGACCTGGGCGGCGGCGATCCCGGGTATGGCGTGCTGTTCGGCGCGGTCTTCGGCGGTCTCGCGCTCGGGATGGCGTTCGCGCCGCGCTGGTTCTCCGGGTTGTCACGGCGCCGGTTGTTCGCGGCCGGACTGATCGTCGCCGGTCTGACCTTGTTCGCACTGTCGCTGATGCAGCACCTCGAGGTCGCGGTGATGCTGGCCGTACTGCTCGGCTTCTGCGCCGGCGGGTCATGGGTGTCGGGGTACACGCTGCTCGGGCTCGAGGTGCCCGACGAGGTGCGTGGGCGGACGTTCGCGTTCGTCCAGTCGGCGGTCCGGACCGTGCTGGCCGCCACACTCGCGGTCTCGCCGTTCGTCGCCGGTGCGATCGGCCGGCACTCGATCCAGGTCACCGACAAGACCAGGCTGGTGTACAACGGCGCCTCCATCACACTGCTTATCGCAGCCGTGATCGCGACCACGGTCGGCGTGATCTCGTGGCGCCAGATCGACGACCGGCCCGGCGTACCTTTCCTGCGCGACCTGCGCCGTAGCTTCGGCAAGACCCCCGGCGTCTATCCGGTGCGCGGCTGCTTCATCGCACTGGAGGGCGGCGAGGGCGCTGGCAAGTCGACCCAGGCCGTATTGCTGCACGACTGGCTGACCGAGCGCGGGTACGAGGTGATGCTCACCCGCGAGCCGGGCGCCACAACGCTCGGAAAGACGCTGCGGGAGATAGTCCTCGACCCTGCGACCGGGGACATCTCGGACCGAGCCGAGGCACTCCTGTACGCAGCTGACAAGGCCGACCACGTCGACGCGGTGATCAAGCCCGCGCTGGAGCGGGGAGCGGTCGTGATCACCGACCGGTACGTCGACTCGGCGCTTGCCTACCAGGGATCGGGTCGCGAGCTGGACCCGAGCGATGTCGAGCGGATGATCCGCTGGGCGACCGAGGACCTGCGGCCGAACCTGACGATCCTGCTCGACCTGCCGCCGGTGGTGGGGCACGGCCGGTTCGAGACCAGGGACCGGATCGAGTCCCAGGGCAGCGACTTCCACGAACGGGTCCGCAACGCCTTCCTCGAGCTGGCGGCCGCGGAGCCGCAGCACTACCTCGTCCTGGACGCCACCGCGGACCGCGCCGAGCTGGCCGCCGCCATTCAAACCCGCCTGTCCCCACTGCTCCCAGGCCGTCACGCCGGCCGGATCGTGAGGCCGGCCACCCCGCCGCCCCAACCAGATGAGCCGGAGCCGGATCAGCCGGCCGAAGAGCGTGTGGATGACGAGACGCGGAGCGGGAGGGAGGCGGGGTGACGGTCTGGGACGACCTGGTCGGGCAGCGACCGGTGGTCGAGGTGCTGCGTAACGCGGTCCAGGCGGCGAACGCCCGGCTGGCCGGCGAGAGCGGCCCTGCCACGGCCGGGATGACACACGCCTGGCTGGTGACCGGACCGCCGGGCTCCGGCCGGTCGAACGCCGGGCGCGCCTTCGCGGCCGCGCTGCAGTGCCGGCGCGACGTGCCGGGCTGCGGCGAGTGCAACGCCTGCCGCACGGCGCTCAGCGGAGCCCACCCGGACGTCACGCTGATCAGGACGGAGTTGCTGTCGATCCGGGTCGCCGAGATCCGCGAACTGGTCCGGCGGGCCGCGATGAGCCCGACCACGGGTCGCTGGCAGGTGATGGTGGTCGAGGACGCCGACCGGCTCACCGAGCAGGCGGCGGACGCGTTGCTCAAGAGCATCGAGGAGCCGGGCGCCCGCACCGTTTGGGTGTTGTGCGCGCCGACGGTCGAGGACGTCGTACCGACGATCCGGTCCCGTTGCCGGCTGCTGGTGCTGCGGACACCGCCGACCGAGGCGGTCGCTCAGATGCTCGAAACCCGCGACGGTATCGACCCCGGCCTGGCCGGGTTCGCCGCCCGCGCGGCACAGGGACACATCGGCCGGGCGAGGGCGCTGGCTCGCGACGAGCGGGTGCGCGAACGCCGGGCCGCGGTGCTCGCCGTACCGTTCGGTCTGCGCGACCTGGGCGCCTGCCTGACCGCGGCCGCCGGCCTGGTGGACGCCGCCCGCGAGGAGGCCAAGGAGACCACCGCCGAGGTGGATGCCCGCGAGCGTGCGGAACTGGAGCAGGCGCTCGGCGTCGGCACCAAGGGGGTGCGCAATCGCGAGGCGACCGCCGCGCTCAAGGAGCTCGAGGAGCAGCAGAAGGCGCGGGCGAAGCGCTGGGAGCGCGACGTGCTGGACCGCTCGCTGGTGGACCTGATGGCGCTGTACCGCGACGTGCTCGTGCATCAGACCGGCGCCGGGGCCGAGCTGGTGAACAACGAACTGCGGCGCCAGATCGAGCAACTCGCGGCGCACGGCACGCCCGAGCAGACCCTGCACCGGATCGACGCACTCGCCGCCTGCCGGCAGGCGATCGAGACAAATGTCGCACCGTTGCTCGCGGCAGAGGCGACGATGGTCGCGCTGTACGAGGGTCGCGGCGCCGGTCTGGTACCCGTACCACCCAACCGCCGGTGACGTTCGGCGCTCGACTCGCTGCGCACGTGTAACGAAAAGCCGGCCAGATCCGATGTCTTGATGACCAGACCGGCGCGACCGCGGCGGACGTCGGGGGAGGGACATGGCCGACTCGCAACAGCCTCCGCAGCCGCCGGGCAGGCAGTCACCACTGCCACAGACCTCGCGGCTACCGCCGACGCCACCGGTCTCCCAGCCCTCCTACGGGCCCGTCCAGCCCGGCAGCCCGGTGTCGCCGGGCGGTTCGGCGTACGGCGGTGAGCCCGGCCCCTGGGTCCAGCCGCCGCCGCCACCACGGCCGGCCAAGACCAACGGGTTCGCGATCGCGGGCTTCGTCCTGGGCCTGGTCGGCGCGGTCGTACTGGCACCGATCTTCTCGATCATCGCGCTGCGCAAGATCCGGCGGAACGGCGGGCGCGGCCGCTCGTTCGCGATCACCGGGCTGGTGCTGACCGGGTGCTGGCTGGTCGTGATCGCGCTGATCGCGGCGCTCGGTATCTACGGCGGCGGCCAGGCCGGCGTCGGCCAGACCACCGCGGTGTCCAACATCCGGGTCGGCCAGTGCTTCAACGCCGACCTGGACAAGAACACGCTGCTGGTGGCCAAGATCGCCGACTGCGCCGGACCGCATGCCGGCGAGGCGTACGCGACGGCGAGTGCGGCGCTGACCGGACTTGCCGGCAAGGAGAAGGATCTGAGCGCGGCGGAGAGCTGCGCCAACTCGTTCGAGGACTTCGTCGGCAAGGCGTACGACACCTCGGAACTGGAGATCTTCTTCGTCGTGCTGCAGGACGACGAGGTTGCCGAAGGCAACGTCTTGTGCATGCTCGGCAAGCCCGGCAAGCAGCTGACCGGCTCGATGCGCGGCACCAGGCGCTAGCCGAGTCCGGACACCGGGATCCCGATGAGTCAGCCGCCACCCGAGTTTCCGCGCTACACCGACCGACCGCAGGATCCGCCGCCGACGGGCCGGCCGCAGGGCACACCACCCACCGGCCAGCCGCTGGGCACACCGTCGGCGGGCCCACCGCAGGACGTGCCCGGCTGGGTGCCGCCGTCGGGCCCTCAACAGGTCCACAACCAGCCATACCCGCCGGGCCCTCAGCAGGTTCCGTACCAGCCGTACCCGCCGGGACCGGGGCAGCCGTACCAGTACCCGGCTCCGTACGGGTTCGGATACCCGTCGGCCGATCCGCCCGGCACCAGCGGTCTGTCGATCGCCGCCCTGGTCACCGGACTCGTCGGACTCGGCCCGATCCCGGTCGGGCTCGGCATCGGCGCGCTGCTGACGATCCGCCGCACCCGCGAATCCGGAACCGGGATGGCGATCGCCGGCATCGTGCTCGGCGCGCTGCAGATACTCCTGTTCGGCGCGCTGGTCGTGATCGGCATCGTCGCCGGCGAGGACGCCCC
>JBKPSJ010000034.1:0-18539 GCA_046765875.1 Actinomycetota bacterium
GCCAATGAGTACGGGAGGCAGCGATATTGATGTGTACTCGTCACCGATCCAATTGTGACCTCTGAAACCTGGAACCTCACCGAATGGGGTGATGAGGGCCAATACGATCGCCACCAGTGACCAGACCAGCTGACCGTGGCCAGCGACGACTGAACGGCCAGTACCCGAGCTCATCGCAGCCTCCATCCGATCGCCAGCCCGAGGACCAAGCCGCGCGGCTGATCCCTGCTGGACTGCACCCACAGCATCCGCACCGCGGCCACCACCGCGGCCATCATCGCCGCAACGCTCACAGCGCCCAGCCCGACAACAACCCAACCGGGAGCCACGCGGCACGGCCCGGTGCTCACCGCGTAGATCACCCACCCCAGCGCGGCCCCGAGCACAACCTGCCGCCGACCAAATCGCGCCATCCCCAACCCCTCCCGTGCCCCGACGATCGCCTCCGTGCGACCGAGCCGCAGCCATCGACTGCCACTCATCATCGCGCCGCCCCAGCGGCGGGTCGAGCAGGCTGGCACCTACCCCAGGGGTGTAGATAGCCGTACCGGGGTGGCTGCCTGTGCTAGGCAGGCCGGTCCCACATCGTCCCGCGCAGGGCGACCCCCAAAAGGTGCTGGCTAGAAACCCGCTGCCCACCGCCACATCCCGCGTGACCCCCGCCGGATCACAACACGACATCTGGATCGAGCACGGCATGAAAGGCCCCGAAGCCGCCGGCGCGCCCGCCGTCACGCAGCTGGGTGACGCTAGCGCGTGGCACACTATTCACTTGTCAAAATTGCTAGCGCTCAGAGCGCGACAGTTCACAGCGAGCACACGATCAGGTCCAAGGCCCAAGTTCCGATCGCAACCTGCGAATCAGCCCGCCGGCACCGCTTCGACACGCCAGCGACATTCCTGCCGGCCACGGAGGTGCAGCCTCCCGACCGAGGCAGGCGCAAGCAGTACAGCAGTGAAGTACAGCAACGAGCCCGCCCATGACTGCCCAGACGCGGCTCAGGATCGCTCGACCCCAGCCTGAATGACCGCCAATGATCGGCCGACCGCAATCTGACACGGAAGTCGTCACGAGCTGCTGACACCTATAGGTCAATCGGTGCGGACCTGACCGCCGATCTTTGGTTGCACTGATGGTTGCAGTTCGCAGCAATCCGCCCCCGTCCACAGTGCGCGTCAGCACTTGGGAGCCGCCTGAACGAACGAGCACGGACAATGAGGAACATCGGAGGTTCGAACTCATACTTTGCGGGGCCTCACCCTTTATATCGGCCGGTGCGGGCTGTCTCCTAGGCGACACACTGATAACTCATGTACACGTGATGAACTCCACGTACTCTCCGCACTCCCCTCCGCACACCCTCATCGAGGTTCACCCCCGTATGCGGTAGCGGATGTGCGTCCGCCTCGGGAGTGTCGTCACCCGGACGAGGTCCAACTCGATCCGCGACGGCAGCACCTCGAACAGCCGACGACCCACTCCGAACAGCACCGTCGTGCTGGGACCCTGTCAAACCCTCAGCCGTGGCATGCTTGCGCGGGTGAGTCCTAAGTCGCTCGGGGATCTGATCGCGCCGGACTGGGCCGAGGCGCTCGCGCCGGTGGAGGACAACGTCACCCGGATGGGCCAGTTCCTGCGGGCGGAGATCGCGGCCGGGCGGCCGTACCTGCCCGCCGGCGACAACGTGCTGCGGGCGTTCCACCGGCCGATGGACGCTGTCCGGGTGCTGGTGGTCGGCCAGGACCCGTACCCGACGCCCGGCCACCCGGTCGGGCTGAGCTTCTCGGTCGCGCCCGACGTCCGGCCGATCCCGCGCAGCCTGGCCAACATCTATCGCGAGCTGATGGCCGACGTCGGCGTACCGGCACCGTCGAACGGCGACCTGACGCCGTGGGCGGACCGCGGGGTGCTGATGCTCAACAGGGTGCTCACCGTCCAACCGGGCAGGCCGGGCAGCCATCGCGGCAAGGGCTGGGAGGCGGTGACCGAGCAGGCGATCCGAGCGCTGGTCGCTCGCGGTGGCCCGCTGGTCGCGATCCTGTGGGGCCGCGACGCGCAGACGCTGAAGCCGATGCTGGGCAAGACTCCATACCTCGAGACCGCGCATCCGAGCCCGATGTCGGCCGACCGCGGCTTCTTCGGATCGCGCCCGTTCAGCCGGGTCAACGCACTGCTCACCGAGCAGGGCGGCAGCCCGATCAATTGGCAACTTCCCTGACTATTACCTTGCTCGGCGGCGGCAAGGCGCAGGCGTGACCCCGCCGACGCATTGACACCGTCCGCCGGCAGCCGTACTTTCCGTCCTGTTAGGAAACCTTCCTAACAGTCTTTACCGGTCCGGGACGGAGGTCGGTAAGAAAGTGACTGGCACACCCGGTACGCCGAGATTGCTGCGGGCGATCAACGACCGGGCCGCGCTCGACCTGCTGCTCGAGCAGGGCCCGTTGTCGCGGACCCGGATCGGCGAGCTGACCGGGCTGTCCAAGCCGACCGCGTCGCAACTGCTGGCCCGACTGGAGAATGCCGGACTGGTGGTGCCCAGCGGCAGCATCGCCGGCCGCCCGGGCCCGAACGCCCAGCTGTACGAGGTCAACCCGAGTGCCGCCTACGTCGCCGGGCTCGACGTCACGCCGGTGCGGATCCGTGCCGCCGTCGCCGACATCACCGGCCGGACCGTCGGAGAGTACGAACTGCCGACCCGGCGCCGCGGCGCGCACGACGCCGTCGGGCAGGTCGGCGCGGCGCTCGACGGCGCGCTCAGCCGGCCCGGCCTGGAACGCGACCGGCTGCACCGGCTGGTGATCGGCACGCCCGGCGCGTTCGACCCGACCACCGGGCGGCTGCGGTACGCACGCCACCTGCCAGGCTGGCACGCGCCGAACCTGCTCGACCAACTCGCCGAGAGTCTCGGCGTACCGCTCGAGGTCGACAACGACGTGAACCTGGCCGCGATCGCCGAACAGCGGCTCGGGAACGCCCGCGACAACGGCAACTTCGTGCTGCTGTGGGGCGAGGAGGGGCTCGGCGCGGCGGTCGTCATCAACGGCCGGCTGCACCGCGGCGCGACCGGCGGCGCCGGCGAGGTCGGCTTCCTGCCGTTGCCCGGTACGCCGCTGGTCCGCAACGTCGGGCGGAACAACTCCGGCGGGTTCCAGGCACTGGCCGGTGCGCAGCAGGTGCTCGCACTGGCCCGGCACCACGGCATCGCGGCGCGGACCGCCGACGACGCGGTCGCGCAGGCGCTCGGCAGCCCGGGTGCCGGCGACGTGGTGCTCACCGAGTTCGCCCACCGGCTCGCGGTCGGGCTGGCCGCGATGGTCGCGGTCATCGACCCCGAGCTGGTGGTGCTGGCCGGAGGAGTGATCATCGCCGGCGGCGAACGGCTGCGGGCGCTGGTCCAGGCCGAGCTGGCCGATCTCGCGGTACCACGCCCGCGGATCGTGCTGACCGGCGTACCGGACGACCAGGTCTTGTGCGGCGCGATCCAGAGCGCGCTCGGCACCACCCGCGACGCGGTGTTCGACACCGCGGGCGCGACGACAGCGGGTACGAAAACCAACTGAGGGAGACGGAAATGCCGAGAGTCCACCGGATGGCCACCGCAGCGGCGGCCATCACCGTCCTCGCGCTGCTCGGCAGCGGCTGCACCGGCAGCAACTCCGGTGGCGCTAAGGACAACGTCGCTCAGGACGTCACTATCACCTTCTGGCACGGGTACTCAGCGCCCAGCGAGGTGAAGGCGATCGGGGCCAACATCGCCAACTTCGAGGCGAAGAACCCGAAGATCCATGTCAAGGTGGTCGGCAACATCGACGACGACAAGATCAACCAGGCGCTGCGCGCCGGCGGCACGAGCGCGCCGGACGTGGTCTCGTCCTTCACCACCGACAACGTGGGCAGGTTCTGCTCGTCGCATGTGTTCGCCGACCTCAAGCCGTTCCTGGACAAGTCCGGCATCGACGTGGACAAGACGTTCCCAAAGCCGCTGCTGGACTACACCCAGTTCGAGGGCACGCGCTGCACGCTGCCGCTGCTCAACGATGCGTACGGGCTGTACTACAACAAGAAGGCGTTCGCCGCGGCCGGCATCACCGATCCGCCGAAGACGCTGTCGGAGTTCGAGGCCGATGCGATCAAGCTGACCAAGACCAAGGGTGACTCGTACGCCCAGCTCGGCTTCATGCCGAACTTCCACGGGTACGAGTCGACATTCGGCCACTTCGCCGCGCAGTGGGGGCCGACGTACTTCGACGCTCAGGGCAAGTCGAACGCGGCCAAGGACCCGTCGTTCACCGCCATGCTCAACTGGCAGAAGGACCTGGTCGGCAAGCTCGGCGGATTCGCCAAGCTGGAGAAGTACCGGGCCACCTTCGGTGACGAGTTCGGCCCGAAGAACCCGTTCCACACCGGGCAGGTCGCGATGGCGATCGACGGCGAATGGCGCAACGCGATGATCAAGGACAATGCGCCGAGCCTCGACTACGGCACCGCGCCGTTCCCGGTCCCGGACGACCAGGCCGACAAGTACGGCCGCGGCTACCTGTCCGGCACCATCACCGGCATCGCCACCACCAGCAAGAAGCAGAACGCTGCCTGGGAGCTGACCAAGTACCTGACCACGGACACCGATGCTGTCGTCAGCTTCGCAAACGCCATCAAGAATGTGCCGTCCACCTTCGACGCACTCAAGTCGCCGAAACTGGAGAACACGCCTCAGTTCAAGACCTTCCTTGACATCTCGGCGAACCCGAACAGCAACACAACGCCGGCGACCTCGAACGGCGGCGCGTTCCAGCTCACCCTTCAGGACGTCGGCTACCTCAACGAGGCGGGCAAGATCACCGATCTGAACGCCGCGCTGACCAAGGCCGACCAGCAGATCGACAAGGACATCGAGAAGGTCAAGTGACCTATACGTTGGGGATGCGGCGTCGCCGCGACGGGTTGCGAACGATCGCGTTCCTGTCGCCATGGCTGATCGGTGTCGGGCTGTTCTTCGGCTACCCGCTCGCGGCGACCGTCTACTTCTCGTTCATGAAGTACGACGGGTTCACGCCGCCGACGTGGAACGGGCTGGACAACTGGACGTACGTGTTCACCGACTACCCGTTCTTCTGGCCGGCCATGCGCAACACGCTGTGGCTGGTGGTCGTGATGGTGACCCTGCGGGTGATCTTCGGGCTCGGCGTCGGCCTGCTGGTCACCCACATCAAGCTCGGCGCCGGGTTGTTCCGGACCGCGTTCTACCTGCCGTACCTGGCGCCGCCGGTGGCCGCGACCCTGGCGTTCGTGTTCCTGCTCAACCCGGGCACCGGGCCGGTGAACCACATCCTCGGATCACTCGGGTCGCCCCAGCCCGGCTGGTTCAACGACCCGGCGTGGTCCAAGCCCGCGCTGACGCTGCTGGCGTTGTGGGGCGTGGGTGACCTGATGGTGATCTTCATGGCATCGCTGCTCGACGTACCCAAGGAGCAGTACGAGGCGGCCGAGCTGGACCACGCCGGTCCGTGGCAGCGGTTCCGGTTCATCACGCTGCCGAACATCTCCCCGATCGTGCTGTTCGCCGTAGTCACCGGCGTCATCCAGACCATGCAGTACTACACCCAGCCGCTGGTGGCCGCGAAGGTCGCCAGCGGTGTGATCGGACGGCCCGGTCAGTCGTTCGAGCCGGGCTATCCGGAGAAGTCGACGCTGACGCTGCCGCACCTGGTGTACAACCTCGGCTTCCAGCGGTTCGACACCGGCTCGGCCTGCGTGGTGGCGCTGGTGTTGTTCGCGCTCGCGATGGCGTTCACCGCCGTACTGATGCGCCGCGGCAGCGGCTTCCTGTCCGCGGAGGACCGATGACCGGCGTGATGGTGTCCGACCGCGTCGTCACCGAGCAGCGGGTGACGACGGCACGGCGCGGCCGCGCGCTGGAGTGGATCGGGGTGCACGCGCTGGCGATCGCCGCCGGGCTGTTCTTCGTTCTGCCGTTCGTGTTCGTGTTCTTCACCGCGCTGATGAGCGACCAGCAGGCGCTGACCCGTGACCTGTGGCCGGACCCGTGGCAGTGGAGCAACCTCGGCAAGGTCTGGGACTCGCCTGGCTTCCTGACCTGGTGGAAGAACTCGATCATGTACGCCGTGCTGGGCACGACGCTGACGCTGATGTCGAGCATCCCGGTTGCGTACGCGCTGGCGCGGTTCAAGTTCCCCGGCCGGAACCTCGCCTTGATGGTCGTGATCGCGACGATGATGTTGCCGCCGCAGGTCGTGATCGTGCCGATGTACCTGTTCTGGGCGAAGCAGCTCGGCCTGTCCGGGACGCTGTGGCCGCTCATCATCCCGATGGGATTCGGCGACGCGTTCACGATCTTCCTGCTCCGGCAGTTTCTGCTCACGATTCCCAAGGAATACGTCGACGCGGCCAAGGTGGACGGCTGCGGCGACTTCAGGGCCTTGATCATGGTGGTTCTGCCGATGGCCAAGCCGGCGATCGCGGCGACCGCGCTGTTCCAGTTCTTCTACTGCTGGAACGACTACTTCGGGCCGCAGATCTATGCCAGCGACAACCCCGGCGCCTGGACGCTCAGCTACGGGCTGGAATCGTTCAAGGGCATGCACCAGACCAACTGGAACCTGACGATGGCCGCCACGCTCCTGGTGATGGCGCCGGTGATCATCGTGTTCTTCTTCGCCCAGAAGGCCTTCATCGAAGGCGTGACACTGACAGGGGTCAAAGGTTGAAGCTCACAGTCGTCGGCGGCGGGTCGACGTACACCCCGGAGCTCATCGACGGGTTCGCCCGGCTGCGTTCGGCGCTGCCGGTGGACGAACTGGTGCTGGTCGATCCCGCACAGGATCGGCTTGAACTGATCGGCGGACTGGCGCGGCGCATCTTCGCCCGCCAGGGTCATCCCGGCAAGATCGTCGCCACCTCCGATCTGGACGCAGCGGTGGACGGAGCCGACGCCGTGCTGCTGCAGTTGCGCGTTGGCGGGCAGGCCGCGCGGAACGAGGACGAGACCTGGCCGCTCGAGTGCGGATGCGTCGGCCAGGAGACGACCGGCGCCGGCGGACTCGCGAAGGCCCTGCGCACAGTGCCGGTCGTGCTCGACATCGCCGCTCGGGTGCGTGCCGCCAACCCGGATGCGTGGATCGTCGACTTCACCAATCCGGTCGGGATCGTCACCCGGGCCCTCTTGCAGGAAGGACATCGTGCGGTCGGGCTGTGCAATGTCGCGATCACGTTCCAGCGTAGGTTCGCCGGGCTGCTCGGCGTCGACCCCGCGCGGATGACGCTCGACCACTTCGGGCTGAACCACCTGACCTGGGAGCGTGCGGTCCGGGTCGACGGTGAGGACCTGCTCCCCAAACTACTCGCCTCGCACGGCGAGGAGGTTGCCTCCGACATCGGTCTGCCGGCGTCGCTGGTGACGCGGCTCGGCGTCGTCCCGTCGTACTACCTGCGTTACTTCTACGCGCACGACGAGGTGGTCCGCGAGCAGCGGTCGAAGCCGTCGCGGGCCGCGGAGGTCGCCGAGATCGAGCGGCAACTACTGGAGATGTACGGCGACCCGAACCTCGACACCAAGCCCGAACTGCTGTCCAAGCGTGGCGGCGCGTACTACTCCGAGGCCGCGGTCGCACTCGCCGCATCGTTGCTGAACGACTCGGGCGACGTGCAGGTCGTCAACGTACGCAACGGCGGTACGTTGCCGTTCCTGCCGGACGATGCCGTGATCGAGGTGCCTGCTCAGGTCGGCGCTTCCGGTGCGACGCCGTTGCCGGTGGCAACGTTGGAACCGTTGTACGCGGGACTGGTCGCGCATGTGACGGCGTACGAGAACCTGGCCCTCGAGGCCGCGCTGCACGGTAGCCGGGATCGCGTCTTCGACGCCCTGCTCGCCCATCCGCTGGTCGGCCAGATCGAGTACGCCGACGTGCTGACCGACGCGCTGCTCGCCCACAACCGCGCGTACCTGCCATGGGCGTGACGCCCGCGGCCGCGGTGCTGGCCGTCGACGCGGGGAACAGCAAGACCGACGTCGCGCTGGTCGGCCAGGACGGCGCCGTGCTCGGCACCGCACGCGGCGGAGGGTTCCACCCGCAGATCGAAGGTGCCGAGGTCGCGGTGGCCGGGCTGGCACCTGTCGTCGCGGCGGCGGCCAGGGAGGCCGGGCTCGAGGTACGGATCGGCGTCCCGATCGCCGAGCATGTGTCCGCCTGCCTGGCCAACGCCGATCTTCCGGTCGAGGAGGAACGACTGGAGCGGGCGATCGACACACGCGGCTGGGGCCGGTCGACGTACGTGGGCAACGACACGCTCGCGCTGCTGCGGTCCGGCGTCGACGAACTGCGGGGAATCGCTGTCGTCTGCGGGGCCGGGATCAACTGCGCCGGCGTCCGGCCCGACGGCCGGACCGCACGATTCGCCGCGGTCGGAATGATCTCCGGCGACTGGGGCGGTGGTAGCGAGCTGGCCAACGAGGCGCTGTGGAACGCAGCCCGCGCCGACGACGGCCGCGGACCGGCGACCGCGCTCGTGCGGGCACTGCCGGCCCACTTCGGCCTGCCGACGATGCCGGCACTGATCGAGGCGCTGCACCTCGGCGAGATCCCATACGCCCGCCGCCTCGAACTGACGCCGGTCCTGTTCGAGGTGGCCGCGGCCGGTGACGAGGTCGCCCGGTCGCTGGTACGACGACAGGCCGAGGAGATCGTCACGATGGCGACGGTCGCGATGCGCCGGCTGGACCTGCTCGGCGACCCGGTGGATGTGATCCTGGGCGGCGGCGTGCTGACCGCGGGGCACCGGCTACTGATGGACCAGATCGAGCAGGACCTGAAGGCGATCGCACCGCTGGCGGTGATCCGGGTCGTCAAGACCCCGCCGGTGCTGGGTGCCGCGCTGCTCGGGCTCGACCGGACCGGCGCTCCCCCGTCAGCTCACGATCGGGTCCGCGCCCACTACACCTCTTGACCGGCTTGACGGCCGTGTAATCATGATTACATGAGTACAGGAGGCAGGAAGGAACGGGTTCGGGGGTGGTTGACCGGGCGTCTCCCGTCGGACTGGTTCGACGGCGAGCCCGAGATCACCATCGACCGCGACGAGATCATGATCGTGGGCCGGATCCCGGCCCCGTACTACGCGTCCGACGCGTCGGATGCCGAGAAGAGTGCCGCGAACGACGGCCGGATCAAGCAGTTCCGCGAGGACACCCGCGAGAAGCGGATCGAGATCGCCCGCGAGCTCGAGCACTCCGCCCGGCGCAAGGTCGCCTGGGGCGTCGAGTGCGGCGACACCCGCACCATCTTCACCTCGCTGTCGGCGCCGGTGATGACCCGGCTACGGCAGCCCGAGCGGCAGGTGCTCGACACCCTCGTCGACGCCGGCGTGGCGCGGTCGCGCAGCGACGCCCTGGGCTGGTGCGTCAAGTTGGTGGCCAAGCACAGCGACACCTGGCTGCAGGACCTGCGCGATGCGATGAGCAAGGTCGAGGACGTCCGCAACGCCGGCCCCGACCGTACCGAATCCTGAACGCCACTCAGTCCTCAGCCGAGGCGCGGGTCCCCGAAGTCGGCGACCCGGTCGACGAGCACCGGCCCTGACCCGAGCGGCAGCGGGACGCGCCACACTCCGACGTCCTCTTGCGCCGCGTACAGGCTGTTGCCGCGCCGCCTGAGATGCTTGCCCCATGAGCGACGTGTTGATCCGGACGGCGACGGCCGACGACCTGCCGGCGATCCTGACCATGCTGGCCGACGACCAGCTCGGCGCGACCCGTGAGTCGCTCGACGACCTCACCCCGTACCGGAAGGCGTTCGAGGAAATCGAGGCCGATAGCAACCAGCGGTTGGTAGTTGCCGAGCGCAACGGCGAGGTGATCGGCACTTTGCAGTTGACCTTCATCGCCGGACTGTCCCGGCGCGGCAGCAAGCGCGGCCTGATCGAGGCGGTCCGGATCCGTGCGGACTCCCGCGACATCGGCCTGGGTACGACGCTGACGAACTGGGCGATCGCGGAATCGCGCGCGAACGGCTGCAGCCTGGTCCAGCTCACCTCGGACAAGTCCCGGATCGACGCGCACCGCTTCTACGAGCGGCTCGGCTTCGTGGCCTCGCACGAGGGGTTCAAACTCAAGCTCGGCTGATCGTTCAGTGGCCGCGGCCGCGGCGCTGGGTGGCTGACTTCGGGGTACGGCGGCCGGCGCGTACCCGTCCCGGGTCCACCGTCAGCCCGCGCGGCCAGGTCAGGGTGAGCGACCGGCCCGGCTGGAGCGCGTGCCAGCGGTGCGCGACCTCGTCCAGCCGGTCCACGCAATCGGCGACGCCATCCCGCCCGGCGTCGGCCTCGCTGACCCATGGCGGCAACTGTTCACCGAGCGCGCGTAGCCGCCACGCGGCCACGCAGATGCCGACCAGTGCCTCGGACTCGCCGACGTCGCCATGCGCGACCGAGTCGAGCCGCTTGGCGGTACGGGCCGACCGTCCGCTGCGTTCGGCCGGATCGGGCGAGAACGAGCCGCCGCCGGCCGCGGCCTGACCGAAGATGCCGAGCCGGATCTCGAAGTGTTCCTCGACCACGTAGTGCGCCAGGTCGTGCGGCATCCACTCGTCGTACCCCGGGGCCTGCATCAGCGGGATGTCCGGGCCGTGCTCACGGGTGATCGCGATCCCGTACCGCTTGTCGTCGATGCGGGTGAACGTGACATCCATCCTTCGAGGCTAAGCACGATCCGGCGCGATGGCGACGGAGTAACTCAGGTTCAGGACACCTTTGCGGCGGGAGCGGTGAAGGTGTTGCAGGACTGGGGCTCCGGGTTCTCGAAGCCTCGTACGCTCCACGTGGCCGTGCTCTTGCGCGAGCCGTGGTCGCGGATGTGATCCTCGCTGTACTCGTCGCCGTGGTGCTTCGCGCGCCACAGCCACTTGTCGTAGATCCGGCCCTCGACCGGGAACCAGTCCGCATCCGCGCCGAGGTACACCGCCGACAGGCACTCAGCCTGCAGTTCCACCCGCCGGCTCTCCAGCAGCTTGCCGGCCTCGCTCGACGCGGCGTCCTCCCTCGACTGCGAGGCGTCCAGAATGCCGACGAGTTGCTGTACGTGATGGCCGTACTCGTGTGCCACCGTGGCTGCCAGGTCGATCCGGGCCCAGGTGTGGTCGGACTCGGCGTACTGCTCGACCTCGGTGGTCCACGACAGGTAGATCGTCTCGTCGGTCCCGCAGTAGAAGGCGTCGCTGGTCTGGCCGCTGCACGGTGTGGTCGGGCTGTCGCCCTTGAACACCACCAGCTTCGGCGCACGGAACTCGTGGCCGGCCTCGCGTACGGTCGGCGCCCAGGACTTGTTCAGGCAGGGCAGCATCGCCTGTGCGTATTTGGTCACGCCGGCCTTGGTGCTCGGCCGGTACGACGGCTCCTCGCACTTCGACGACACCAGCGGGCCGGTCTGGTAGAAGTCGTTCTGCTTGACGGTCACGGTGTCCTGCGTCGGTGTCGCGGTCACCGTGACGGTCGCCTGCGGCGCCGCCGAGTCCGACGCACCCGGCGACGGGGCCAGGGTTGGCTGCGTCAGCGGCCTGTCGACCAGCCCGTCGTACGGCTTGATCAGCTGCGCGATAGCCGCCACACCACCGGCGGTGGCGAGCAGGCTGACGGCGATGAGGGCGGCCAGCACCGGCCTGGTCGGCCGGCGGCGCTCGTACAGCGGGGCCGGAGTGGCGTGCCGCCCGGCGGATCGGTCCACCCAGCCGATCACCTGCTGCTGGGCATGACCGCTAAACACCCCAGGATGGTCCGGCTGCGGCGGCCGGATCGCCGGGCCGACCCGCTCGGCGGTGCCGTCACCGGCTCCGCCGGGCAGGAAATGGCCCGGCTTGGGCGCCGTACCGTCGTCCGTCATGTCGGATCCCCTGCTGTCCCGGAGCGTGGCGGAGCGGCTCGCGACCACCCACGGCCCACAAGTATGCGGGCTGAGGGGCCCACCCCGCCCCCGGGTCTTGTCAGGAGACCTCCTTGGCCGGCGCGACCCACGTGTCGCACACCTTGAGCGGGCCCGCGAACCCCACGGAACCTCCTTACTGATCAGAAAGTTTGAAAACCAGATCCGTGGTCCATTGCGACCAGTCCGGCTGCTCGCGCGGGTCGTCGTTGTAGACCTCCAGCCGGCAGACCCAGTGCTCCCCGGCGGGCTCGTCGGTCTTGTCCCAGGTGAGGCCCTGCCCGTCCGCCCACTCGAGCAGCCCGGCGGTGGCATCGATCAGTTGGTCGGGGTGACCGTGGTGCGAGACCGTCGCGTACCGGCCGGCCGGTAACACGCCGCCGCGGATGTCGCCCTCACCCTCGACCGGTTCCGCGACCGGTACGCCGACCTCGATCACGAGGTCGCCGGGCATGTCGATCACCGCGTACCGGAAGAACGGCGCCGCGGCGGGCGCGATGCCCTTCGTTGCCAGCCAGTCGAACACCTCCGGCAACCGGTCCGCGATGCGCGGGATCTCCTGCATGGTGACCGTGCCGGTGATTCCGGCGTACGGCTGCTCGGCTCGTTCGACGACCTTCGGCTCTGACTGCAGATGTGTGCCCATGACCGTACAGACTGCCGTGCAATCCGAAAGTCATCTATCGATGACCCACTCCGACGTCGAGGCGCAGGGTGACGAAGGGGATGGTGTCGCCGGGCAGGACGTACCGCTCCACCTCGATGAAGCCGTGCCTGACCGCGAAGGCAAGCCCGTCCTCGTTGGAGGCAAGGACGACCGTCTCGATCGGCCGATCGTCGGCGAAGTCCCGCGCCCGTTCGAGCCCGCGCTCGTAGAGCGCCCGGCCGATACCCCGCCGGCGGTGCTCGGGCAGCACCCGCGCGATCACTACGGCGGCGTCCTCGTCGGCCGGCGGGCGCACGGTGCTGCAGCCGGCGACCACATCGCCGAGGTAGGCGACCTCGAGGTGATGGCGCCCGGTCCGCTCGCGCACCTCGTCCAGCGTGAGGGGCGCCGTCGGGATGATCGTGTTGTGGACGTGCTGCCAGTCCAGCATCATCGGCTCGCCGTCGACCGGCTCGATCCTCAGCCCGTCCACGTCAACGCCAGATGCTGAGGGTGATGTCCCGGGCCGTCTCGTAGAAGACGCCGTCCGGACTCGCCCTGCGCAGGAGGTCGCGGAGGTCGTCCTCGAACTCCTGCAGCCGGTCGCCGTACAGGTGTGGTGCCGAGCCAGACAGCGAGAACACCGACGCCACGATCTGGTCCTCGGTGCGCTCGAAGGTCTGCCCGCGCGGTATCTCGATGAGCTGTGGCCCGCTGAACCCGGCCCGGCGCAAGACCGCCTCCTCGCCGCCCGGCGTGCCGTCCGGCAGCGTTCCCTGGCCGGCCCGCCGGGTGCTGCCGAGATAGCTCTGAATGAGTTCCGTGATCTGCTCGCGTGGCGTAGTACTCCCTTCGATCCCTTGGTGTGTGGTTGCGCCGACGTGGACGACCGCTCCGTCGCCGGTGAGCATATGGCGAACCGCACCCGCCACCAGGGCTCGATCAAACCAGTGGAAAGACTGCGCGAACGTGATCAGCCGCTGGGGTCCGAGCCCGGCCGGAAGATCCTCCGCGCGCAGGCACAGCCAGCTCACATTCGTGATCTCGGCCCGTGTCGCCTCGCGCTTGGCCACCCGCAGCATGTCGGCGTCGGCGTCGGCACCGGTAGCCCGCTCGTACAAGGGTGCCAGCAGCAGAGTCAGCGATCCGGGCCCGCACCCCACGTCCAGGTACTCACCCTGGCCGTCGAGCCCCAACGCGTCTCGCAGCGCGTCGGCGATCTCCGGCGGATAGGGCATCCGCCCGACGGGATAATGATCGGCACTGCCCTCATACAAGGAGGCGTCCCACTGCCAGGTGCTCATGCGGGACCGTCGAGCGGGGTCATGGTCTTGGACCCTAACCCGGCCCGGCGGCCTCCGCCATCGAGTTCCGGGTCAGTCGAGGCTGGCGTGAAGGGCCGCGGCGAAGCCGTCCGGGTCGCCCTTCTGGCCGTACTCGCCGCCGAGGAAGCCACCGTGGTTGCTCGGGTACACGACCGCCTCGACACCCAGCCCCTCGGCGACGGACCTGCCGCCGCGCGCCGCCAGTTGCTGACCCGACTCCGCGCCGACCGCGAGTACGAGCCGATCGCCCATCGCCTTCAGCGCCTCGAAGTCCGGGTTGTACTCGTTGCACGACGGCATGTTCCGCATCAGCGGGTCGGTGCGGGTGCCGTCGTCCTCGGCCGACATGCCGAACATCGCCGGGTCCGGCGCCGGCTGGTCGAGGTAGTCGTCGCCGATCGGCCCCTCGTACATCACGAATTGGATGAACTTCGCCATCGCCGGCCCCGAGCCCGACTTCTGGTACGTGGCGACCATGTCCCGCAGCACGGCGAACGCCTGCTCCTTGTCGGCGAGCAGCGCGGCCGTCGGCGGCTCGTGCGCGACCAGCCGGTTGACGTCGCCGGGGTGCAGCTCGGCGAGCCTGAGCGCGTTCACCGCGCCGCCGCTGCTCGCGAAGATGTCGACCGGCCCGACGCCGAGGTCCTCGATCACCCGGTGCAGGTCCGCGGCGTGCTCCTCGGGCGGGATCGGAGTAGTGCCGACCGGGTTGCGACCGGCGCCGCGCGGGTCGTACGTCACCACCGGCCGGTCGGTGAAGTGGCTCGCCAGCGTACCGAAGCCGACCGCGTCCATCGGGCTGCCGATCATCATCAGCACCGGCCGGTCGGCGGTGGCGTCGCCGAGATCCCCGTGGACGTCATAGGTGACTGTCGAGGAACCGCTACCCACCGTGCGTGTGGACACGTTGCGCTCGTTCACGAATCTCCCCCTCGCTGAGGTCGTACGTCATGGCCGCACGTCGGCGCACGGCTTACCCGGTCAGACAGCCCGGACCGGCCAGAATCATCGCAGCCGACACATTCGAAACGCTGTCACCAGGCTGTGGGCCGTGGCGCATGACCTCCGGGGTACGTTCAGGCTTCGGCGGGCATCTCCTCGACGGCGACCACCTCGGTCGACCACACGACAGCTTTGGGGGCGTGTGCACCGTTGTCCTCGTGGAAGATGCACAGGTCGTCCTCGTCGACGTACTTGTCGAACTTGCCGGTGAAGCTTCGCTCGGCTCCACCGTCCAGCGCTTCCTTGTACCTGATCCTGTAATGCCTGCCCGGCACGAACACTTCCTCGGGCGTTAGGTCTGTCATCCGAAGACACCTCATTCAGGACTTGTTCCACCTTCGTGGAACGTCAGCGCTACGGAGCTTCCGTGGGCAGGACTGGACTCCTCGCAAACGATGTACCCCTCGCCGGCTGGAACTACTCACTGGTCGGCCTGGTAGAAGTTGCGCTCCCAGCGGTGCCGCTTGATCGTGGCGCGCTGTTCATCGGTCAGCCGGCGGCCGTCACTGGTCGCCGCATTGCGCTCGACGTTGCGAACCGTACGCATACCCGCGATCACAGTGCATGCGGCCGGGTGGTCCAGTACGTACCGCAACGCGATGTCCGGGAGCTGATCGGTCTCGATGCCCAGCTCATCGACGAGTCCCCGTACGTGCGCTTCTACCTGCGCCGGCCGGTCGCCGCGGAAATAGCTGTTCCGGAAGTCGCCGGAGGGGAATGTCGTACCGGCCGTGATGCGTCCGGTCAGACCGCCCTCGTCGAGTGCGACCCGCACGATCACGCCGACGTTGTGCTCCTGGCACGCCGGCAGCAGCTGCTCCTCGGCCTGCTGCGAGAACGCGTTGTAGATCACCTGGACCGTGTCGACCGCGCCGGACTCGATCAGCCGCAACGCGTTCTCCGGCTCGTAGTCGTTGATCGATACGCCGAAGAAGCGGAGCTTGCCCTCCTTCTTCAGCGCCTCGATGGCTTCCAGCCAGTCGCCGCGGCCGACCCAGTCGTCGCTCCAGACATGGAACTGGACGACGTCGAACGCCTCCAGCCCCGATGCCCGCAGGCTCCGCTCCAGACTCGCCCGGATGTGATCGCCGGGGAACGTGTCCGCCGGGTCGAGCCCGTCCGGTGCCGGCCACATGCCGTTCTTCGGCGGCACCTTCGTCGCCACGTACACCTCGTCGCCGGCTCGTTCGCGCAGAACCCGGCCGACGATGCGCTCGCTCTCGCCGTAGCCGCGCGCGGTGTCGACGAAGTTCACACCCAGGTCGATCGCACGGTTGAGCGCCCGGACCGATTCGTCCTCCTGTGCGCCGATCCACCCGGAGGCGCCGATGCCCCACGCGCCGTACCCGATCTCCGAGACTCGCAGTCCCGTCCGGCCCAACTCCCGATACTCCACGACAACTCCTCCGATGTTCTGGCTCCGACCACAAGCCTCCCGCCGGGGCGCCGTCCGAAACCGCGGGGCCTCAGGTGTATGCCGTGCGGATCTTCTCGGCCAGGTCGGGGAACTTCCGCTCCAGGCCGCGGAAGTCCGATCCGAACATGTTCCACACGGTGACCGGCGATGTCGCCCTGACCGTCGCCGCACGGTGGCCGTCGCCCACGATCGACAACTCTCCGAAGCAGTCACCGGGTCCAAGCTGACGGATCTCCTGGTCGTCCTGAAGCACCGCGGCCGTGCCGTCCCGCAGGATGTAGAACGCGTAACCGGAACCACCGGATACCCGATCATCCTCGCACCCGCCGAATCCGCAGGAAGTGAACATCACATGAACTGATACGCCGCGTCACCGCGTCCGGCCGGCCACTCCGGCACGGTCGAGCAGGTCGTCGAGGACACGGTCCATCTGCATGAGGAGGGAGACGTGACCCTCGTCCTCGTACAGGTGAACGCGGGCTCCAGGAACGTGCGCGGCGAGCCACCGTCCGTGCGCGTACGGCACCATCCGGTCCTGCGCGCCCTGCCATATCGAGACCGGTACCTCGATCGCGGAGAGGTCGAAGCCCCACGGACGTACGAGCGTGAGGTCGTCGTCCCGCCAGCCGACGCTGCCCTGCCGGCCGGCATGACGAATCCCCTCGGCGGCGCACTCGGCCAGCTCGCCGGTCAGCGCGGCCTTGTCCACCTCGGACAGCAGTTCGCCCATCGACGCGATGACATCGTCGGCGGTGACGGCGAAGGCGGCGGGCGCGTTTGTGCTCAGCCAGCCCTCCAATGCTTGGACGCCTGCCAGGGCCGCCCCGAACTCTTCGACGTTCTCCGGTCCCATCCCGGCCAGGAAATCCAGGTCCGGTACCCCGTACGGCGCGGCGCCTGCACCACTGGTCGCAGCAAGACAACGGCCCGGGTACAGCGCCGCACACGCGAGAGCGCGAGGGCCGCCGCCCGACCAGCCCAGCGTCACGAACTCGTCCAGCCCCAGATGGTCCAGGACCTCGATGGCATCCGCCGCGTCATCTGCAATGGTGGCCGGGCCATGCCGCGGCGAAGACAGGCCATAACCGGGCCTTGAGTACGAGACCATTCGCAGGCCCCTAGCCGCGGCCGGCCGTTCCACGATCCCGAATCGGACCGCTCCCTGCGGGGTGCCCCAATGGACCAGCAGGGGCAGTCCGTCATCCGGCCCACTGGTGAGAACCTCCAGAGACCTTCCATCCGCGGTCTCCACCGTGACAGTCGCCATGCCGCCACCTCCTTGTACGCATTATGTCGGCGGCCGCTGCCAGAATCCGGGCGTGACGAACGACGTATTCGGAGCGGGCCGAGCCTTTCTCGACCGAGAGGGACGACTGATCGAACGGCGACTGGCCGCCGTACTCTTCGATGACGCCGACCCCTGCGGTGCCGTCGCTGCGGTCCTGGCGTACCGAAACCCCGATGCGGGATTCGGCCACGGCCTCGAGCCCGACAAGCGTTGTCCGCACAGCCTTCCCATCGACGTCGAGCGGGCTTTCGACGTCTTCTTGATGGCCGCCGAGAGTGACCGGTACGAGGAGACCTGCCGCGTGTTGGCGAAGTCCGAGGTCGTTCGTGATGCATGCGACTGGCTCGGCTCCGTGGCGCAGGCCGACGGCGCCGTACCGCTGGCCTTTCCCGTGATCGAGGACTACCCGCGCGCCGACCACTGGACCGAGTGGACCTACGAGCCCGGCTTGAACCCGACCGCCGGGCTGGCCGGTCGGCTGCAGGTGTCACCGCTCCACTTCGCGCCATCGCCCGATAGCCCATGGACCGCTCTGTTCGACGAGACCATCATCGCGGGGCATCTCGACCGCATGGTCCAGGACCAGCAGGCTGACGGCGGCTGGCCCATCGCCTGGACCCCGCCGGGAACCGCCTCGGTCATGGAGTGGCGCGGAATCGAGACCCTCCGCGCGCTGCGCACCCTCAAGGCCTACGGCCGGATCTGAGGGCTACTCGTAGCGGAGTGCGTCGGCGGCTGGGATGCGGGTCGCCAGCCGCGCCGGGAGGCTGGTTGCGAGGACGACCAGCAGCACAGTTCCGACCGGTACGAGCGCGAGCCACTACCATGGCGCGATGACCCGATCCTCGCTGCTACCGCCGGCGATCGCGTAAACGGCGACGTACAGGGCGATGCCCAGCGGTATCGACACGATCGCCGCGAACGTCGCGAG
>JBKPSJ010000035.1:0-4184 GCA_046765875.1 Actinomycetota bacterium
GCCTACGGGCGCGCTACCGGGTACATCAACCTGACGGTGCCGCGGACGCCGGGCTACCTCGAGATCCTGCGGGCGGTCGAGCCCGTGCTGCGCGGGTACGCCGGCCGGCCGCACTGGGGCAAGGCGCACACGGCCACCGCCGGGGTCCTGGCCCCGCGCTACCCGGAATGGGAGACGTTCCAGCGGGTGCGCGCGCAGGCCGATCCCGACGGCGTGTTCGGCAACGACTACCTGGACCGGGTGCTCGGCCCGGTGCGGCGGGAAGCCGGCCGGCCGGGGGACCAGCGTGCGGTCGCGCCGGCGGGCCAGGGCGGCTGACGTGCTGCGCGCCCTGCTGTGCGACTTCGACGGCCTGATCTGCGACACCGAGCACGCCGCGTACCGGTCCTGGGTGGAGGCATACGCCGGGCTCGGGCTGGCGTTCCCGCCGGCCGTGTGGGTCTCGATGGTGGGGCACCGCGCCGGCGAGAGCGTGGCCGCGGCGGACCTGCAACGCCGCCTCGGCCGGCCGGTCGGTGCCGCGCTGCTCGCCCACCGGCGCCGGCGCAAGTGGGAGCTGTCCCAGCAGGAGCCGGCGCGGCCCGGGGTGGCCGAGCTGATCGAGTGCGCTGCCGCGCGCGGGCTCGGCCTGGCCGTGGTCAGCAGCTCGGAACGGTCCTGGGTGGAGGGTCACCTGTCCCGGCTCGGCCTGCGCCACCGGTTCCCGTTCGTGGTGACCGGCGACGACGTCGCGCGGCCGAAGCCGGCGCCGGATCCCTACCGGGTGGCCCTCGCCTGCCTCGGCCTCCCCGCCCGGCGGGCGCTGGCGTTCGAGGACTCGGCACCGGGCGTGCGGTCGGCCCGGTCGGCCGGCCTCCAGTGCGTCGCGGTGCCCGGTGCGGTGGGCAGCCGGGACGGTCTCCACCAAGCCGACCTGGTACTCGGCTCCCTGCTCGAGGCTTCCCTGGACACGATCACCGCCCTACTGGCAAGGAGAGCGATCGCATGAGTGCCGATGCTGCCGAGCGCGTCCCGCTGCCGCCGGCCGACCACCGGGGAGCGTTGTCCACACTGGACCATGAGGGACCGGCCGGGCAGGCGGCGGCGGGCCACCCGGTGGGCTCGCTGGCCTCGCTGGCGAGCTCCGCCGCCGGCCACCCGGCGTGGATCTGGCGCAGCGGCCGCCTGGTGCCGTGGCAGGACGCCACCATCCACATCAATGCGGTGGGCCACGCTTCCACCGCGGCCGTCTTCGAGGGAGTCAAGGCCTACCGGGCGGCCGACGGCGAGCGGCTGCTGGTCTTCCGGCTCGAGGACCACCTGCGGCGGCTGTACCGGTCCGCCCGCATCTGCCGGCTGGAACTGCCGTACCGGCTGCCGGTGCTGCGCGACGCCGTGCTGGAGCTGCTGCGGGCCAACGAGTACCGGTACGACGCCTACATCCGGCCCTGGGCCTTCCCGGCCGGGGTCATCCGCGAGCAGATGGTGCCGGCCGGTGCGCCCTGCGAGGTCGTGGTCGACAGCTGGCCGTTCCGCAGCGGCTTGACCGGCGGGCGCGGCTGCCGGGCCGCGGTGAGCTCGTGGCGGCGGATCGGCGAGGCGACGATGCCGCCGCGGGTGAAGGCGTTCTCCAACTACCACAACGGCCGGCTGGCGATGATGGAGGCGCGGGAGAACGGCCACGACTGGCCGATCCTGCTCAACGAGCGGCACCAGGTTGCCGAGGGCCCGGGGGCCTGCATCTGCCTGGTCCGCGACGGGGTGGCGGTCACGCCGTCGCTCGGCAGCGGCCTGCTGGAGAGCATCACCCGGTCGACGGCCCTGACCCTGCTGGGTGAGCTGGGGATCCCGGTCGAGGAGCGCGAGGTCGACCGCAGCGAGCTGTACCTGTGCGACGAGCTGTTCTTCATGGGTACTGCCTGGGAGATCCTTCCCGTCACCGCGATCGACGGGCTGGCGGTGCCCGGCGGCGAGGCCGGGCCGGTCACCACGCGGCTCCGCGACCGCTACGACGACATCCTCCGCGGCCGGTCGAACGACCATCCGGAGTGGACCACCGAAGTCCGGTTCGGACGGTCGTGACCGGAGGGTCGAGCGGTGCATGCCATTCTCGTTCGCCGGCACGGTGGGCCCGAGGTCCTCGAACCGGCCGAGGTGCCGGACCCCCGGCCGCAGCCAGCCGAGGTCCTGGTCGCGGTCGAGGCCAGCGGCGTCAACTTCATCGACGTGTACCACCGGTCCGGCGCCTACTCCCGCAGCCTGCCGTTCGTACCGGGCGTCGAGGCGGCGGGCACCGTCGTCGAGGTCGGCGCCGCGGTCACCGGCGTCCGGCCCGGCGATCGGGTGGCCTGGGTGAACCTGCCCGGCGGGTACGCGCAGCGGGCCGCGGTGCCGGCCGCCCGGGTCGTTCCGGTGCCGGACGGCATCTCGACGCAGGCGGCCGCGGCGGTGCTGTTGCAGGGCATGACCGCGCACTACCTCACCCACGACGCCGGCCGGGTGCGTCCCGGCGACACGGTGCTCGTGCACGCCGCCGCGGGCGGGATGGGACTGCTGCTCACCCAGTTCGTCCGGCAGGCCGGCGGTCGGGTGATCGGCACGGTGTCGACCGCCGAGAAGGAGCGTCATGCCCGGGCGGCCGGCGCCGACGCGGTGATCCGGGCCACCACCACCGACCTGGCGGGCGAGGTGCGGGAGCTGACCGGCGGCCGGGGCGTCGCCGCGGTCTTCGACGGCGTCGGCGCGCCCACGTTCGATGCCAGCCTGGCGTCGCTGCGGCCGCGGGGGGTGCTCGCCGTCTACGGGCAGGCGGGTGGGCCGGTTCCGCCGGTGGACCTGCAGCGCCTGAACGCCGCCGGGTCGGTCTTCGTGACCCGGCCGAACCTGGACCACTACATCGCCGACCGGCAGGAGCTGACCCGGCGCGCCCGGGAGGTCTTCGACGCGGTGGCCACCGGCCGGGTCCGCGTGCACCTCGGCGGCCACTTCCCGCTCGCCGCCGCCGGCGCCGCACACACCGAGCTGGAGAGCCGCCGCTCGGTCGGAAAGCTGCTGCTCACCACCGACGCGCGGCCCGCCCGCGCCAGCCGAGGAGAACCGCCACCATGAGCATCCTGGTCCTGCACAAGAAGAACCCGAGCCGGCGCCGGCACCTGGCTCGCGCGCGGGAGTACGCGCGGCAGCACGGCGAGCGGCTCCTGCTGGTGATGGCCGACCCGAGCTGGGAGGGGGAGTACGCCGACCGGATCCTCGTCGCGGACACCACCAGCATCCCGGAGACCCTGGCCGAGGCGAAACGGCTGGTTGCCGAGGAGCCGGAGCCGGTCCGCGCGGTGACGACCTTCGCCGAGGCCAGCGTGCCGGCGGCGGCACGGCTCGCCGCGGAGCTGGGCCTGCCGGCTGTCAGCGGGTGGACGGCGCATGTGGCGCGCGACAAGTACGCCATGCGGAAGGCGGTCGCGGCCGGCGGCGTCGCGCAACCCCGGTTCGGCCTGGCTCGCACCCTGGACGAGGCGCAGCGCCTGGCCCGCGAGCTGGGTTACCCCGTCGTGGTCAAGCCCATCATCGGCACCGGCAGCATGTACGTCCGGAGCCTGGCCGACGACGCCGAACTGGCCCGGTTCTTCGAGCCGATCCGGCGCGGCTCCTGGGACAGCTTCGGCACCGACCCGCTGCACGACAGCGCGTACGCCGAATACGGTGGTGCCCTGCTCGTCGAGGAGTTCGTCGACGGCCCCGAGATCAGCGTCGAGTCCCTGGTGGTCGAGGGGCGCACCTGGTCGATCGCCATCCACGACAAGCCGCTCCCGACCGGGCCGACCTTCGAGGAGGTGTACGCCTGCACCCCCAGCCGGCTCCCGGCCGGCACCGTCCAGGCGGTCCTTGCCGCGACCCGGACCGTCCACCAGGCGATGGCCATCACCACCGGCCCCACGCATGTCGAGTTCCGGCTTCGAGGCGGGGTCGAGCCGGTGCTGCTGGAGGCCGCGGCCCGGCTCGGTGGTGGACCGATCTACCGGTCGGTGCTGCTGAGCACGGGGGTGGACATGGTGGCCGGCATGCTGGACCTGGCCAGCGGCCGGACCCCCGCCGCCGGCAGCCGGCAGCAGCAGCCCCGGCCGGTCGGGTTCTGGAACATCTTCCCGGCGCGCGCCGGCCGGCTGCGGGCCGCGTGCGGCGTCGAGGAGGCCGCGGCGGACCCGAGC
>JBKPSJ010000036.1:0-4639 GCA_046765875.1 Actinomycetota bacterium
CTCCACAGGCACTCCCGCTTGATCTCCGGATCCAGCGCGAACGCCGACCGGCTCGGCAGCGGCAGGCCGAAGTCGACCGCGTACCCGTAGTCGTCGCCGGCGAAGCCGAGTTTGAGGCTGACCGGCCCGGTCCGGACCGTGCCCTGCACCGGGTGCTCGCCGCGGCGGACCGCCTTGCCGATCGTCTCCGGTCCGGCCCACAAGGTCGACGGCAGGCCTCCCTCGCGGGCCAGCGCCGCGACCGCGCCGTTGCGGGCCGAGTCAGCCAGCAGCCGCAGCGCCCGGTACAGGCTGGACTTGCCGGTCCCGTTCGCGCCGGTGACGACGGTGAGCCGCTCCAGCGGTACGACGAGCCGGCGCAGCGAGCGATAGTTCTCGATCGCCAGCGTTGTGAGCACGCGGCCAACCTAGAGCACAGGTCCGACAGCGAAACGAACTCAGCGCGAGGCCTGGATCCCGTAGTCGTGGATCTTGCGATAGATCGTGGCCCGGGACATCCCCAGCGACCGGGCGGCCTTGCCCTTGTTGCCGTTGTTGTCGGCCAGGCTCTGGACGATCGCGTCGCGCTCCATCGACTCGAGCTGGGTGAGCTGGCGGCGGCTGATCGCGCGGTGGTCGGCGGGCAGGTCGGCCGGGACGATCGCGCCCATCCGGCGCCGGTGCTGCACGACGTGCTTGAGCACCTGGTACAGCTCGGCGGTGTTGCCCGGCCAGCTCGACCGGCTGAGCTGCTGCATGGCCTCCGGCGAGCAGGTCAGGTCGCCGCCGCGGCTCAGCCGGGCCAGGAACAGCGGCACCAGTTCGCGCAGGTCCTCGATGTGATGCCGTAGCGGCGGTACGTCGACGGTGAGCGGGAACAGCGTCAGCAGGGCGGTCAGGTCCGGTTCGGCCGCTCCGCCCGGAGTCAGTGTGACCGCCACCCACAGGTCGCCGGCGCGCTGCTCGCGGGCCTCGTCGAGCACCGACACGAGTTCGTCGAGCAGCTGCGGGTCGAGCCGGTCGACGTGCCTGATCGCCAGCGCCCGAACGGCGTCGTCGAACAGCTCGGTCGACAGATCGGCGAGCCAGCCGTCGCCCTTGTCCGCGTCGACGACGTGGAACGGCGTGGCCGGGTTGTTGACCTGGTGTGCGGCGCGGGCCAGCGCCAGCTTGCCGACGCCCGGCTCGCCGCTGAGCACCAGCCAGTCACCGGCCCGGTATGCCCGGTCCACCTCGCGGCAGCTGCCCAGCCACAGCGCGCCGGTGCCGACCACCCCGGGCAGGATCGGCCGGGCCGGCTGCCGTACGCCCGCGTGCTCGATCGGCTCGTTCGCCAGTGGTATGACGTGCACGATCCCGCTGCCGTCGAGCCGCTCGGGATTGATCGGCCGGCACGAGATCCGCACCCGCCGGCCGCTCGGCAGCTCGATCAGCGCGGGGGTGCGCCGGCCGGTCGCGAGCATCTCGGTCGCATGCATCAGCAGCATCGGCTGATCGGTGGAGTCGAGCACCTGGCGCGCGGAGTCGTTCATCAGTACCAGGTCCTGGTCCATCGCGATGACCATCTCGTTGGTACGCCGGGTCGCCTGCACGTACACCTGCAGGAGCTCGAGCTCGCGGGTGCCGCTGTCGGCCAGCAGCGCGGAGCGGATCTGGTCGGCGGTGGTCTTGGCGAGTGCGATCAGTAGCGAGCCGGCGTCCTTGCGCCAGCAGGTCAGGTCGACCGCGCCGACGGTCTTGCCGCTGACCGGGTGCTTGATCGGTACTCCGGCGCAGGCCAGGTCCTCCAGGTCCTCGGCATAGTGCTCGTGGCCGAACACGTGCATCGGCCGGCCGCCCTCCAGCGCCGTACCGATGCCGTTGGTACCGGCGAACTGCTCCGCGTAGCTGAACCCAGGTGCCAGGTTGACCTGGTCCAGGTGCCGGCCGAGCTGCCCGTCGGCAGTGAGCCGGGTGAGTACCAGCCCGGTGCGGTCGGTGAGGATCACGCTGATCGGCTGGCCACCGAGGTGCTCGTGCAGCCGCTGCAGCACCGGGTTCGCGCTGCGGGCCAGCGGCAGCTCGAGGTCGGGGTCGGCGATGTAGGGCAGATCGATCCGGTCGGCGGGCAGATTCCAGCGCCGGGAGCGCATCCACGAGGCCAGGATGGTGTGCCGTACGGAATGCGGTTGCACCGGTTCAGACGTGAGGAATCGGAGTCTCGCCTCGGCCAGTTGTTCGTCCATGGCTGCCTCCATGGGAAAGCGCAGCAGCACCCCTCATGCCGCGTCGCCCCTTCCGAGGGTAGTCGGTGGGTTCAGGTGTGGTGTCTCAAATTGAGACTGTCGCGGCCTCCGGTCCGCCGTGTGATGCCTGGGAAGGTGCGTTCGAGGAGGCGCGCATGGACCAGGAAACCTACAACCCGTGGAGCGTCGTCAACCTGGTGTTCCATCACCTCGCGGACGAGGGACTGCATCCCGTACTGGGAGAGACCGGCGATCCGGGTTCGGCCGCCGCGGAGCTGCTGAAGGCTATGGGTATCTCGCCGGTGGCCGAAGGAAACGCCCGCATCATGCAGGAGAATCGCGATCTTCTTGCCGATCTCAGACGGTCGGTACTCGGCGATCCGTGAGTCTCATATTGAGACCGGCACAACGTCTGCCGGGCGTTTGAATTCCCTCAAGCAACCCATGCCGGTCCCCCAACCGGAGCCCCCCGTTACGACGGGCCGAGGCGGTGGTCGCCGCAAGAAGCGGCCGGAGCGAGCGTTAGGAGTGCCATGAGTCGTCAGAGTGTGGCGAGGGCCCACCAGAAGATCCAGGAACTTTCCTGGGATCCCATGTACCACGAGCCGGTCTCGCAGTACGGAACCGACTACACGTTCCGTAAGGCGCAGAAGAAGGACCCGCTCAAGCAAGTCCTGCGGTCGTACTTCCCGATGCAGGAGGAGAAGGACCACCGGGTGTACGGCGCCTCCGACGGCGCTATCCGCGGGAACATGTTCCGCCAGGTGCAGGAGCGGTGGCTGGAATGGCAGAAGCTGTTCCTCAGCATCATCCCGCTGCCGGAGATCTCGGCCGCCAGGGCGATGCCGCTGCTGTTCCGCACTGTGCCGAACCCTGAGCTCCACAACGGCCAGGCGATCCAGATGATCGACGAGGTCAGGCACTCGACGATCCAGCAGAACCTCAAGCGCCTGTACATGAACAACTACATCGACCCAGCAGGCTTCAACTCCAGCCTGCGCAACTTCCACAACGACTACTGCGGGACGATCGGCCGGCAGTTCGCCGAGGGCTTCATCACCGGCGACGCGATCACCGCGGCGAGCATCTACCTGACGATCGTGGCCGAGACGGCGTTCACGAACACCCTGTTCGTGGCGATGCCGGCCGAGGCCGCGGCCAACGGTGACTACCTGCTCCCGACGGTGTTCCACTCGGTGCAGTCCGACGAGTCGCGGCACATCAGCAACGGGTACGCGACGCTGCTGATGGCGCTGTCCGACGAGGACAACCACCAGTTGCTGGCCCGTGACCTGCGGTACGCGTGGTGGAACAACCACCGGGTCGTCGACGCGGCGATCGGCACCTTCATCGAGTACGGCACGAAGGACCGCCGCAAGGACCGGGAGAGTTACGCGGAGATGTGGCGTCGGTGGATCTACGACGACTACTACCGCAGCTACCTGGTTCCGCTGGAGAAGTACGGTCTGGAGATTCCGCACGACCTGATCGAGGAGTCCTGGAACCAGATCTGGAACAAGGGCTACGTGCACGAGGTCGCTCAGTTCTTCGCCACCGGCTGGCTCGCCAACTACTGGCGGATCGACCCGATGACGGACAAGGACTTCGAGTGGTTCGAGTACAAGTACCCAGGCTGGTACGACAAGTACGGTAAGTGGTGGGAGAACTACAACCGGCTGTCGACGCCGAACGGCCACAACCCGATCGTGTTCGAGGACGTGGACTACGAGTACCCGCACCGCTGCTGGACGTGCATGGTGCCGTGCCTGGTCCGTGAGGACATGGTGATGGCCGAGGTCGACGGCCAGTGGCGTACGTACTGCCACGACATGTGCCGGTGGACCGACGAGGTCGCCTTCCGGCCGATCTACGAGGGCCGCCAGACGCCGAACATGGGCAAGCTGATCGGCCACCGCGAATGGGAGACGCTGTACCACGGCTGGAACTGGGCCGACGTGGTCAGCGACATGGGCTACGTCCGCGACGACGGCAAGACCATGGTCGCGCAGCCGCATCTGCAACTGGGCGACCAGAGCAAGATGTGGACGCTTGACCACCTTCGCCGCTGCCCGCCGCTGCAGAGCCCGAACGTCCTGCTCAACCAGATGAGCGACGACGAGCGCGCCACCTTCGCCGCCCGCTACGTCCGCGGTGGTCCCGCCGGACGCCCGGGCAAGCTCGACGGCGAGTAACCAGCCCGAGCAGCAGTACGACGGAGACGGGTGGTAGGACCGCCAGGGTCCTCCCACTCCCGGTCGGCACACCCAGGTAGGACCCAGGGAGCGCCATGGGCGAGAAGCACGTCGTCCGGTTCGAACCGGTCGGCATCGAGATCGAGGTCGACGAGGACGAGACCGTCCTCAACGCCGCCTTCCGCCAGGGCGTCATGCCTGTCTCTTATACACATCTCCGAGCCCACGAGACCTATGAAGGAA